>JBEPVA010000256.1:0-4544 GCA_041691295.1 Gemmatimonadota bacterium
TTCCGAGGGAGATCGCGTGAATGAAGCCTTCCGGCCGGAAGGATATCCTCAGCTGTCGCCCTACCTGATGGTGGCAGGCAGTGCCCGACTGCTGGAATTCCTGACCCAGGCGTTCGATGCGGTCCCGCTGCGCCGGTTCGATGCGGCGGACGGAAGCATCATGCACGTCGAACTGAAGATCGGCGACAGTGTGGTGATGTTCGCGGAGGGTGGCGATTCGTTCCCGGCATTCCCAGCCTGGATCCATTTCTATGTGCCCGATGCCAGTCAGAGCTACCAGCGGGCACTCGCCGCTGGTGGCATTGCGGTTCAGGAGCCGGTGCAGAAAGAAGGTGACCCGGACCTCCGCGGCGGGGTGCGGGACCCCAGCGGCAATGTCTGGTGGATCTCGACCCAGGTGGGCTGAGATACAATCTCCGCTCCCAGGTCTGCGACACCGGGTCGGGGCCGAAACTGTGGTGCTGTTGGGAGTCCACCGGCTCGAACCCCTCCAGCTTGCAATCCGCCGGGGCATGGTCAGGACGTCGCTGGTCGAGAGTGTCATTCGTCGATGCCGGCTGAGCGGGCAACCCGGATGCACTGCTTACCGGTTGCCGCCCAATACCGTGGCCCCGCGTCGAGGAGGCGACCAGCAGCAACCAGAGCTGGGCCATATCGGAATGCCGGACCACGAATCCCGATCCCACCCAGACGCCGCCAGATCGGCAATCCAGCAATGTTCCCAGTGAGGATCAGGATCGAGATCTTTTACAGTCTGGCCAAACCGGAGCGATAGTAGTGGGAGTGGGAGTGGGAGTGGGCAGGGTGGCCGGAAGAACCTCAGCCCGACTGCGGTGGCTGGCTGGACTACTGCGGCTCACCCGACACTCGCGCCAGCGACTGCTTGATTTCCGTGACCCGCCCTTGGGCGGATGAATCCGCCTTGTCCCACAACCTGAGAAATTGACCGTACGCGGCAGCCGCGGCCGGCCGATCCCCTGCCGCTTCTTCTGCCTTGCCGAGCGCGTACACCGCCAGCGGCCGAATGGCGGTATTGGGATCAAATCCGTGGCGCAGCAACGCCAGCCCCTGGTCACGGGTGTCCTTCCGGCCAGCCATCACGGTGGCCAACCGGAGCGCCAGAGGGTCGACGAAGAACTGATTCCACCCGGCTCCGGCCTCGGCCAGTCCGCCGCGCATTTGCACAATTCCTGCGGTGGTGTCGCCGGCCAGAATGGTGAACCACCCCTTCTGGGCCTTGAACGAGGCCCAGAGCTGGCGCGGCATCCTGGTACTGTCACTGGTCAACATCGAATCCACCAGACGCCTGGCCTCGGCCTGGTGACCCCGCGCCTGAATCATCATCACCGTGAGAAAGACCTGGAACGGGCTGGTCCGCGGCGCCTTGCCCATCCCGATCAGCTCCGGTGGAAACGAATCCCCTTCCGGTGCAAAGCCGACCATCGTCGGCCACATCAGAATGGCGAACGCGTTGTTGGGATCGGTGATCTTGAGCGAGTCGTACACGATCCGAGCGGCCCGGAACTGCCCCAGCGCACCGAGTGTGAGGCCCCGGGAAAACAGGACCTGGGTCCGCAGGTTTGGCGCGACCGCGAGTAGCTGCTTCATCCCGTCGAATCGCCGCATCACCGAATCCGAGTTGCTGTTCGGTGCCGAGAAGCCACTGTAAAGAAAGGCCGCGGAACCATTGAACCTGGCCATGGCCTTGGCGGTGGCGCTGTCGACGATTCCACTGCCGAATGCCAGCTCACCCGCCCCGTGATAGGCCAGGTTCTCCTGTTCATTCCCCGACTGGGACAGAATCCGGTAATAGGCGTCATACCGCGGCCGGTCATCGCTGGCCAGCGAAATCTCGAGGGGGTGAATCGCGGCCGGCGTCAACGTCGAATCGCGGGCCAGCACACTGTCGAACGGCGCCCGGAGCACGGCGGGGTCATACCCGATCAGCTGCCGGGTGTGATACTGTGACTCGCCGAGCAGGAACCATCCGTCGAGGTCGTCAGGATAGCGGGATACATAGGCCCGCATGCTGTCGGTGGCCGAGAGCTTGAGGTGCTCGAACAGGTTGTACGCCGTCACCAGGCTCTTTTCGCGTGCCGGCAGCCGGCCGGCAAACCGCAGGGCCGCGTCGCTGGCCTGCAACCCGCGCTCGGCGCCGAGTCCGCCTGACCATCCGATGGTCGCCGCCAGCCGGAAGTGGGCCAGGGCAAAGGTAGAGTCCTGTTCTATGGCTCGGATGAATGCGGCGGACGCGGAGTCCCATTCCGATCGACGATAATGCTGCTCTCCGACCAGATATTCACGCATCGCGGCCAGCGAGTTCGTCGTGAGCCCGCCCACTCGCAGCGAGGGGACCGGTTCCTTGGAGCGCCAGATCTCGCGGACCAGCGACAGACTCAGTTCGTCGACCAGGGCCAGAATGCTGTCGCTGGCCCCGTCGACCTGGGCATGCGCCAGCGACTTCTGATCCTGGCCGTACAGATCGGCGCTGATCCGGACCCGGGAACCGGTGGCCACAATACTGCCTACCAGCGCCGCCGTGGCTTTGACTCCGCGGGCCACCGTCAATGCCGTCGTCAGGTCAGCACCGCCGGTGCCGCCCGCCTTCTTCCAGGTCGTGAGCACCAGTCGCGGATCGGTGACGTGGATTCCGCCGACGGTATTGAGATTGGTCGAGAGGAGGTCGACCATCCCCTCGCTCATTGCCTCGACGCCAGCGCCCGAGGCGCTGAACGGCAGCACCGCAATGCTCTCCGCACCTGCCACCACCGCACCCGCGCGGGATGGTCCGAACGCGATCCAGAGCCCGGCCAGGACGGCAATGCCGGCGGGCAATCCGATCGCCATCCGGCGGAGCCGCCGGCGTTCGGCAACCGCCCCCGTACCCCCTCCGGCTGCGTGCTCGAGCGCCGACGCAAACGCATTGACCGTGTCGTACCTGCGGGCCGGGTCCGAGGCCAGCGCCTTGGCCACCGGTCCATCCGCCTCGGCTGGCGTTTCCCGGTTGACCTTGCTCAGCTTCGGCCTCGGCGCGGTCAGGCTCTTGCTGAGCACCGCCTGCACCGTCTCACCGGCGAACGGTGCCACCCCTGTCACCATCTCGTAGAACACGGCGGCCAGCGAATACTGATCGCTCCGAGCGTCCACCTCGCTGGCCGTGGCCTGCTCAGGACTCATGTAGGCGGGGGTGCCGATCGCGAAGCCGACGCCGGTGAGCCCCGCTGTGGCGCCCTGCTGAGCTGCCGTCAGCGCCCGCGCAATGCCGAAGTCCGCCACCACCGCGTGCCCGCCGGAGAGCAGGATGTTCTCCGGCTTGATGTCGCGGTGGACCAGCCCACGCTCGTGGGCGTAACCTAGGGCGCTGGCCACCTCTCCATTGAGCCGTACCGCTTCTTCGAACGGGATCCGCTTGTCACGGAAAATCTTGTCGCGCAGCGATTCTCCCTCGATCAGCGGCATGACGTAATAAAGGATGCCGTTGACCGAGCCGGAATCGTACAGCGGGATGATGTGGGGATGCTGCAGCTGGGCGGTGACTTCGATCTCGCGGAGGAACCGGTCGGCGCCGAGCACCGCCGCCAGCTCGGGACGGAGCACCTTGACCGCGACCTTGCGATGGTGCTTGAGGTCGGTGGCCAGGTAGACCGTTGCCATTCCACCCTGCCCCAGCTCGCGCTCGAGTGAGTAGGCAGAAGCCAGCCCCAATTGCAGCGCGGAGGGAATGTCGGCCAAGCGAGGCCTCGAGTGGTTATCGGATCGGGCAATGGACCTGGTCGGTACGGGACCAGTACCGGTCGGTCGAAAACCTAATGTCCGCTGGCACCGGCCAGAAGTGGTTGGGACTAGCGCGAGCGGCTTCCAGGCCGTACATCATCCCTCGCAGCTGCCACCCCGACCTGCCCCTGAGGAGGATGTGATGCCACGAAGGGCGAGCACGCGACTTCGGTACAAGCCGGCGGTGCTGGACCCGGAACGACTCGAGAACGAGCTGGCGGAACTGCAGGCCCAGTTGAAGGCGCTGGACCGGGGCAGCCCTACCATTGCCCAGGCGCAGATGATCGAATCGCTGACCATGGACCTGATCGGGCTGGAGGCGGCCATTCGACGGCAGCGATCGGCCTCCATCCAGGGAGTCCTGCAGCTCGGCGAATGACCGCGCCTCCTGAGACACGGCAAGCAGAACGCCGGTCATTGACCGGCGTTTTGCTTTCGTAGGGTTCACAATGCCCGAGGCGAGAGTCGAACTCGCACGGGGTTGCCCCCGGCGGATTTTGAGTCCGCTGCGTCTGCCATTCCGCCACTCGGGCCGGGCCCAAAGTTGCCCCGCTCTCGTCCCGCAGGCAAGCGCGGTTGCCCGGGACCCCGTCGCCGCTAGTTTCCAGCCATGACGACCGGACACTTCCACTACTGGCACGACGTCCCGGTGGGCCCGACCCCGCCCGACGTCGTGACCGCCGTGATCGAAATCCCCACCAATACCCGCAACAAGTACGAGCTCGACAAGACCCTCGGTGTCTTCCGGCTCGACCGGGTGCTGTACAGCG
>JBEPVA010000257.1:0-4421 GCA_041691295.1 Gemmatimonadota bacterium
TCCCTGCCCTCAACCCGGACCCGGCCGCCGGCGACTTCGATCTCGATCTCGCGACCATCCACCGTGACGAAATATTTCATGAGGCCTCGAGCACGGCGACCGATTCGACGTGGGCAGTCTGCGGAAAGAGGTCGAAGGCCACCAGGGACGACAGGCTGAACAGTGGCCCCGTGGACGGCGCCTGGATCCGGGCAATGTCCCGGGCCAGGGTGGCCGGGTCGCAGGAGATGTAGACCACCCGGCGCGGCGCCGAGTCGCGGATCGCGTCGACCACCGTGGGGTCCATCCCGGCTCGGGGCGGATTGGTGATGACCAGGTCCGGCCTGGGCAGGCGGGACACCAGCTCTTCCGCCCGGCCATGATGGCGCCGGGCGCCAGGCTCGTCAGCGGATCCAGCCAGCGCCACCGCTCGGACATCCGCTTCCACGCTCTCTACCGTGGCACCCCGCTGCAGCACAGCGCGGGTGGTCTCGCCGATGCCGGCATAGAGGTCCCAGACCCGGAGTCCCGCGACAGCTCCCAGGGCCGAGACAGCATGCTGACGAACCCGGTCTCCCATGGCCGGATGAACCTGCTCGAAGACCACGGCAGGATAGGCATCAGGCGAGCCGGACATGACCCGGGCCACCCCACCTTCCGGCTGCCACCAGATCGTGGCCGGCTGGCCGGCCACCTGGAGCGCCGCGCCCAGCTGGCGGGCACTCGACCAGACCTCTCCAGCCGTGCACTCGACAACAAGATGGCGGCCGCCATCTCGCGCCAGTCTGAGTACCAGATGCTCTGCGGTGGCTGGCAGCAATCCCCGGTGGGCCTTTACCGCGGCCCAGAGCATGTTCAGCGCCGGTGCCGCGATCTCGCAGCGCTCCAGATCGAACACCCGATTCGGCGCGCCGAGCTGGTGAAAGCCAATCACCTTGCCGGCGGCTTTCACCGATAGTGTGAGCTTGGTCCGATAGCTCCACTCGGATTCGGCAACCTCCAGAGCGGGATCCCCGACGTCCTGGTGCCCGATCCTCCGCATTGCGTCACCCACAATGGCGCGCCGTACAGCCTGCTGCCCGCTCGAGTTGAGATGTTGCAGCTGACAGCCACCGCAGCGGTCACGGTCGTAGTGGACACAGCGGGGCACCGCGCGGTCAGGGCCCGGTTCCGCGATCCGGGCCGATCGCGCCCGGGCAAAGCGCGCCCGCACATCGAGCCCCAGTGGCTCGATCAGATCGCCGGGAGCTGTGCGGGGCACGAACACGGCCCGTCCGTCAGCCAGGCGGCCAACACCATTGCCGCCGGCTGCGATGGCCGTGATCCGGATCAGTTCGGTGGCCACCGTCATCGGCAGCACGACCGCAGCGGGGTCGTACCGGTCGGCCTCACGAGTTTCTCAGCGATTCCCGGCGCGCCGTCTGGAGCCAGTAGCCCTGCCCGGTGGTAGAGGAAACGGAATCGCCATTTCGTTCAACCGCTGGCCGGCGCGACTGGCGCGCTTCATCCTCAGCGAGCGCCGCGGCCACCGCCATGCCGATGGCGGAAGCTGGATCGGCGGCGATGCTCGTCAGATCGGGGCGGCGCTCGAGCATCTGGCTGTCGATGTTCCCGTTGGTAAAGTCAGGATCCTGCAGCAGCCGCAGATGAAAGGGCTGGTTGGTCGGTACGCCGACGATGATCAGCTCCTGCAGGGCCCGGCGCATCCGGATGATGGCGTCGTGCCGGTTACGGCCCCAGACGATGATCTTGCCGAGCAGCGAGTCGTAGAACAGGGTGACCTCGTTGCCCGTCTCGAACCCCCCATCCCAGCGTACGCCAGGCCCGCCCGGCGGCCGCAGATACTCCAGCCGGCCGGTGGCCGGCAGGAATCCGTTGGTGGCATCTTCGCTGGTGATCCGGCACTCGAGGGCCCAGCCGCGGGGAATGACCTGGCCGGTCGGAATCCGCATCGGCTCGCCCGACGCGATGCGGAGTTGTTCCCGCACCAGGTCGATGCCATACACCAGTTCGGTTACCGGATGTTCGACCTGGATCCGGGTGTTCATCTCGAGGAAGTAGAAGCTGCCATCGGTCGCGAGCAGAAACTCGCAGGTCCCGGCCCCGCGGTATCCGACTGCGGCGGCGGCGGCGACCGCCGCCTGCCCCATCTGCTCGCGCAGTGCCAGGTTGACCGCCACCGACGGCGCTTCCTCGACCAGTTTCTGGTGACGGCGCTGAATCGAGCACTCTCGCTCACCGAGATGCACCGTTCGAGTTGCGTCGGCCAGGACCTGGATTTCGATGTGGCGGGGCCGCTCGACGTACTTCTCGAGATAGACGCTGGCATCACCGAAGGATTTGAGCGCTTCGGAGGCCGCCATCTGCAGGGCCGTGGCCAGCTCCCCGGCCTGCCGCACAATCCGCATTCCCTTGCCGCCACCGCCCGCAGCCGCCTTGACCAGCACCGGAAAGCCGATCTCTTCGGCCGCCGCCGCCGCGGTGGCCGGATCGGTGACCGGCACCGTGAGACCGGGTACGATCGGCACCCCGGCCGCGGCCATCCGGCGGCGGGCCTCGGTCTTGTCGCCCATGGCGTGTATGGCTGCTGGCGGCGGCCCGACCCAGGCCAGCCCGGCATCGAGCACCGCCTGGGCAAAGTGGGCCCGTTCGGCCAGAAAGCCGTAGCCGGGATGGACCGCATCGGCGCCGCTGTCGCGGGCGGCGGCGATCAATCGTTGGACGTTGAGGTAGCTCTCAGCGGGCGACGATGGGCCAATGGCAATGGCCAGGTCGGCGGCCCGCACATGGGGGCTCAGCCGGTCGGCCTCGGAATAGACGGCGACCGCTTCCATCCCCTCTTCATGAGCGGCACGAATGATCCGGAGCGCGATCTCGCCCCGATTGGCCACGAGCACACGCTTCATGAGGGTGTGGAACTCTGCAGGGGAGGGGTTACCGGCCGCAGGGAGCGCCGGCGCCGTCGATCGTGGAGAGAGTGCCGCCACAGAGGGAAGGATTGCGCCGGGCGGCGGCGCGGTAGATCTCCAGCACGCCAGTTGACCAGGGCGCACCTCCTGCGCGCTCGACCGTCAGCAGGTCGAGAACCGTGAGCGCCTCAGCGTCATGATCCGGCGTCGAAGGAGCGGCGACCCGAACCAGCTTCCAGGGGACCAGGACCGCAGCACCGCCGGCCAGCGAATCATCGGCGTCGGGAGTGAGGCAGAGTGGACGGTGCTGGGCCGCCTCGGCCAGCGCTGTTGGCAGTGGCGCGCCGGAGTCGGCGTCAAGCATCCGGGCCACCCGCACCCGGTACCGGTGGTCACTGGCATACAGATCGGGACGGACCAGCACCATATCCTGGCGCCGATCGACCACCACGACCGTATACCAGGCCGCCACGGCCTCGAGATCATTGCCGGTGACCACCACGCCGTGGGCCGGACAGGACCGAACAATATTGCGTCCCAACTCCTGAATGAATCCGGGAAGAGCCGGCACCTCGAGCGCCCCGCGCGCGGGTGGAATGGTCCAGCCGGCGTCCTCGATAGGGCTGACGGCGCGGTCCATCTCGACCATGCCGCGGTCCACCTTGGCCGTATCGAAGCCCAGCCGGATAGCCTGCTCGAACGCCGTGGCCGCGAAATCAAGGTAGATGGCGGCGTCAGGATCGCCGATGTGGCCTTCCTGGTGCCAGGCCCGACCATCCATGAGGTAGAAACGGCCAAGTTCGAACCAGGCGAGCCCGTCATCCGGCGCGGTTGCGAGATAGCGGCCCAGCATCTCGGTGGCCTGGCCGCGATTGCCCTGTCGCTCCAGCGACGCGGCCCGGGCGGCCACCGTGGGATCGATGGCGCCCTGCGCGTGTGCCATGATCAATGGCGCCGCGAGCGCGGCCACCACCACGGCCAGCATACGCCGGGGCTGACTTCGAATCGGAGGAAGGGAGTTATCCTGCGGCACGTACGAAGTTTATGCCACTGCCCCCCAGGCCGCTAGAGGGGCAGGTTGCCGTGCTTCCTAGGCGGATTCCGGTCCCGCTTGGTGGCCAGCGTCCGGAGGGCCTCGATCAGTCGTGGACGCGTATCCCGGGGATCGATGACGTCGTCCACGAAGCCACGGGCAGCCGCCGCGTACGGATTGGCGAATCGCGCGGTGTAATCCGCGATCAGCCGAGCCTCTTCTGCCGCCGGATCCGCTGCCTTCGCGATCTGCTCCTTGAACAGGATCTCGACGGCACCCTTGGCGCCCATCACCGCCACCTCGGCCGTGGGCCAGGCCAGGTTCACATCTCCCCGGATGTGCTTGCTGCTCATCACGTCGTAGGCACCGCCGTACGCCTTGCGCGTAATGATCGTGAGCTTCGGCACGGTGGCTTCACAGTAGGCGTACAACAGCTTGGCGCCGTGCTTGATGATGCCGCCATGCTCCTGCGCTACCCCGGGCAGGAAGCCGGGCACGTC
>JBEPVA010000258.1:0-4369 GCA_041691295.1 Gemmatimonadota bacterium
CGGCACCGGGCTTGGCCTGGTGATGGTCAAGCTCCTGACCGAGCTGCATGGCGGAGCCGTTGCGGTCGAGAGTGCGGTGGGCGAGGGTTCCTGCTTCACGGTATGGGTCCCACTGCGTACGGCCCCTGACATGGGGACTGTCCCGGCCATCGTGATGCCCCAGCCCACGGCGGCTCCAGTTGGGCCGCGCATTGCGCTGGTGGTGGAAGACGACCTCAAGTCGGCCGATCTGATCCGGCTCCAGCTCGAAGCCGAGGGATTCACGGTTGTGCATGCCGCGACCGCCGAGGCCGCCTTGGTGCTCGCGGAGCGGCATCCGCTTTCCCTGATCACCCTCGACATCATGTTGCCGGTCATGGACGGCTGGGACTTCCTCGCGCGCATCAAGCAGCTGTCGGCGCTTTCCCATATTCCGGTCGTGATCATCTCCATCGTCGCCGATCGCAACAAGGGCTTTGCCCTGGGCGCCGCGGCGGTCATGCAGAAACCGATCTCGCGGCAGGAGCTGTACCAGGCGCTGGTGGATCTGCGGCTCTTCCCGCTAGCGCACGGCCGAACCCTGAAGGTCCTGGTGGTGGATGATGATCCGAAGGCGGTGGAGATGATTGCGGTTCGTCTCCAGGACTTGAGCACGACCGTGATGCGCGCCTATGGCGGCGCCGAGGCGATTCTTATCGCTCGGCTGGAGCTCCCCGATCTGATCGTGCTCGATCTCATGATGCCTGACATGAGCGGCTTCGACGTGGTGGAGGCCCTGAGCCACGACCCGGAGACTGCCCGAATTCCCATTCTGGTAGTGACCGCGCGGCAGCTCACTCTGGAAGACCGCAACCGGCTGAACGGCTACGTCACGGCCGTCATGGAGAAGGGTGAATTCGACCCTGAGCGCTTCAGCCAGGAAGTGCGGCGGGCCATGTCCGGCCGTCACGTGCTGGCCTGACGTGGCCAAGGTTCTGGTCGTCGAGGACAACCACGCCAACATGACGCTGGCGGCCTTCCTGCTCAAGTCGGTGGGGCACACCGTGCTGAGTGCCATCGACGCGGAGGTGGCGCTGACGCTGGCGCGGGACGAGCAGCCGGCCCTGATCCTCATGGATATTCAACTGCCCGGCATGGACGGCCTCCAGGCCACGGCGTTGCTCAAAGCCGATGAGAAAACTCGCCACATCCCGGTGATCGCCCTGACCGCCCTGGCAATGAAGGGGGACGAAGAGCGCATCCGGGCAGCCGGCTGCGACGGGTATATCGCCAAGCCCATGCGCTACCCCGACTTCCTCGCCACCGTGGCCGCCCAGCTCGATCAATCTCTACCGCCTCGACCGCCCTCGGCGTAGCTCTTCCGATGTAGTCACAAATGCATCCCTGTGATGGATTGTCGTTCAGAGCGGTTCGGGAGACGTTAAGGAGCGTTCATCCTACAACCGGAGTCCATCATGCGCAGGATACTTGTCGCAGGGCTTGCTACGGCGGGCCTTTTGGCCTGCGGCAAAGCCTCCGATCGCAGTGTCGATCTGGCCAGGACTGACAGCACCTATAAACTCAGCGACAAGCCGTCGGCGAGTCCGGCGCCGCGCCCCGATCCTCCCCGCCCGCCACCACCTCCTCCCGCTCCCGCTCCGGCGAAGACGCTCACGCTGCTGTCGGGCACGTCGATCGATGCAACCACGCAGACGGCTATTTCGTCGCGAAACGACAAGGCCGGGGGAACATTTTCCGCCGGTGTGTCGAACGACGTGAAGGATAGCAAAGGGCGGGTGGTGATTCCCGCCGGCTCCACGCTCAACCTGACGATCACCGAGCTCCAGCCGGCCAACGACAAGACCAAGGCCGATGGACGCATCACTGTGCTGGTCAGCTCGGTGACCGTTAGGGGGCAAACCTATCCGGTCTCTGCCGGCATTACGTCCATGGCGCACACGCTCAAGGGCCGGGGAGTGGGCAATACCGAAATTGAAAAAGCGGGGGCCGGCGCGGTGATCGGCGCCATCGCGGGCAAGGTGATCGGGGGCAATGCCAAGGGCACCATTATCGGCGCAGTGGTCGGTGGCGCCGCCGGCGCAGTGGTAGCGGCGGAGACCGCTAACCGCGACGTCGTGGTGGCGGCCGGTACGCCGATTGTGGTCACGCTGAATGGACCGCTGGCGATTGCCGTGAAGTGATGAAGTAGGAGCAGGAGCGAAACGAAGCGAAGCCGTAGCGCAGTTCTTACCCATCGAGGAGCCTGGTGATGGTAATGCCCAGCGAGTATCACCAGCTGCTCGATGCGGCACCCGATGCGATGGTCATCCTCGACAGCCAGGGTCGCGTCACGACCCTCAACTCCGAAGCCGAGCGCCTGTTCGGCTGGAGCGAGGAGGAGATGCTCGGCCAGCGGCTCACCCGGGTCATTCCGGCCCGATTCCACGACCTCGGGGCATCATCCGAAGTGCCATTTACCGCCGGTGCGCTGACCTGCCTGGCCCGTCGGCGCGATGAAGGTGAATTCCCGGTCGAGCTGACCTGTCGCCCGATCGGTTCCAACGGCAATGCAGCTCGCTGGTGACGCTCCGCGACCTGAATCAATGGCGCCGGTACCCCGAAGTTCCTGCCGGAGTCATCGACTACTCCAGGGCCGCACTGGAGTCGATTGGCGATGCAGTCATCACGACCAACGCCGAGGGCATCGTCACCTTTCTCAATCCGGTTGCCGAGAGTGTGACAGGGTGGGATGCAGGCGAGGCGCTGGGGCAGTCGCTGGACGCCTTGCTGCCTCTCATCTCCGAAGCAACCCGGCAGCCGGTGGCCAATTCGACGGCGCGGTGCCTGACCGAGGGGCGTTCCATCGATCTGGAAGATGGTGTGCTGCTGCTCCGCCCGGATGGGACCGAGGTTCCTATCGGCGACACGGCCGCGCCGATCCGGGACCGCAAGGGGACTATGGTCGGCGTGGTGCTGGTGATTCGGGATGAGAGCGAAAAGCGCCGGGCGGGCCACCGACTTTCCCACGAGGCCACCCACGACGTCCTCACTGGGCTGGTCAACCGGCGCGAGTTCGAGCGCCGGCTCACCCGCGTGGTCAAGGGGCTGGCCGAGGTCACCTCGGAGCACGTGCTCCTTTCCCTGGACCTCGATCGGTTCAAGATCGTCAACGATACCTGCGGTCACGATGCCGGTGACGAGCTGCTTCGGCATCTCGGGCCGATCATAGCCAGTCACCTGCGGAAACGGGATACTCTCGCGCGCCTGGGTGGCGACGAGTTCGGGGTCTTGTTGGAGAATTGCCCGCTGGCCGAAGCACAGCGCATCGCCGAGGGGATTCGGGGAGACATCGAGCAATACAGCTTCATGTGGGCCGACAAGACCTTCTCGATTGCCGCAAGCATCGGGCTGCTTCAGATCACCTCGGGGGAGGGTGGAATCGCGGCAGTACTGCGTGCGTCCGACGCCGCCTGCTACTCGGCCAAGGAGGACGGGGGCAACCGGGTGCACACCGAACGGCTCGGACCTGGCCTGGCCGGAAGATCCCATGCGATGGCGCGGCGGGTTACCCGCCTGGCCCGCGCCATCGACGAGGGCCACTTCCAGTTGTATGCCCAGCCCATCGTCTCGCTGCAAGCCAACGGCTCGCCCCGTCCTCATTTCGAGATTCTGTTGCGGCTCCCCACGGCCCAGGGCCATGTGCAGACCGCCGCGGATTTCCTCCCGCAGGCCGAGCGCTACAACCTCATGCCGGCCATCGACCGGTGGGTGGTGCGAGAGACGATTGCCTTGCTGGGACAGTGGCACCGCGAGCACCCCGACGCCGAGCTGCCGGTCTGCTCGATCAATCTCAGTGCATCGGCGCTCTCCCAGGACGGTCTCCTGCCGGTGCTGGAACAGCAGCTGGCCAAGCACGGAGTTCCACCGGAGGCGCTGTGCTTCGAGATCTCGGAAGCCGCTGCCCTCGCCAATCCGAGCCGGACCCTGCGATTCCTCTCCGGAATTCGGATGGCAGGGTGCTCGGCGGCGCTGGAAGACTTCAGCAACGGCCTTTGCTCGTTCACCTATGTGAAAACCTTGCCGGTGAATTTCCTGAAGATCGGCGGGCAGTTCGTGCAGGGCGTGGTCGGTGATCCGATGTACGGCCACATCGTGAGCGCCGTGGATCAGATCGGTCGCAGCATGGGCATCTTTACGATCGCGAAGCAGGTCGGCAGCGCGCCGGTGCTGGACAAGCTGCGCTCGCTGGGGATCGGGTATGCGCAGGGAAGGGCGCTGACCCCGCCGGTGCCGCTGACGGACCCTGCCGGCCGGGTGACGATGCAGAGTCTCCAGGGCGCGGCATGACCAACGGGGGGGGGGGTACCGCGATCGCTCCGCTGCTTGGCTGTCTCTTATACACAACTCCGCG
>JBEPVA010000259.1:0-4325 GCA_041691295.1 Gemmatimonadota bacterium
GTCTGCACCTGCTCAGCTGACGGCAGCGCCGCGAGTCTGGCCGGCAACAATCCCAGCGCCCGCCGCAGCTCCTCGAGCTGGCCCTGCCTGGCCTGGAAGTCGGCGTTGGCTTCCGCCAGACGATCGAGCGCTTCACGCTCGCTCCGTAAGGCCGGCAGCGGTGCCAACCGGAGGGCCAACGGCTCCAGTCGGTTCCGGGCTTCATTGGCTTCGACCAGGCGGCGATCGAGTCCCTGGAATCGCTCGCGGGCGGCCTGGACCTTGTGATCGGCCAGCCGGAGATCACCTTCGACGGCCTGTACCCGTTCCTGCAGCTGCTGCATCCGGACCCACTGGGGCTCCGCCTCGGCCCGCATCCGCGCATTGGCCACCAGTCCGGAGCGCGCCATCTGGTGACTCTGATCGGCGGCAGCAATCCGGCTGACTGCGGCATGTTCCGCGGTGTCGAGCTCGGTCGGATCCGGCAGCCCGCTTTCGAGGGCCTGGATCCGGCCCCGCAATGTCGATCGTTCGTCCCGGAGCCGGTCCTGCGCGGCGCGCAGCTTCTCATAGCCGAGCACCCGGGACAGGAACTGGGCCCGTTCGGTCGGCTTCATGGCCGCCATCACTGCCAGCTCCTTCTGGCCGGTGAAATAGGTGTTGAAGAATTCATCCTGGCTCATTCCGAGCAGTCTGCCCACCCGGCCGGTCACTCCCTGCAGACTCGAGGCGATCGGGGTCGGGTCGCGGTCCTGGTACAGTTCCGCCGTGCTCAGGGTCCGTTCGATCCGGAAATGGCGATTGCCGAGGCGGAACTCGAGCTCGACCCTGACGGGGGCACGAGGATCGGCGCCACGCCGCCGGATCGAGTCGCGAGTGCCGCGGGCAGCCGGCGCGCCGTACATGGCCCAGGTGATGGCCTCAAGCAGGGTGGTCTTCCCCGCTCCGTTCGGGCCCACGATGCCGGTGAGCCCGGACCCGAAGGCGATTTCAGTGTCCTCGTACTGACGGAAGTTCTGGAGTCGGAGCCGTTCGATCTGCATCAGCTCTCCAGCGCTTCCTGCTCGACCGAGTGGATCAGTCCTACGCCGCGCCTGACGAATTCATCGCGGTCGACCGTACCGGGCAATTGGCGGTCGGTGAGGTATTTGGCGACGATCTCGGGCAGGGTCTGTCTGCCCCCTGGAGCGCCGGAGCCTTCCTCCTGGAATCGTTCGGGTCGGCGGACATCGAGCTGCAGATGCAGCGCCTCCGACTTCCAGCGACGAATCGCGGCGTGATCGAGCTCGCGGGCAATGTGCCGCTCCACATTCCGGACACTCAGCCGCACGATCTGGTTGGCGATGCCGCCCTCGACCGCCCCGATCCGCTCGGCAATGGCGGCATCGATGGCGACGGGATCCAGGCCGACGGCGTTGATCGGCGCTAGATCGAGCAGCTTCCGGGCGGCCGGCACCGCCCGCCGCTCCACCTTCCCGTCCGGGAGCGAGACAAGCAGCCAACCCTTGCCCTGCCGGCCCTCCTCTCGTTCCGCAGCCAGCTCGGCCCACGGATTGGAGCTCACATATTCGAGCGAGCCACTGTACCACACCCGCGGCGCCACTTCGTGCTGGACGTGATAGTGCCCCAGCCCGACATAACTCCAGTTGGCGCCGGACAGTTCGCTCGGCCGGATGACCGCCCCGCCATGCTCCGCGACGCTGCGATCGGCGGGGAAGACTCCCTCGACCTCGCCGTGCAGTACCAGCACCTGGTGCGTGGCGGCGCCCTCGGGCCGAAGCTGCGCCCAGTCGGGACTGTTGAGCGAATTATGCGGCACCGCCAGCACCGACAGGTCAAGTTCGGGATAGTGGAACCGCCGGGCTTCGTCGGTGGCCACGTCAACATTCAGTCCGTCGAACAGCTTGAGGATCGAACCGGTTTCGGTCGAACGCGGCGAGTCGTGGTTACCGGCAATCAGGACGATCGGCGCGGTCGGCCCCAGCGCGTCCCGGAGGCGGCTCAACTGCTCGTAGGCAAGGACGATCGAGAGGTTATTGGGCCGGACCGAATGGAAAATGTCACCCGCCAGCAACACCGCATCGGGACGTGCTCCGATGACCCCGTCGATCGCCGCCCGAAAGGCGTTGGCCACGTCGGCCTCGCGCTGATTGAGGCCGGAGGAGGTCTGGCGGTGGTATTGCCGGAAGCCGAGATGGGAGTCGGCGAGGTGCGCGAGCTTCACGGGAGGAGAATCGCACCCGCTCGGGGGTGTGGCAAGGTCCTCAGGGGGCAAACGGGTCGGAGGGATTGCGCACCGCATGCACCCGCCGAGGGACCGGAATCTCGGAGTTCACCCGCCGACCCAGCGCCGCCCGGAAGAACGGCAGGGGCAGTTCGGGCCGACCACGCAGCGTGGCGTGCAGCGCCTTCCTGACATCCTCCTCGCGGTGACCATCGATCAACCCCAGCACCTGGTCCACCGTGATGGCCCGATCGAGGGACCGAAGCCGGCGGGCAATGGCATCGGCAAACGGAAGGTCAGGCTCGGGTGGAAAGCGCTCGACCCCTTCCCGGCCCGACAGTACCGCCGGGCGCGGAAAGCGCACGAACACCGGCTGGGTAAAGTGCGGATGCCGGATCATCAGCTCGCCCTTGGGAAGAGCGGCCAGCTTGGCCCTGGTGGCGGGCGACAGGTTGGCATACGCCGGCGTGGCCAGCTCATCCATATCCATCCGGCCGTACAGCGCGGTGCCTGCGTTGCCGGTCACCCGGCGTTGCACCTGGCTCCTGAACTGCTGGGCCGAGAACAGGACCAGCCCCAGGTAGCGGCCCCGCTCGGCCAGGTCGAGCAGCATCCGGCGGACATAGGTGTCCGGCCCATCGGCCGGCGCGTACTTGTTGAGCTCATCGACCACCACCACGAGATGATCGACGCCCAGGTCCCGGCGCTCGAGATGTTCGCGGAGCTTGGCCACAACTCTGGCAAAGACCAGGTCCTGGGCCAGCGGATCCATCCCGGCCACGTCGATGACCTGGATGCCACGGTCCTCGAAGCTGCCCCAGGGCAGGTCGTTGATGTCGCCACTGTCGGTGACGAGGCCGCGGGCCCGGGTGCTGATGTTGCCCAGCCGGTTGCGGACCTTCCTGATCGTGGCGATGTGATGGGTCTTCCAGACTTCGCTGCCCCGGGCGCTGGTCTCCATGAAATCGAGAATGGCCCGGAAGAACTCCTCGAGATCGGCAAAGGTCTCGACCTTGAAGGGTGCATCCCGCAGCGTGATGTCGCTGAATTCGCGGCCCACCACCCGCTCGGTCAGGAAATCGATCAGCGCTCCGGCCTTGGCGTCGACATCGTCACGATTGAGCAGCACCTCGGCGTAGTCGAGCACCTCGCGGAGACCCCAGACCAGCGGCTCGGTGTTGGCCGACAGCGCGGCGTTGGTGCGGAGTGTATTGAGATTGATTCCATCCGGCTTGTGCGGCGCGAAATAGCGGACCTGGCCGAACGGCGTGGCCGAAAGCCCCAGTCGTTGGTAGAGGCGCCTATCGGTGTCGTTGAGCTCGGCCGGCTGATCGAGGAAGCAGAGATCGGGGCCTTTGACGTTGAAGCAGACCGCGCCGATGCTGCCTTTCTCCGATGGAAAAGTCTGGAAGATGCTGCTGAGCAGGAACTCCATGGCGCTGGTCTTGGTGGCCAGTCCGGACACGCCAGTGATGTTGAGGTGGGCCGCCTCCGGGCCGAGCAGGAAATCGGCGTCGAGGTAGACCGGGGCTTCGAGCCCGGCGGAGACGTAGACCCCGACCGGAATGCCGGTCGACTTGCCAGGCTGGGTGTAGGCATCCATCCGGAGAGCGGTGACCACATCGGCATCACCGGCCAGCCAGACTCCGCCGATCGGCACTGGCTGCAGCGGTTCCTCCGGAATCTGCCGCAGCACCGCGGCGGTGTAGAGTCGGACTTCAGTGCGATCGGTTGGCGCTTCGACCGCCCTGGCCGGATCGGAGTCGGCCCCCACCACGTCGAACAGCGGGCTCTGCAGGTCAGAGTAGGCAAAGCCATCGGTCACGATGCCATACACCGTCCGGCCATTCCCCTCGGCGCGCACGATTGCGCCAATGCCGACCGGCGACTCGAGCGCGGTCCAGAAGTGGAACTGGTGCGGCGTCGACGGCTTGAGCTCCGTTGCGACGACGCGGCCGACCGGCGGTGTGAGCGCTTCGCTCAATTCATTTCCGTTCATGAAAGCGTGACAGGTGAGAGGTACGAGGCGAGAGGAAAATCCAGCACCCGCGGTTCCCTCTCACCTTTTACCTGTCACCTCTTACCGTGACGACCTCAGGCTCATCTCAACACCCCGCACCCC
>JBEPVA010000260.1:0-4321 GCA_041691295.1 Gemmatimonadota bacterium
CCGCCAGCGCCAGGGTATCACTGGTCTTGCCCAGTGAATCGCGGAACTGTTCGAGGGAGGCCCGCTCTTCGGCCGACTGGGCCCTGACCGGGCCAGACAAAACAGCGATCAGGAGGAGCGACGCGAGAACGGCAGCGGGGAGACGTGGCATAGGCGACGGGGAGACGAGCGAGTGAACGTCGAACCTCACATCCCGGCCCGTTCCAGCAGGAAACTCACGATCCCTTCGAAGACTGCGCGGGCATATAGCCCCTGTCCCTCGGGAGAACGCAGCGCAGCTTCCTGGTCCGGAATCATCATGTACAGTCCCTCGCAGAGAACCGACGGCATCCAGGTGGGACGGACCAGGGCCAGATCCCCGCGGCCGACGCCGAGGTCGCGCTGGCCCATCCGTTGGACCAGTTGGCGCTGGATGGCCATGGCCAGCGGCACGCTGCGGGGACTGTTATAGAAGACGCTGGAGCCGTTGTTGCGCCACGGTTCGACCCCATCCGGCAGAGCGTTATTGTGAATCGAAATTAGCAGGTCGGCGTTGACGCTGTCAGCCAGCCTGGGCCGTGCCTCAAGTGCGACCGCCGAGTCGGTGGTCCGGGTCATGATGACCTCGGCGCCGGCGTCGGCCAGCAGCTGCCTCAGTTTGAGGGCCACGGCAAGGTTGGCTTCGGACTCGTGCATCCCGCTCGGCCCGATGGCGCCGGCCGGTGGATGACCGGGATCGACCACGATCCGGCGCCCTGCCAGCGGATGGCCGCGCTGGATCGGCGGCGGCCGGCGGATTTCCAGCAGCAGATCGGTGCCGGACCACCGGGTTCGGTAGCCCCAGACGGGCTGGGCCAGCTCGATGACCATGTCCACCTGATCGGTGGCCGGCTGATCCCAGCTGATATTCCTGACGGCCGGATCGGTGCCGCCGTAGCGGATCCAATTCACGTCACCGACCGCGCTGTACAGTCGCAAGGTCAGCCGATGATCGTCTTCCACGACCTGGAATGGAGCCCTGGCATTGAGCGGAATGCGGAGCGTCAGGCTCAGCTCGGCGGGCGTGAGCGTCACCGACCCGACCGTGGCGCGGACCTGCGGCATTCCTGAAGGCAAGGCTTGGGCGTCGGCCACCGGCACCCATGCTTCCGATCCGCGCGAGAGCGCCAGCCGCAGGTCGTTGCCGATCCGGGCGCTGGCGGCGGACCTTGTCCCGGTCGGGAAGAACCATTGATAGGTCGCGCCCGGCCGGCTGCGGCCCACCGTCAGCCGGTCGGTGGTGCCGGTTCGGGCGGTGTCATCGTCGAGCTCGACCAGCTGCGGAATCGTATCGAGCAGCGTGACCTGCACCGGCCAAGGTGCCCGCGTGGTGTCAGTGCC
This sequence comes from Gemmatimonadota bacterium, assembly GCA_041691295.1. GTDB lineage: Bacteria > Gemmatimonadota > Gemmatimonadetes > Gemmatimonadales > GWC2-71-9 > DATEHG01. The sequence continues at coordinate 1,360 of JBEPVA010000260.1, forward strand.
AATGATCGCTTCAATGAACGGCATCGGCACGCTATCACCGGGTACCGGGGTCAGCGGCTGTCCCACCAGCGGTCCGAGCGGCAGGCCGATGGCGACCCCACGGACCGCACCGGAGTACCGGGTCACTGCGGGCGGCGCTGCCAGTCGAGTCGAATCGCGATCAAAGGCGCGGATGGCTTCGGGTATGTCTTCAGGGCGTTGATCCGCCACCAGCGGTGTGATCCGGCCGCTGGGCCAGTGAATCCAGAGCTGTGCGCCGGCCGCGGCGCGGGCCGTGACCGGCAGCCATTCGTTGGCCGGCCACCAGATCCTGCCCCGCGGAGTGATCGAGGATGAATCGATCCAGAGTGTGGTCGCGGGCGCAGCCGCTCGGCGAGTCCGCGGAATGTTGACGGTAACGAGCGCGGAATCCGTGGCGGTGCGGGCGGCCAGATCGAATCGCATCAGGCTGTCCGCTGGCAGTGCCACCCACGCCAGCCAGGTGCCGTTGGGCCACACCTTCATGGAGGCGCCGTTGATCGTCAGACTGGCCTTGCCGTTGCCGGTGCTGCCGAACAGGAAGCTCGAGTCCCGGGCATCGATTGGATCGCCGGCGGCGGGATAGACCAGTCGCACCGCCAGCGGGCCGTCAATTTCTGGAATGGCTGGGAGATGGCTGGTCGGAGCAGGGGCGGCAATGCTAGCGGCCGCAGAAGCACGGCCTGTCACCGGAGCGGGGGCTGGAGCGGGAGACCGGGTAGGCGAAGAGGCGCATCCCAGCGCCAGGGCCAGAAAGGCAGGTAAGCAGCGGCGCATGGCTCAAGGTACATAGCGACTAGGACTTACGCCAACCAATCCGGTTGACGCACCTCCCGGCCATCCCTAAATTGGTGGCAGTGTCCGCCAAGGCTCCATTTCGGCGGCGCACCCTCACGATTTCATTCGCCGAACGGTTGGCCCATTGGTGGAGCTGTGACCCCCAGCCCGAACGGAGGACTGCGGTCGTGAATCAGAACCCCGCGGCCCCACCGCGCACTACCGAGCGGCGCTGTCCGTCATGCGCCGCGCCGGTTCCCACTGACCTGCCATTCTGCGGCTCCTGCGGCACTCGGATCACCGTTCCCGTGGCCGCGGCACTGACCTGCAACAACTGCGGCCGGGCCGATGTCGGTGGCAACAAGTTCTGCCCCTCATGCGGTCACCCCGCGCACCTGCCCACCCCGCGCCCGATGGCGGCGGTGGTCATGCCGGGCGGCCGGGCCATTACGCTGGTGCTGCTGGACCGCTCGGCTCAGGAAATTTCCAGGTTTGCGCTCCAGGGCGCGGTCACCACGCTGGGCCGCAATGGCGCCGATCTCAACTTCCCCGACGACGGCTACCTCTCCCCGGTCCACGCCCAGTTCCTCATGGTTGAGGGCTCGCTGGTGGTCCGTGACCTCGGCAGCCGCAATGGCACCTGGGTCTATCTCGACCGGCCCCACCGGCTGGTCGAGGGAGACATGGTCCTGATCGGCAGCCAGGTGCTGCGCTATCGCCGGCTGGGTTATCCGGGGCCGCGTCCGCCCGAGGCCGACAACACCCGCCGGCTCGGCAGTCTCACGCCGCAGACCGACATGGCCAACCTGGCCCAGATCCGCTCCGACGGCCGGGCCCGGGACATGGTCCATCTCTCACCGGGCCGCACCCTGCGGATCGGCCGCGAGCAGGGCGACTGGCAGTTTCCCTACGATCCCTCGATGAGCGCCCTGCACGCCAGCATCCGCAGCGAGGATGCCGATTTCGTGGTGGCCGACGAAGGCAGCCGCAACGGAATCGCCATCGCGGTCCGCTCCGAATACATCCTGGGCGACAAGACTCGCCTGCTGCTCGGCGACCAGATGATCCGGACCGAGTTCGCATGAAGTTCTGCACCTCCTGCGGCACGCAGTACAACGACGACGTCCTCTTCTGCCAGAAGGACGGCACCACGCTGCGCGGGGAAAGCGCTTCGACGGACCTGGTCGGACAGGTGCTGGCCGAGCGCTACCATATCAAGAAGAAGCTCGGGGAAGGCGGGATGGGGCAGGTCTATCTGGCCGAGCATGTGAAGATGGGCCGGCGCTGCGCGGTGAAGATCATGACGGCCGGACTGTCCAATGACCCCGAAGCGGTCGGCCGGTTCAACCGTGAAGCCGCCAATGCCAGCCGGATTGCTCACGCCAACGTCTGCTCGATCTACGACTTCGGCGAAACCACCGAAGGACTCATCTACCTCGCGATGGAATACATCGAGGGGAAGAGTCTGTCTGATTTCCTGCACGAGACTGGTCCGCTGCCCCTGCCCCGCGCCGCCGCCATTCTGAGCCAGGCTTGCGAAGGACTGCAGGCGGCCCATGATCTCGGCATCGTGCACCGCGATCTCAAGCCCGACAACATCATGATCTCGTCGGTCCGCGGACGCGATGTGGTCAAGGTGGTGGACTTCGGTATTGCCAAGGCCACCGGGGCCGATGCCAGCAGCCAGAAGGTGACCCGGACCGGCCTGGTGGTCGGCACTCCCGAGTACATGAGTCCCGAACAGCTCACCGGCGATACCCTCGACGGCCGGAGCGATATCTACAGCATGGGGCTGGTGTTCTACCGGATGCTGACCGGGATCCTGCCCTTCAAGTCCGACTCGGCGCAGGAGGCGATGATCAAGCGGCTGACGGAGGATCCGGCGCCGCTCAACCTCAGTCTTCCGTCAGGCAACTTCCCGCCCAAACTCCAGCTCATCGTCAATCACGCCCTGGCCCGCTCGCCGGAGGAGCGCTACTCCACCGCGGCGGAGTTCGGGCGCGATGTGCAGTCAGTGGCCGGCACCATGACCGGCACCGTCGATACTGAAGGCGCCACCCAGACCGTCAAGCGCATGAGTGCCGAGGCCAGCACCGTGCCGCAGACCCGGATTGATCCGCTGGCGCAGGTCGGGCGGCCCAGCAAAGCGGCCGGCACCATTTCCGGC
>JBEPVA010000261.1:0-4321 GCA_041691295.1 Gemmatimonadota bacterium
CGAACAGCGAACAGCGAACAGCGAACAGCGAACAGCGAACAGCGAACAGCGAACCGAATGTACGACCTGGCCGTCTCGCCCGTCTCGCCCGCCTCGCCTACTTTCCGCGCCATGCCACTCTTCTCCACCGTCCTGTTCGACCTCGACGGCACCCTGATCGATTCGCTCCGCCTGATTCTCGACAGCTACCACCACACCCTGCAAGAGCACCAGCTGCCCGCGCGGGATGATGCGTACTGGCTCCGCGGCGTCGGGACACCGCTCCGGGTTCAGTTCCAGGACTACGCCGAGGATCCTGCCATTCTGGAGCAACTGGTAGCCACGTACCGGAATTACAACTTGGCCAACCACGACCGAATGGTCACGATCTACCCGGGCGTGGCCGAGATGATGAAGGCGGTCCGGTCGGCGGGGGCGCGCACCGCCCTGGTCACCAGCAAGAACCGCGAAGGCGCGGTCCGCGGGCTACGGCGGACCGGCTTGGAATCGTTTCTCGATGTCCTGGTCTGCGCCGATGACGTGGTCCGTCCCAAGCCCGACCGCGAGCCGGTCGACAAGGCGATCGCTCAGCTTGGTGCCATGGCCGCCGACGCAATTTTCGTGGGCGACAGCATCCACGACATGCACTCCGGCCATGCCGGCGGGGTGGCGACGGCCGCGGCCCTCTGGGGGCCATTCAGCCGCGCCGAATTGGCCCCCTCCGCCCCCGATTTTTGGCTGGCCAGGCCCGCCGATCTGCTGCCGCTGCTGCGGGCCGGCTGAGCTCCGGCGGTTCCTTGCCTCCGCGGCGGCGGGGACTATCTTCCCGCCGTCGATTCACCCGCCGTTACACGCCCGTTACGCTGGAGCGATCAGGTGCGCCTCCTCCCCCGCGACGAACGCTTCTTCGATCTCTTCACCGCTGTCGCCACCAGGACCGTCGAAGCGGCGGTTTTCCTCAAGCAGATGCTGTCCACCGAGCCGAGCCGCCGCGGTCCAATCGTGGACCAGATCAAGCGCCTCGAGCACGAGTGCGACCAGCTGACCCACGAAGTGGTCACCCGGCTCGACAAGACCTTCATTACCCCCCTCGATCGCGAAGACATCCACGAACTGGCCGGCCGGCTGGATGACGTGATCGACCTGATCGATGGCAACGCCCGCCGGGCCCAGATATTCCATGTCGGGGAGGCGCCCAAGGGCATCATCCTGATGGCCGAGACCATCGTGCACATCAACGAACAGGTGCTGGTGGCGGTGCAGGGGCTGGCCAGCGACAAGTCGGCCGGGGTTATCGCGGCCTGCGTGCAGGTCAAGCGGCTGGAAGAAGAGGGCGACTCACTGTACCACGAGTGGATGGGCAAGCTGTTTGAGGGCACCCCGGATCCACTCACCGTGATCAAGTGGAAAGAGATCTACGACAACCTCGAGAGGACCCTGGATTACGCCGAGGACGCCGCCAACGTTCTCGAATCCATTTCGCTCAAGCACAGCTGACCATGGCACCGAGCGTCAGCTATGTGCTGGTGATCATCGCAATCGCGCTGGTCTTCGATTTCATCAATGGCTTCCACGACAGCGCCAACTCCATCGCCACGGTGGTGGCCACCCGGGTGCTGTCACCCGGGGTGGCGGTGATCTGGGCGGCGTTCTTCAACTTTGCCGCCGCATTCGTCGTCGGTACCGCGGTGGCCAAGACCATCGGCAGGGGGCTGGTCGATCCGGCGGTGGTGGATCCCAATCTCGTGCTCGGCGCTTTGCTCGGCGCCATCGCGTGGAACCTGATAACCTGGTGGCTGGGACTGCCCAGTTCATCGTCCCATGCGCTGATGGGTGGGCTGGGCGGCGCGGCCATTGCCAAGGCCGGGGTCGGCGCCCTGATCACCGCCGGATGGGTCAAGCCGATCCTGTTCATCTTCCTGTCGCCATTGATCGGGATGGTGCTGGGGCTCTCGCTGAGCGTGGGGCTGTCGTGGGCGCTCCGGAAACAGGCGCCCGGCCCGATGGACCGGCTGTTCCGAAGGCTGCAGCTACTCTCGGCGGCTCTCTATTCGCTGAGCCACGGCGCCAACGACGCCCAGAAGACGATGGGAATCATCGCGGGACTGCTGGTCTCGACCCAGACGCTCTTCGTCAACCAGACCGGCTGGATGGGGCATCTGTATCTCCCCGTCGCCGATCATATTCCATTCTGGGTCGATATGATTGCCTACACCGCCATTGGACTTGGCACCGCCATGGGCGGTTGGCGGATCGTGAAGACCATGGGGACCAAGATCACCCGGCTGCGGCCGTTCGGTGGCTTCTGCGCCGAGACGGCGGGCGGTATCACGGTACTGATGGCCAGCAGCCTAGGGGTGCCGGTGAGTACGACGCACACGATCACCGGTGCCATCGTCGGCGTCGGCGCCAGTCAGCGGATCTCGGCGGTACGGTGGGGAGTGGCGCGGCAGATCGTGTGGGCGTGGCTGCTGACCATTCCGATGGCCGGCGCGATCGCGGCGCTCGCGTATATCGGGCTGCGAGCGTGGATGGGGTAGAGAGAGGAGAGAGGAGAGAGGAGAGAGGAGAGAGGAGAGAGGAGAGAGGAGAGAATTTAAGTGTGGTCCGCGTTCAGCTACGAATCGTCAGTCAGCCCGAGCCCTCCCCCCAAAACCGTGTGCCTTCGTCGTCCGGGCGCGCCGCAGTCGATTCTCGACTGCCTGGGTTTCGCTCGCCCACGGCTCATAGCCGCGGCTCGGCCCGATATCGCTGAAGCGATCGGATTTCCGGACGACCGCAGCACATCGTGGGTGGCCATTGGGCGCCAGGCGCGGCTATCCGCGGCTTCAGCCGGGGATCAGGGCGCACGCCCCTACGCCGCCACCCGCCCCCGCGCTGCAATCTCGCGGTAGTCCTCCTCAAGCCTGTCATAGACCAGATCCCACCGCCGCTCTGCGGCGGTGGCCAGCGCGCCCTCCTTCAGATGCCCACGCAGCCCCGGCTCTGAGAGCAGTCGTTCCAGCATGGTCTCCAGCGATGGCGCATCTCCCGCCTTGGCGAGCAGGCAGTTGTCACCGTGCCTGGCAAATTCCAGCACCCCGCCAGTATCGGCCGCAATCGATGGCAACCCGCTGGCCAGCGCCTCGAGCAGCGAGTTGCCAAAGGTCTCGGTCGGCGAAGGGAAGCTGTAGATGTCCGCCGAAGCGTAGGCTACCGAAAGCGCGGGCCCCTTGAGCAACCCGAGCACATGGGTGCGTGGCAGGTTCATCTTCCGGATACTGTCTTCCAGCGGCCCCTGGCCCACGATGGCCAGCGTGGCATTGGAGTGCCGAGCAGCCACCGCGGGCCAGACCTCAAGCAGCCGCCCGATGTCTTTTTCCCTGGCTACCCGCCCGACGTAGGTCACCAGCAAGTCGTTGGGGCCCACGCCAAGCCGGCTCCGATACTCCTGGCTCCGAAACCCGGGATGGAATTCGCGCGGATCGACCCCCCGGCTCCAGATCGAGGCGTGCTTGATGCCCTTCGAAATCAGGAAGTCCTGATAAATCTTCGACGGACAGAGCACTCGTTCCGCCTGCCCGTAGAACCAGCGCAGATACACCCACGCCGCCCCGATCACCCACGGTACCCGGTACCACTCGGCGTATTTCTGATAGTCGGTATGGGCTGACGCCACCAGCGGAATGCCCAGGCGCCGCGCCGCCTTGACGCCTGCGAGTCCCATCGTGACTTCAGTGGCGACGTGGATCAGGTCGGGCTGAAAGGCGGCAAGGTCGGCTTCGATCTGTGACTGGCGGGGGAAGGCCCAGTGAACATCGGGATACAGCCCGACCGGCACGCCGGCCGAGCGACGCACTTCAGGCCGATCCATCAATCCCGACGGGAGCTGGTATTGCGCCGAGTAGACCCGGACGTCGTGGCCTCTCGCCCGCAGTGCGTCGGTGAGCCGGGTCAGGGTAATCCCGACCCCGCTGACCATAGGCCAGTAGACTTCGGAAAAGAGGGCGATACGCATGACGACAATCTAGAGAGGAACTGCGTGGAGAGAAGAGAGGAGAGAGGAGAGGGGAAAAGCCTCGCGGTGGCGCTCTGAGCTGCGCCGAACCGTGATCACCCCTCTTCTCTCTCCCCTCTACTGCAGTCAAAGTCCGGCCTCCTCCCGGATCACCGTCATGAATCCGGCGAAGTCGATTTCCGCCCTGCCCCGCTCGATCGCCAGCTCCATCCGCTGCTGCGCCAGCTCGGCCAGCGGCATCGGGACCCCGACCGCCTCGGCCGCGGCAAGCGCCAGGTTCACATCCTTGAGACCGAGCCGGATGGTGAATCCCGGCGGAGTGAAGGCGCCACTCACCATGCGAGC
>JBEPVA010000262.1:0-4316 GCA_041691295.1 Gemmatimonadota bacterium
GACTATCGTGGTGGTCACCCACGAACCCGACATCGCGGCCCATGCGCTCCGTCAGGTCCACATTTTCGACGGCCGGATCGCGAAGGATGTCACGACCGCCGCAGTGAGCTGAACCTTGAATCCGACGCGTGACATGAAATTGAATCGTGGTCTGATCCTCGCCGCCCTGGCCGCCGCCTGCAGCAAGCCGGCCCCGGCGCCGGTCTACCAGGCTGTTCCCGTCGAGCGCCGCAACATCGTGGTCTCGGCCCAGGCGTCGGGCAGCGTGCAGCCCGACACCACGGTCCAGGTCAAGTCCAAGGCCTCCGGTGAAATCCTCGAGATCAAAGTCCAGACCGGCCAGCTGGTGAAGCGCGGCGACCTGATGGTCACGATCGACAAGCGCCAGCCCCAGAACGACGTCAACCAGGCCCAGGCCAACCTCGATGTGGCCAAGGCCACCCAGACCCATGCCCTGGCCCAGCTTGGAAGGGCCGAGGAGCTGTACAAGACCCGGTCGATCGCCGAAACCGACTACGAGCAGGCCTCACTCGATATGGCCAATGCCAAGGCAGCGGTGATCAGCGCCCAGGTCAACCTGGAGAATGCCAAGATCGCGCTGGAGGATTGTGAAATCCGGGCGCCGATCACCGGCATGGTCATCGAGAAGGATGTCGAGCGGGGCCAGGTCATTTCTTCACCGACCCGTGATGTGGGCGGCGGCACCGTGCTGCTGCAGATGGCCGACCTCAACCTGGTGCAGGTCAAGACTCTGGTGGACGAGACCGACATCGGGAAGATTCAGGCGGGCCAGCAGGCCACCGTGACCGTCAACGCCTATCCGAACCGGCCGTTCAACGGCACCGTGCTCAAGATCGAGCCGCAGTCCACCACCACAAACAATGTCACGATGTTCTCGGTGCTGGTGCGCATTGCCAACCGGGACGGACTGCTGCTCCCCGGCATGAACACCGACGTTGAAGTGCACGTCGGCCGGCGGGACAGCGTGCTGGCCCTGCCCAATGCGGCGCTCCGCACCAAGAAGGACGTGGCCTCCGCGGCCGGCGTCCTCGGACTCAGTCCCCAGGCCGTGTTGCAGCAGTTGGCCAGCCTGCCGCAGCCCGGAGATACCAGCAACAAGGTGACGATCGCCGCCAAGGGCACCGACAGCGCCAAGCCGGCCGGCAACACGATGACGACTCAGGATGGCCGCACCATCACGCTGCCGGCCGGGGTCAGCGAAGAGAAGGTCAAGGCCATCTTCGCCAAGTTCCGCAGCGGCGACACCCCGACTGATGCCGAACGCGCCATTCTGCAGCAGGTCCGCGCCGCCAACGGCGGCGGGATGGGCGGCGGCGCTGGCCGGAAGAGTGGTGGCGCCCAGGCCGGCCCTGACACCCGGTTTGGCGGCGATTACATCGTCTTCGTGCGGCGCGGTGGGGTCCTGACCCCAGTCAGGGTCCGGACCGGGATCACCGATCTCGACTACAGCGAGGTCATCGCCGGACTGACCGAGCAGGATTCGGTGCTGATCCTGCCGAGCGCCAGCCTGGTGGCATCGCAGGCGGACCTGAAGGAACGGGTCAACCGGATGACTGGTGGCGGCATCCCCGGCATGAAGTCCGCCACTTCGACGGCTGCGCCAGCCGCTGCCGCTCCCGCGAGGCCCTGATGCTGGTTGGCGAAACGATCAGCGTCGCGATCCAGTCGATCCGGGCCAACAAGCTCCGGGCCATGCTCACCACGCTGGGCATCATCATCGGTGTAGGCGCGGTGATCACGATGGTGGCGCTGGGCACCGGGGCGCAGAAGGCGGTCCAGGACCAGATCAACGCCCTGGGCCCCAATCTGCTCACGGTCTTTCCGGGCCAGTCATTCATGCGCGGCGTGGCCTCGGCCACCCGGGTGAGCCTGACCACCGACGACTCGGACGATCTGCAGCAGTCCGCCACCATGCTGTCGGCGGTGGTGCCCGAGATGCAAACCCAGCTGCAGGTCAAGTACGGCGGCACCAACATCAACACCACCATCGATGGCACTACCCCGAATTTCTTTCCGGTCAAGAATTTCAATCTGGCCTACGGCCGGCTGTTTTCTTCCGGGGATAACGCCAGCCAGGAGCGCTACGCGGTGCTGGGCTACGAGATCCCGAATCAGCTCAACGCCAATCCTGCGGCCATGATCGGGCAGACGCTGCTGATCGGCGGGGCGCCGTTCGAGATCATCGGGGTGCTGCAGAAGAAGGGCGCCCAGGGCTCGTTCTTCAATCCGGACGAGCAGATCCTGATCCCGCTGCAGACGGCGCGCTACCGGGTGATGGGCAGCAACCGGCTGCGCTCGATCACCGTGCAGGTCATGGACAGCATTCCGCTGCAGCAGGGGATGGTCGATCTCGAACGGGTCATGCGCAAGGCGCACAAGATCCGGCCCGGCGGCGACAACGACTTCCGGATCCAGAACCAGCAGGACATCCTGGCCACCCAGCAGGCGACTACCCAGATCTTCACCACGCTGCTGGCCAGCATCGCGGCGGTCAGCCTGCTGGTCGGCGGCATCGGGATCATGAACATCATGCTGGTGTCGGTCACCGAGCGGACTCGCGAGATCGGCGTGCGCAAAGCCCTCGGCGCCACCGCGATCAATATCATGATGCAGTTCCTGATCGAAGCGCTGGTGCTCTGCCTGGCCGGCGGTTTCGTCGGCATCCTGCTCGGCATCGGGATCACGACCGTGCTGGCGCACGCGGCGGGCTGGAATGCCCTGGTCTCCGGCAAGGCCGTGGCGCTATCGTTTGGCTTCAGCGCCGCCATCGGACTGTTTTTCGGTATCTGGCCCGCCCGCCGGGCCGCCCGGCTCGATCCCATCACGGCACTGCGGTACGAATAAGGACCGAAGAGTACCCAACGCCCGGTCGGACCCGGGTGTAGTCCAGCTACCAACCGCCGCTGAATCCAGCGGCGGCACGCCTGGAGATGTGATGGCCCATCCGTTCGCTCTGCCCTGGCCTGCCGGTCCCGCTGCCCCGGTGTCAGCCAGCGCTACTCCCGAAATATCCGGCCCCCAGCTTGACCGCCAGGAGGCGGCGCTGCTGGCCCGGGTGCAGCAGGGCGACAACGGCGCATTCGATCCGGTGGTCCGGGCCCATATCCGTCCGGCCTACCGCATCGCCTATCGCCTGCTCAAGGGGCACGAGGACGCCGAAGACCTGGTCCAGGAAGCGTTCACCGTCGCCCTGTCGAATATCCACCAGTTCGATCTGTCCCGTCCGTTTGCCCCGTGGCTCTACCGGATCGTGGTCACCCGCGGGCTCAACCGGTTCCGGGGCCGGGCCCGGCATGTCCTCGAGGAACTGCCCCACGACCTCGCCAGCGTCGCGCCCGATCCACTCGAGTACGCCGAGCGGGATGAAGTGGGTCAGGCCGTGCAGGGTGCCATGGCCCTGCTGCCCGAGCGCCAGCGCGTGATCGTGCAGCTGTTCGAAATCGATGGATTTTCCAGTGAAGAGATCGGCGACATGCTCAACTTGCCGGCCGGCACGGTGCGCTGGCACATGCACCAGGCCCGGCGCACGCTGCGGAATCTGCTGACCCCGTTCCTCGAGGCTCGGCGATGAAAGACCAGCGTCCGCACTCGGGCCGGCCTCCGCATGAGCGGGATCTCCGGCTTGGCGCCGTGCTCCGCGAAGGTGGCGCAGGCGTGCCCGAGCACGAGATCGACTGGGACAGCCTGGCCCGGCGGGTGTCGGCGCGGGCCAGGCGCGCCCAGCGCGCGGCCAGCGACTGGAGTGCCGCGCTGCCAGTGCGCCTCCCGGCCATCGCGGCCAGCATCCTGATCATGGCCTCGGCCGCACTGCTGGCCGGTGAGGTGGCATGGTCTGACCGGATTGCCATCGCGCCGGTGGCCGCCGAACGTCTGGCGCTGGCCAGGATCCTGAGTACCCAGCGGGACGAAGAGACCTTCGGCCTGTTGTTCAACGCCGCCGGCGCGGACCTGTTCGAATACTGGGGCGATCGATGAGCCCCTTCTCACAGCGCAACCCGCGGATCTTTGCCACCCTGTTGCTGGTATTGCTGGGTGGTGGTGGATTCGGGCTGGGGTTCGCGGCTGACCGGGCGCTGTTTCACTATCGGTTTGCCCGGGCCATGGCCACGGGGCGCCTGCCGCGTGAGCCGGTGTTCCCGGACCGGGCCCGGATTCTCGACCGGATGGTCGAGGACCTCGACCTCACCCCGGACCAGCAGGCCCAGGTCGATTCGCTGCTCGCCGCCCAGACCGACTCGCTGCACGTGCTGATGACCCGGATGCGGGTCAACTTCCGCGACCTGTCCGCCGGGACC
>JBEPVA010000263.1:0-4308 GCA_041691295.1 Gemmatimonadota bacterium
CCGAGGTCAAGCCACAGCTCGGCGATCAAACCGATGGGTGGGTAGATTCCGGCCAATCGGCCAGCCTTCTCACCCTCCACCCGACCTGACCAGATGACTGCCAGCACGCTGCTGTTCGACCTCCGGGACGGCGTGGCCACCATCACGATCAACCGACCCGACAAGCTGAATGCGCTCAACGACGCACTGTTCCGCGAACTGGCCCAGCTGGTCAGCCAAGCCGAGTCGGACCCGGCGGTGCGGGGCGTGGTGCTCACGGGCGCCGGCCCCAAGGCCTTTGCCGCCGGCGCCGACATCAGCGAGCTGTCGAGCCAGACCCCGCTGGATGCCAAGGCGCGCTCACTGTATGGCCAGGCGGTGATGGGCAGGCTGGAGCGACTGGGCAAACCGGTGATCGCCGCGGTGAACGGGTTCTGCCTCGGCGGAGGCTGCGAGCTGGCCATGGCCTGCCACATCCGGCTGGCCAGTGACACCGCCAGGTTTGGCCAGCCCGAGGTCAACCTCGGCATCGGACCGGGCTATGGCGGAACCGTCCGACTGCCCCGGCTGGTCGGTCGGGGCCGCGCCCTGGAACTGCTGTTGAGCGCCCAGATCATCGACGCCGCAGAGGCATTCAGGATCGGGCTGGTCAACCGGGTGTACCCGCCCGATCAACTCCTGGCAGAGACCGACAAGCTGATCCGGACCATTCTCGGTAAGGGGCCACTGGCGGTGCGTCTGGTACTGGAGTCGGTCTACGCGGGGGCGGAGATGCCGGAGGCGGAGCATCTGCTGCTCGAGGCCAACCACTTCGGCCTGCTGGCCTCCACCGCAGACATGCGTGAGGGAATGGCCGCCTTTCTGGCCAAGCGGGCAGCGGTGTTTCGAGGCGATTGATCCCCATTTCCACCCTGCAATTCAGCCCCGGCAGCGACTATTTTTGAATGATGAAAATGGCCAGACTCAGCGGGGGGAATCGGGCCCTGTGGCTGGGGGCCGGACTGCTGCTGGGCGGCTGCACCACGATCGATCGACCCACCGGTCCAGGCGCCGAAGGACCCGTCGGCCCGCACAGCGTGATCGTCCAACCCGCCCACGATACGACCATCGCCGCCGGCCAGACGCTCAACGTCCTGGTCACCGTCACGAGTGCTCACGGGATCGACACGGTCTATTACGAGGTGACGGGCGCCTCCACCGGGCTGACTCCCCTGGTCGACGTGGAGTCACCGGTCACCTTCGGGTTCTCGGTTCCGGCGGGTTCACTGCTCGGCGATGCTGTGGTCATCCGGGTGAACGCGATTGACAGTCTGGGCCAGGCCGGGGATACCGCCGTCCGGTTCGTCCAGATCCAGTAGTGCGATTGCTCGCCCTGGAAACCGTCGGTTTCCGGAATCTTGCCGATGCCACCGTCGAACTGCCGCCGCGAGGGGCGGTACTGGTCGGGGACAATGGCCAGGGCAAGACCAATCTGCTGGAGGCGGCAGGCTATCTGGTGCTGTTCCGGTCCTTCCGTGGTGCCGCCGACGCCGAGCTGATTCGGTTCGACCAGCCAGGATTCCGGGTGGCGGTGCGGTTCGAGGACCGGGAACAGACCCGGGATGCGTCAGCCAGCTTCATGGCAGCAGGCCGGAAAAAACGGCTGACGCTCGATGGCGCGGAATCACCCCGCTTGATCGATGCGGCTGGCGCCTGGCTGACGGTCGCCTTTCAGCCGGCCGACGTGGCACTGGCTTCGGGACCCGCGGCACTCCGGCGGCAATACCTCGACCGAGTGCTGGCCCTGGCCGACCGCCGCTACCTGGTGGCGCTGTCGCGGTACCGCTCGGCCCTGGCGCAGCGCAACGCCGCCCTCCGACAGCAGCGCAGCGACCTGGCTTCCGCCTTTGACCTGCCGCTGGCGGAAGCCGGTGCCCGACTGGTGACCGCCAGGACCACCTGGGTGGCCGATCAGGCCGAGCGGTTCACGGCCGAGATGGTGGCGCTTGGGGAAACTCGGGCGGTAAGCCTCGAGTACCACGGCCTCACCGCGCTGGCCGGCGCGGCCGAGTGGCCGGCCCTGCTTCACGCCGCGATCGAGAAGGACCGCGCCCGAGGCATGACAACGATCGGTCCGCATCGCGATGACCTGGTCCTCCGGCTCGAAGGCAAGCGGCTGCGGGACTATGGCTCGACCGGGCAGCAGCGGAGCGCCGCCATTGCCCTGCGGCTGCTCGAACTGGGCACCCTGACCCGGGCTAGAGGCGCCACCCCAACGTTGCTGCTCGATGATGCCTTTGCCGAACTCGACACTGATCGCCAGCGGCGATTATCCCGGCGGCTGCTGGATCGTGAGGATGGTGGCCAGGTCCTGCTGACCGCGCCCCGGCTCGACGAATTGCCGGCTGGTCTCGACCTGCCGGTCTGGACGGTGAGCGCAGGACGGGTGGAGGTCCGATGAAAGAATTCGACGCCAAGCGGAGACCGACTCCACTGGCCGAGGCGCTGCAGACGTGGCTGGGCAGTTCCGGGCTCAAACCCCGGATCGAGCAGGCCGAGGTGCTGAGCCGGTGGGCCGATCTGGTCGGGCCCCAGATTGCCCAGGTCACGGTGGCCGAGTCGATTACGTCGGACGGAGCGCTCAGGGTCAGGGTTTCGACCGCGCAGTGGGCCAATGAGCTCCACCTGATGACGCCTACGATCCTGGCCCGGATCAATGCCGGCAAGCAGGGCCGCATTACCGGTATCCGCTGGCTGGCCGGCTCCTCCGGCGAGCCCGCAACCGAATCCCAGCAACGACAGGTCTCATGGCGAAAGAACCGGTAGGCAGCAACGGCGGTGGACAATATGGCGCTGACTCGATCCAGGTCCTCAAGGGACTGGAAGCGGTCCGCAAGCGGCCGGGCATGTACATCGGCTCGACCAGCGAGAACGGGCTGCACCACCTGGTCTACGAGGTGGTGGACAACTCGATCGACGAAGCGCTGGCCGGGTACTGTGACACCATTGGCGTGACTATTCACGCCGACAACTCGATCACGGTGAGCGACAATGGCCGCGGCATCCCGGTGGATATCCATCCCACCGAGAAGATCCCGGGCGTTGAGCTGGCCCTGACCGTGCTGCACGCCGGCGGCAAGTTCGACAAGAACACCTACAAGGTGTCGGGCGGCCTGCACGGGGTCGGGGTGTCGGTCGTCAACGCGCTGTCCGAACGACTCGAGGTGGTCGTCGACCGGGATGGCAGCCGGCACCGGATGGGTTTCGTGCGCGGCAACACCGTCAAGAAGCTCGAGGTGCTGGGCAAGGCGCGCGGCACCGGCACCACGGTCCGGTTCAAGCCGGATCCCGAGATCTTCACGGTGCTGGAGTTCAACTACTCCACCCTGGCCGACCGGCTGCGCCAGCTGGCGTTTCTCAACAAGGGCATCACGATCACGCTCAAGGACGAGCGGGTCGATCCGGCCAAGGAGGACACCTTCTTTGCCAAGGGCGGACTGGTCCAGTTCGTCGAGTGGCTCAATCGCAACAAGAAGACGGTGCACCCCAAGCCGGTCTCGTTCACGGTGACCAAGGACGACGTCGAGGTGGACCTGGCCCTGCAGTATGAGGACGGGTACAACGAGAACACCTTCACCTTCGTCAACAACATCAACACCCATGAGGGCGGCACCCACTTGACCGGCCTCAAGTCGGCGCTGACCCGGACCATCAACGACATTGCCAAGCGGACCAACGCGATGAAGAAGGACGGGTTCACCCTGTCCGGCGAGGATGTCCGCGAAGGGTTGACCTGCGTCCTGCATGTGAAGATCCGGGAACCGCAGTTCGAGGGCCAGACCAAGACCAAGCTCGGCAACAGCGAGGTCGAGGGCATCGTCAAGACGGTGGTCAACGAGCACCTGGGCAGCTACCTCGAGGAGCACCCCCCGGTTGGGCGGGCCATCATCGAAAAGGCCGCCAGTGCCGCCCGGGCCCGTGAAGCCGCCCGCAAGGCCCGCGACCTGGTCCGCAAGAAGTCCGGTCTCGAAGGCGCGGTGCTGCCGGGCAAGCTGGCCGACTGCTCGCTCGACGACCCGGCGCTGTGCGAGATCTACCTGGTCGAGGGCGACTCGGCCGGCGGATCGGCCAAGCAGGGCCGCGACCGGTCATTCCAGGCCATCCTGCCGCTGCGCGGCAAGATCCTCAACGTCGAGCGGGCCCGGATCGACAAGATCCTGAGCAACGAGGAAATCCGGGCGATCATCACCGCCATCGGCGCCGGGGTCAAGGACGACTTCGACCTCGAGGGCACCCGCTATCACAAGATCATCCTGATGACCGACGCCGATGTCGACGGCGCCCACATCC
>JBEPVA010000264.1:0-4255 GCA_041691295.1 Gemmatimonadota bacterium
GGACAGCCCGAGGCGCGATCCGCGCCCTGATGCTGATCGGGCTGGGTGCTGTGGTGGGTGCTGGCGGCAGCTACGCGCTCCGAACCGGCGGCCACCAGCACCTGGATGCCGTCACCACCCACGGGGAATGGATCAAGATCGCCAATGCCACCGGCGATTCGATCCGGGCCTACGTGGCATATCCCGAACGCAAGGATGCGGCGCCGGCGGTGATCGTGATCCACGAGATCTTCGGGCTCACCGACTGGGAGCCGACCGTAGTCGACAAGCTGGCGGCTGCGGGGTACGTCGCCATCGTGCCAGACCTGTTGTCATCGAAGTACGGCAAGAGCCCGGCCGATCCGGACAGTGGCCGGAAGATCACCGCTATCCTGGTGCCCGATCAGGTCACCGCCGATCTCGACGCGACCTACGGCTGGATCACGAAGCAGACCGGCGTCAAGAAGGACGCGGTGGCCACGATCGGCTTCTGCTGGGGCGGCGGCCAGAGCTTCCGCTATGCCACCAACAACCCGAAGCTCAAGGCGGCGGTGGTCTGCTACGGCCCGCCGCCCGATTCGACCGCGCTGGCCCGGGTTCACGCCCCGATCCTCGGCGTCTATGGCGAGAACGATGACCGCACCACCGGTGCTCTCCCCGCCATCTCGGCCCAATTCAAGGCCCAGGGCGTCCCGTTCCCGCACACGATCTATCCGGGCACCGGTCACGGCTTCCTCAAGCCCGGCCGCAAGGGTTCGGACACCGATCAGGTGGGCAAGGCGTGGGGGGATATTTTGGGGTTCTATAAGCAGTATCTCGATAATTAGTTGGACCGTCGGGACGACGGACCGACGGTAGGGTCGCAACTCTGAGATTCGGCGCGCTGCGGACTGATCGAGCGCGCCGATCTCGAAGGCAAGCGCTGTTTTCCGACGGTCCGACGGTCCATCGGTCCGAACTCTCAAGGGCCCCCAGGCATCGCCATGATCCACCACCTCGTCCTCATCCGCTTCAAGCCAGGCACTCCGCAGGTGCAGATCGATGCCGCGGGCCAGGCGCTGGTCGGACTCAAGGGCATCGTGCCTGAAATCCATCAGATCCAGTGGGCCACGAATCTTGCCCCCAGCGCCGCCGAGTACCCGTGGGTACTGTCGGTGCGGCTGGATGACATGGCGGCGGTGAAACGCTACCTGGAGCATCCCACCCACGTGGCCGTAGTCGAGCGCCTGTTGGTCCCGGTCCGCGACGCACGGCTCGCCATTGACTTCGAGGTTGCATGATTGCCCTGCTCTTGATGGCGCTGCAGCAGCAACCGCTGGCGTCCCGCACCGACACCCTCAAGGCCGAGCACAATGCGCTGGACTATGATATCCAGCTGTCGCTGCCGGATACCGGAGGACATTTCGTCGGTCAGGTGCAGACCCGATGGCTGGTCGGATCCACCGAGCCGATTCATGCGCAGCTCGACACCGTATTCAGGGTGGTGCGGGTGCTGATGGATGGCGAGGTGCAGACCAGGCTGACCCGCACGTTGTATGGCAAGGAAGATGGATTGGTCCTGATCCCGCATCGGCGTCATGCGGGAGACACCCTGACCACCGTTATCCGGTATCACGGCTTTCCGCGTGACGGACTGATCATCGGGACCAACGGCTACGGTGCCCGAACCATGTTTTCCGACAACTGGCCGGACCGGGCCCACGACTGGCTGCCGGTGCAGGATATTCCCTCCGACAAGGCCACCGCGACTTTCCACGTCGAAACGCCGGCAGGCATGCGGGCCATCGCCAATGGGGTGCTGCTCAAGGTCGATACCCTGGGCCATGGCCGCACTGTCTGGAACTACCGGATCAGCGAGCCGGTGCCGGTCTATACCTTCGTCATTGGTGTCGCCCACTTTGCGGTGACTGACCTGCCCAAGGCGGCCTGCGCCATCAAGTGCGTTCCGATGTCGGTCTGGGCCTATCCGGAAGACTCGGCGTACGCAGTGGCCGGTCCATTTCGGCGCGCCGGTGACATGGTCGACTATTTCAGTAAGCTGATCGGCCCGTTCCCATTCGAGCGGCTGTCACACGTCGAGTCCACCACCCGCTACGGCGGGATGGAAAACTCGACGGCGATCTTCTTTCCGGAAAAGGCTTACCAGGAGAAGCGGCTCACCGAAGAGGTGGTCGCTCACGAGACCGCCCACCAGTGGTTCGGCGATGCCGTGACCGAAGCCGACTGGCATCACGTCTGGCTGTCGGAGGGGTTTGCCACCTACCTGTCGGCCCTCTGGGTGGGCCATGCCGATGGCGACAGCGCCTTTCGTCGCACCATGCGGGAGGCGGCCGAAGCGGCCACGACGAAGAACCCGGTCATCGATCAACCGATCGTGAATCCCGCCATCCGCAACATCGATTCGGTGCTGAGCAACAACACCTACCCGCGTGCCGCTTGGGCGCTGCATTCGCTTCGCGGCCTGATGGGGGATTCGGCCTTCTTTGCCGGGCTCCGTCAGTACTACGCCAACTTCCGAGACTCGAGTGCGGTGTCCGGCGATTTCGCCGCGATCATGAACGCCAGGGCGGGGAAGGACCTGACCTGGTACTTCACCCAGGCGCTGACTCGACCGGGATACCCCAAGCTCGACGTTTCCTGGAAGTGGGAGAACACGAAGCTGGCAATGACCATTCATCAGACTCAGCCCGACGCCTGGGGCGCCTTTACCCTACGTGGCCTGGTGATTCGAGTGGACGGGGTGGACCACCGGGTGGATGTCGAGGGTCGAGAGACGGTCGTGAATATCGGTGGACTGCAGGCCAAGCCCGCCAAGATCGAAGTCGATCCGGATGGGTGGTGGTTGCTGACAACTGCGGTGATAGGTGACAAGTGAGAGGTGAGAGGGGGCTCAAGTCGCGATCGCAGTTCCTGTTCGCTTTTCGCTGTTCGCTTTTCACGCTGTTGGCGGGATGTCGAGGCACGATGTCCCCGCTTTCGAATCGCCTCAACATCGGCGAGGAGGCCTTTGCGGTGGTCGTGGCGGACGGTGAAGGTGGGCTCGGCGACCTCTACGCCCTTCCGATCGGCGGCGGGGTGCCGCTGCAGATCACCTTCAGTCGAGTGGATGAGAGTTACCCAGCGCTGGCCTCCGATGGCAGCGTGATTGCGTTCATCCGGGGCGGCCTGAAGAGCGGGACCCAGCCGGTCGTGGTGCTGATGAACCTGCTCAACGGCGCCGAGCGGCGGGTCGAGCTGCCGGAGGGTGCGGCACCGGTGCGGGTGGCGTGGTCAGTCGATCAGAGCTGGGTCTTCATCCGGACCACCAAGGGGCTCTACGCCGTCGCTGCGCCGCCTCGTGCGCTCGACCTGGCGGCGGTGGCTGCCGCCGACAGTGCGTCAGCCGATTCTGCCCTCAACGCGGTGCTCGGCGATCCCGCCATCGCAATTGCGGGGACCTGCAGGAGTAGTAAAGGAGTCTGTGCCCGGTCCGACACGGACGAGACGCTGCTCGACTCGCTGGGCCGTGATCCGGTGCGCTGGGGCCCCGACTCGGTCGCGTATGTCTCCGGCAATCTGCTCGAGGTGCTCTCGCTGGGTGGTGGGCATGTCAGGGATGTCAGGCCGAGCAGGGAACTCAAGGGGGTGAGGCAGCCGACGTATGCGGCGGGGCCGGGAAAGCGGTAGACAGGAGACAGAAGACAGGAGACAGGAGAGAGGAGACAGGAGAGAGGAGAGAGGAGAGGGGAATAGTTTCTCAGGCTCTTCATCCTGAGCGCAGCGAAGGAGCTGGACCAATTTTCTTCTGTCGTTGCGAGGCCCGTGGGGCCGAAACAATCATGGCTTATGGGCAATTCGATGCCGGGCAGTTGGTATAGAAGTCGCGGTTTTCTTCGCTACCTTCAATTTCTCGTCCAAGAGGTTGCTTCGCCGCTCGCTCTGCTCGCGGCTCGCAATGACGAGGCGGTTTGAGTCGGTGGGCGGCCCCCCCTTGAGGGGGTCCATCCGTCCCAGGGCGCTTCAGCTCCCAGGGCCGAGCCTCGGCTTCAGCCGAGGACTCACGAGCCGGCCACCGCATGCCCCAGATCCAACCTCCCTCGCTCCGCACGGCGGGACACAATTTCGGTGTGGGGTAGTTCCTGTTCGCTTTTCGCTTTTCGCTGTTTGCTGTTTGCTGTTCCCGCTGTTCTAGGGCTTCAGCCCCTCAGCCCCCAGCCTCGGCGCCGTCACACTATCCACATCGGCATCGGTCTTGAGGATCCTCGGCGTCAGGAAGATGAATAGCTCGGTCTTGTGC
>JBEPVA010000265.1:0-4267 GCA_041691295.1 Gemmatimonadota bacterium
ATTACGCCAAATACGTCTCGGCCTTCGACCCCGAAGCTGAAGGCGGACCGCTGCGCTGGGACAAGCTGGACTATGACACCTGGCGGATCCGGCCGGCGGGCAAGAAGAGCATGACGGTCGCCTTTGACTACCAGGCCGATTCGCTGGACAACGCCTTTGCCTGGTCCAAGCCTGACTTCGCGTTCTTCAACGGCACCAATCTCTTCCTGTATCCCGAAGGCCGAGGCACTGACTGGCCGGCCACGGTCACCATCAAGACCCAGACGGGATGGAAGATCGCGACGGCCATGCATTCGGCCGGCGCGCCCGGCAGCTATACCGAAAAGAACTATCACGACCTGGTCGACATGCCGTTCTTCATCGGTGTGTTCGATTACGACTCGCTCAAGGTCGGCGCCAAGTGGGCCCGGCTGGCCAGCTACCCCGCCGGTATCCTCGCGGGCGCCACTCGTGACTCGCTCTGGAAGGACATCGCCAGGATGATCCCGGCCGAGTCGGCGGTGTTCCAGGAGGCGCCGTGGGACAACTACACGACGCTGACCGTGTTCGACAAGAATTATCCCGGTGGCTCGGCGCTGGAGCACCAGGCCTCGCACCTGGGCATCTATACCACCCAGCTGATCGGCCAGACGGTGCTGTCCAGCATTACCGCCCACGAGATGTTCCACTCGTGGAATGTGAAGCGGATGCGGCCGGCCGAGATGGTGCCCTACCGGTATGACGTGGCGGAGCCGACGCCGTGGCTCTGGGTCAGCGAGGGCATCACCGACTACTACGCCGATCTGGCGCTGGTGCGCGGCGGGATCGTCGACTCGGCAGGCTTCTTCGGGCAGACCGGCGGCAAGATCGACAACATCAACCAGTCGCCGCCGGTGGCGCTGGAGGATGCTTCACTCTCGACCTGGATTCACCCGACCGACGGTACCGGCTACCTGTACTATCCGAAGGGCTCGCTGGCCGGGTTCATGCTCGACATCATGATCCGCGACGCCAGCGACAACCGGCAGTCGCTGGACGACGTGATGCGCTCGGTCTATCGCAGCACCTACAAGGCCGGCAAGGGCTTCGGTCCGGCCGACTGGTGGGGCGCGGTAAGCAAGGCGTCGGGCGGCAAGAGCTTCCAGGATTTCTACGACAAGTACGTGGACGGCCGGGAGCCGTATCCATGGGACAAGGTGCTGCCGATGGGCGGGATGCGGTTCGAGGCCGACTCGGTGCGCCAGCCCCGCCTGGGGCTCAACAGCAGCACCGATACCGTCGGCATCCATATCCAGGGCGTGGCGCCCGGCAGCTCCGCCATGGAGGCGGGTGTCCACCCCGGCGACCTGCTGATCGGCCTGGGCGACCTAAAGCTCAACTCCACGGATAAGGACTTCGGCCCCGCCTTCCGCGAAAAGTACAAGGACAATGAAGGAGGCGCGCTCGACTATACCGTGATCCGCAGCGGCCAGCAGCTGGTGCTGCACGGCAAGGTCAAGTTCGGGACCATCGTTACCAACCACCTGGAAGCTGATCCCAACGCGTCGGCCAAGGCGGTGCGGATCAGGCACGGGATCCTGACGGGGACGGCGGGGAGTTAGCCAAAGAGGCAGTCAGGACGGAGAAGAGACAGGACGGACGATTTGGGCCAGCAGCCCGGATCGTCCGTCTTCGTTTTCCCCCGCCAGATCAACCGTGGCCGACTAGACTCAGGTCATGCCGGCGATCGAGACAGGCGGCGCAATACTGCTCGGGGTGGGCGCGCTGGTCGCGTCCACTCTGGCGGCCGTCACCGGGTTCGGTGGCGCCGCGGTCCTCCTGCCACTGCTGGTGATCACGGTCGGGGTGCGGGACGCCATCCCGGTACTCACCGTGGCCCAGCTGGTGGGCAACGGCAGCCGAGTCTGGTTCAACCGGCGGGAGCTCGACCTCAAGGTGGTAGGATGGTTCGCGCTCGGTGGCGTGCCGATGGCGCTACTCGGCGGGCTACTCTTTGCCCGGGCCCCGCTGACCGCGCTGACCCGCCTGCTCGGACTCTTCCTCCTCCTGGTCGTGGCCTGGCGACGACTGCGTACCGGCTCACCAGCCCGACCTCCACTCCGCTCCTTCGCGCTCATCGGGGCGGTCAGCAGCTTCCTGTCGGCCCTGCTGGGGAGTGTCGGGCCGCTCATGGCGCCTTTCTTCCTCGCCTATGGGCTGGTCAAGGGTGGCTACATCGCGACCGAGGCGATGTCGACCGTCGTGATGCATATCGCCAAACTGGTAGCGTACCAGGGCAGCTCGGTCCTGTCAGTCGGCGCCATCGAAGTCGGACTCGCCCTTGGCCCGATCATGGTGCTCGGCTCCTGGACCGGCAAGCGAATCGTCGACCGGCTGCCGGAGCGGGTATTCATCCTGCTGATCGAGGGGACCATGCTGGTGGTGGGACTGTTGTTCCTCATCCGGGGGCGATGACCAACCGGAACCGTTGGTGCACTTGAACTCTCACTCCCGCGTGCTGGGCAACTTGGCACCCCCGCGATTTCCTGCCGGACTACAGCATCGTGTGCTCGAACCGAAGCGGAGCGCGGAAGAGAGGGGCCAGGGCTCCTGGCGCCAATGGTCTTGCGTCGGGCATCAGGCCCGCCAGGTTGGCGGCGCGGCCAAGGAGATCGGCAGCGGTCTGTCCCGCAGCACGCAGCTCCCGCAGCGAGGTATCGTGATTGGCCTTGCTGAGCTTGGCGCCGTCGGGATGACGAATCAGCGAGTGGTGGGCAAACCGGGGCGGCGCCGCCCTGCCGAGCATCCGGGCCAGCATGAGCTGGCGGCCGGTGGATTCCAGCAGGTCCTCTCCCCGGATGATGAGATCGACGCCCTGTTCCAGATCGTCGACCACGACACAGAACTGATAGGTCCAGTTGCCCAGCCGGTCCCGGAGCAGCGGATCGCCGCACTGGAGCGCCGGCCGCTGGCGCTGCGGTCCGCGGATCAGGTCGGTGAACTCCTCTTCCCGGTCATTGATGACCAGCCGGAGCCCCACACCGGGACCGGGCTCGAGTCCGCGGTCCCGGCACCGGCCGCCATAGCAGGTGTGGTGGTCGGGCTCGTCTCCCCCTTCACGCGCCAGGTCTTTTCTCGAACAGTCGCAGCCGTACAGCTGGTGTCCTGCGGATCGGAGCGAATCGAGGGCCGCATGATATCGAGTAGCGTTGTCGCTCTGCCGCAGCGGTGAAGATCCGACCCGGAACTCCGTCGTCGATCCCCGATCCGCCTCGAGCCCCAGCCAGTCGAGATCATCAAGCAACGCCGCTTCATATTCGGGGCGCGAGCGGCCGCGATCATGGTCCTCGATCCGGAGCACGACCGCACACCGCGGGCACGGGCGATGCCCCAGACATGAATGGCGTTGACAAGGTGGCCGAGGTGGAGATAGCCGGTGGGGGCGGGGGCAAAGCGGGTGGTGGGGCCGACGGTCACGGCGTGCGCGGTTCTCCGCTCAGCGCGGCCAGCCGCTTCCGCGCCTCGGCCACCCGGGGCTGCAACTCGGGATCGGCGTCCTTCCAGAGCGCAATGAAGGTGGTGTAGCTGTCCCGCGCCTTGTCCATCTCATGCCTGATCTCGTACAGCTGGGCCAGCCTGAAGTAGCTGGAGCCGAGGTACATATTATCGGTGTCGAAGCGGTCGCCGTCGGGGGTGGTGAGATACCGCTGGTAGACCGCAATGGCGGAATCGACCTGCCCCGACTCGTCATATGCCCGCGCCAGATCGGGCATGCCGCAGAGTACGCAATTGTCGATGCGGACCGATTCCACCAGATGGGTCACCGCTTCGGCGTGTTTGCCTTCCGCCATCGCGATATTGCCCAGGACGCCCAGGTAACTCGCCTGCAGCGGCGTACGCTGTCCTGGGTCGATCTTCTCGAACCGCGCGAGCAGGGCCTTGGCCCGGCCCAGCCGGCCCCCCAGCACGTTGGCCATCGACCGGTCGAGCAGGTCCTGATCGAGGGGCGCCAGGCTGTCGGCCCCATATTTCCGCTCCGCGGCGTCCACCCTGGCCAGGCCGCCCGCCCGATCACCGCGGAGCCAGATGTCGATGACGCCCAGCCAGACCGATCGGCTCAGTGCGCGCCGAGTCGGGCCGGACTTCTCGGCCAGGGCAATTACCTCGCGGATCTGGCGCTCCCCGCGGGCCAGCTGGCCCCTGGCCAACGCCGCCTCGGCCAGAACGGTGATCGCCTGCGACTGCTGTCCGGGATCATCGGCGGTGGCGCGCCGGATGGACTCCAGGTACCGGATCGCGGCGGCCGTAT
>JBEPVA010000266.1:0-4200 GCA_041691295.1 Gemmatimonadota bacterium
GAAACCGGGACAGCTGCCACCCCGCGACTGGGGACTCAAATGGCAGCCCGGCACCTGGCTCAGCGGCGGGCCCGACATCGGCCTGTTCGTCGGCGGCATCCGGACCCTGACCTATTACGGGTTCCGGAAATTTCCCTATTCCAGCCAGCACCGGTTCCGGGCAGGGATCGCATCGGGACCACCGTGGACCTACCGGGTCGACTACCTCGGCGATTTCCGGCGACAGAATTCCCGAACCAGCTTCCAGATCTACGCGGGGGCCAGCGGCATCGAAGTGCTGCGGTTCCACGGCTTCGGCAATCAGACCTCGGCCACCGGTGACGACAGCTTCTACCGAGTCAGGCAGCAGCAGTATCGCTTTGCGCCTTCGATCCAGGTGGCCCTCGGTTCCAAAGGGATCATCCGGCTGGGCCCGGCGCTCAAGTTCGTCACCACCGATCACGATGACAGCCGGTTCCTGGCCACGGTGAACCCCTACGGCACCGGAGATTTCGGCGAAGTCGGCGCCAGGGGGCTGATCCGGTTCGACGACCGTAATCGCGCCAACGCCGCTACCACCGGCGGCACCTTGGAGGTCGGTGGCGCGGTCTTCCCCGGTATCTGGGACGTGAAATCGACCTACGGCGAGACTCACGCCGAGGCCACACTGTTCATCAGCCCGAAGGCGCCGCTGGACCCGACCTTTGCCTTCCGGGCCGGTGGCAAGAAGGTCTGGGGTGACTACCCGTTCTTCGACGCCGCGTTCATCGGCGGCGTCTCGACGGTCCGGCTGGGACGAATCGACCGCTATGCCGGCGATGCGTCGGCCTACGGCTCGGCGGAACTGCGGCTGGCCCTCGGCCATGCGCGCCTCATTCTTCCGGCCGATTTCGGCATCTTCGGGCTGGCCGACGCGGGCCGGGTCTTCCTCAAGGGGGAAAACTCCAACGTCTGGCACACCGCCTTCGGTGGCGGGATCTGGCTGGCCTATCTCAGTCGGGCCAACACCTTTTCGGCCTATGTGGCCGGAAGTGATGAACGGACCAGGTTGTATGTGTCGGCAGGATTCGGCTTCTGAGGCGTGGCCGCGGCCAACTCTGATCGCACCGCCGCCATAGCTGCCACCGCCGCCAGCGCGGCGATGGTCGCGTTCCAGCTGGCCGGCAAGGCCACCCGCGATGCTCTCTTCCTCTCCACCTTCGGGGTCCGGGCGCTACCCAGGATGGTCATCCTGGCCGCGGTGTGTTCCGCCGTGGTGGCCATCCTCCTCTCCAAGGTGCTCACCCGCGTCGGCCCGGGGCGGTTGGTACCCAGGTTGTTCGGACTCAGTGCTCTCCTGCTGATGCTGGAGTGGAGCGTGGCCGGCAGTGCCCGCACCGTGGTGGCCGCGGTTTTCTATATCCATTTCAGTTGTCTCGGCGCCCTGTTGGTCTCCGGCTTTTGGGGGATGATCACCGAGCGATTCGATCCGCGCACTGCCCGTGCGACCATTGGTCGGATTGCGGCTGGCGGCTCGGTCGGCGGTTTGCTCGGCGGGCTGCTGCCCGCCAAGGTCGGCGGATCGCTGCCGGTAACGGCCATGCTGCCGCTGCTGGCCGGGTTGCACCTCCTCTCGGCGGTGCTGGTGTTCCAGGTCCGCCCGCAGTCGTCGCCGCGGAGCGGTCTTTCGCTCAGCGACAAACCCACTCACAACTCACAATCATTCGGCCAGATTTTTCGCTCCTCGCCGTATCTGCGCGGGCTGGTGCTGCTGGTGGCGCTGAGTGCCACGGCGGAAGGACTGCTGGACTACGTATTCAAGGCCCGGGCAACAGCATCGGAGCCGTCGGCGGGCCAGCTGCTGCAGTTGTTCGCCGCATTCTATACCGGCACGGCGCTGCTCACGATTCTGGTGCAGACCACTCTGCTCAAGCGGGTGCTGGCCCGGCTCGGGATCGCCCGCAGTGCGGCGTTGCTGCCGGCCGGCGTCTCGGTCGGCGCCCTGGGCGGCATGTTCTTCCTTGGCGTTCCGGCGATGATCCTGGCCCGCGGCACCGAAATCGTGCTGCGCAATTCGATCTTCCGCGCCGCCTATGAGTTGCTGTTCGGGCCAGTGCCGCCGCGGGAAAAGCGGGCCACCAAGCTGCTGATCGATGTCGGTGCCGCCCGTCTGGGAGATGCCCTGGCCGGCGGGCTGATCCAGATCACCCTGCTGTTGTCCCTGGGCACCTCGGGGCCGTTCCTGCTTGCCGCCACGATACTGGTTGCCATCGGCGCCTTGGCCGTGGCCCGGCAACTCCACATGGGATATATCGGCGCCCTCGAGCGCAGTCTCACATTGCGGGCGGACAATCTGCCGCCGGCCGGAGCCGAGGATATGGGCGCGCTGCTGCAATCGGTCGGCGGCTTTGACCTGAGCCAGCTGCAATCGAGTGCGCCCTCGCGTCCGTCGCTCGAAATTCCCCGGCCGCCAGTCGAGACCGTCACTCTCGATCCGGCGTCAGAAGATCAGCGCGCCCACGATCTGGAGAGTGACAACCCCTCGACGGTCCGCGCGGCACTGGACGCCGAACCGTTGCGACCCGAGCTGGTAGAACTGGCAATTCCGTTACTGGCGTGGGATGCTGTGGCACCCGATGCCATCCGGGCGCTTGGTGCGGTGGCGCAGCGGGTGACCGGCCAGTTGATCCGTCACCTGCTCGACCCTGAAGAAGATTTTGCCATTCGGCGCCGGCTGGTGCCGGTACTGGCCGAGTGCCCGACGCCCGAGGCGTTCGAAGGCCTGCTCGGCGCCCTGAATGACCAGCGGTTCGAGGTGCGGTACCGGGCCGGCCGCGCGCTGCACAAGCTCCGGCGCGAAATCCCGGCACTGGTGCCGGATCGGGTTCGGATCCTGCAGGCCGTCATTAATGAGGTGGCGGTGGGACGGGGGGTGTGGGAGAGCCGGGAACTGCTCGACTCGACCGACGATGTCTGGGGCCCTATTGAGGTCGACTTTCTGCGACACCGGGCCAATCGGAGCCTGGAGCATGTATTTACCCTGCTGGCCCTGGTACTGCCGGCGGAGCCGCTGCGGCTGGCCTACCACGGACTCCACACCGACGACCGCAATCTCCGCGGTACCGCGCTCGAGTATCTGGAAAGCGTACTGCCCGAGCAGGTCAGGGAAAAACTCTGGCCCTTTCTCGAGCCCCAGGGCCGGCGGGGCGGTGTCCAGGGCCGGACCCCGGATCAGGTGCTCGACAACCTGCTGGCCAGCCGGGAGTCGATTGTGCTGGCGCTGGCCGAAATCCGGAAGCGAAGTAGCACGCCTGAGCCGCGACCTTCGCTGGGCGAAGGCGAATAATCACTCTCCAGGTCACGCCCTCGGCGCCCACCCCTACCACCGGTGGTAGTGGCCCTTTGCTCAAGCCGGCTTCAGATTTGTGGCTCACCCGCTGGCCATTCTTCAATCGAGGATCGCTCAATGCAGCGTAGACGCAGCCCACTTCCCGTGACCCATTCTCTGCTTGGGCTGGCCGTCCTGGCCGCCATTGGCTGCGGTGGCGACAGTGGGGGTACCGGCGGGCCGGATTCGGCCACCGTGGCCTACAGCATCACCGCCAGTCCCGATCTGGGTCTCGACTCGGTCAAGTACGACAATGGGTCCGGGACTCTCGTAAAGGAGAACAGTCCTGGTAATGGATGGATCAAGAGTCAGTCGTTTCGCCTTCCGGGCTCGGTGGAGGGGATCCTGTTCATTCATGCGACGAGCCCGGGGAGTGTGACCTTCCGGGTGCTGTGGACCATTGATGGGGCCACCTCCGGGGACAGTGCCACGGTGCAACTGAACGGTGCCGGGTTCACCACCCTGCCATTGCCGCATCACTCGCTCTGATGCAACTCCCGGCTCTCCCCGGCTGTTGAACGCGACGGGCTAGCCCACACTGGGCGGACCGTCGTTGCCGGAACGGGCCAGGATGGCGGCGGCTTCATACAGCGCCGCGATCATCCAGGGCGGAACCCGGCAGAGCAGTCCCTCCACGGCGGTCACCCGCAGCTTATCCGGCAGCGGCAGCCGATCCCACCAGTCTGTCATGGCTCCAAGATGATCGGGGACCGTCAACGGAGCCTCAAATCCTGAGTGAGGTTGGCCCTAAAAGGCCCCCGCCCGCCACTGGCACTGGCTCGATTTCGGCGTACCTTCTCGCCCAGCTCACCTACGCCGAACCGGAGAGTCTGCCGTGACTTACCGTACTCACC
>JBEPVA010000267.1:0-4136 GCA_041691295.1 Gemmatimonadota bacterium
GGGCCAAGGGCGGTGCCATTGGCGAACGGCTTGAAATATGGAACGGTGGCACCATAGACCAGCATCCCCGCCACCATGCCCAGCAGTGCGACGACTGCATCGAACCGGCCTCCCATTGCGCCCACGAAGCAGGTTCCGGGACAATAGCCACCGATGACGAATCCCGCTCCGAAGATCAGCCCGCCGACTGCCTGCGGCAGCACAAAGGTCGGCGGCAGGAATACTCGGCCGAGGTCAAGCGTGCCGGCGGCCGAGAGCAGCTGCAGGCCCAGCATCGCGGTGACGATGGCGGTCAGCATCACCTTCAGGACGGTGAGGTCGTAGCCGTAGAACTGGCCGACCAGTTTGCGTGGGCTGCCCAGCCCGGCTCGTTCCAGCGCCGCGCCGAACCCGGCGCCAACCAGCAGGGTGGGCCAGAGCCCGCCGCCCCATCCCGCCCCCAGCGGCAACACCGGAATCATCAGGTCCACTCCCTTCGCACCAGATAGGCCGTGGCATAGGCGCCCGCGAACAGGCAGATCATGAACAGCCAGCCACCGGCGCTGAGCAGCGCCCCGCCGGTGAGTGCCTGGCCACTGGTGCAGCCGCGAGCCAGCCGGCTGGCAAAGCCGACCAGGGCACCGCCGCCGAAGCCGAGGGCCAGTCGCCCCGGGTTGCCGATGCGGGGACCCCGCTCGACTCCGCCATGAATCCGGCCGGCCAGCCAGGCCGAGAGCAATGCCCCGGCAATCATGCCGAGCACCTCGATCACGATCCAGCGATCCAGTAGTTGCATGGTGCGGTCGATTTCCGGTGCCGCCCCGACCACCGCTCCGATGGCGCCAGAAACGCCGAGCCCCCGACCCGCCAGCGCAAAGGCGGATAGCAGGACCAGACCGAGCGCCACCCCGCAGAGATAGGGATTGCTGAACGGCCGGCCGCCATACGATTGGTCAGTCATCGAATCGGGCGCCCGCTCGCAGGAAATTGCCGTAGGCCATGGGTTGGACATTCCGCGGGGTGCATTCGCCGGTGGCGCGATCGACCTGGTAGTCGTGACGATATCGGCCCTGGGCAATGTCGCCGAGCGCCGTCACCAATCCATCCACTTCCGCGATCGTGGTGCCGAGTCCGAAGCTGGCGCGGACCGCACCGGGAACCGAGCTGCGGTCACCCGCGGCCATCTGTGCCCGCAGCGCACTCATCTGCACCGAATCGATGGCCAGCAGGTGCTTCAGGTAGGGATGGGCGCAGAAACAGCCGCTGCGGGTGCCGATGGCATACTCGTGATTGAGGATGGCGGCCAGCAGCGCGTGGGGAACGCCTTCGAGATTGAACGCAATCACCCCAAGCCGATTGTGATCGGAGGCCGCGTAGAGCGTGAGGCCACGAATCCCGGCCAGTTCCTGCCAGGCGTGGCGGGTGACCGCCGACTCATGGGCCTCGATCAGATCCCAGCCCAGGCGGCGATAGACCCGGGTGGCAGCGGCCAGCGCCACCGCGCCCAGGACACAGGGTGTCCCAGCTTCCTCACGGTCAGGCAGACCGGCCCAATCGACCTCGTCGAGGTCCACCAGATCGACGGTGCCGCCGCCGACCTGGTACGGCTCCCCGACCAACAATGACTTGCGCGATCCAGCCAGCACCCCAACCCCGAACGGGGCGTACATCTTGTGGCCGGAGAAGACGACATAGTCGAGATGCTCGGCCGCCGGACCGGCATGCATATCGACCGGCTGATGGGCCACCAGCTGGGCGGCGTCCACCAGGATCTCGGCGCCGGCGGCATGGGCCCAGCGCGCGTAGGTGTGTATCGGATTGACCACGCCGGTGACGTTGGAAGCGCCGGTCACCGCAAGCAGCCGAATACTTTCGCGATGGGTCCGAAGCTTCCGCTGCAGATCGACCTCATCGACCAGGCCATCAAGGGTGAGGCCGACATGGACAACGCGGGCGACCCGCCTCCAGGGCAGATCATTGGAGTGATGCTCCATTCCCGTCACCAGCACCACCGCATCGGGGCCCAGCGGCAGCCGTGCGGCGAGGTGATTGACCGCCTCAGTCGTGTTCCGGGTGAAGATCGTGACATCCCCGACAGGATCGGCCCCGATGAAACGATGGATCTCCTCCCGGGCCTCCTCGAACGCCCACGAACTGAGCCGGGCCTTGAAGCCGGCACCGCGGTGCACGTTGCTGTACCACGGCGCCAGTTCGTTGACCGCCGCGAGCACTGCCTTGAACGGCGGGGTGCTGGCGGCATGATCGAGATTGACGAAGCGACGAGTGCCGCCGCCGGCCACCGGCACCTCGACCTCGATTCCCGCGATCTGGCTGCGGAAATCGAGCCCGGCGGCCGGCAGCGGATGGGGCGGAGTCAGCAGCACGGACTACTTGCCGCTCTCGACCGGAAGCTCGGAGCGGATGCTCCAGTCCTCGAAGGAACCGTCGTATAGCCTGGCGTTGAAGCCGAGCTCGCGGGCCACGGCGTAGACCAGCGAGCCCTGCTGACCGATGTGGCAGTAGGAAATGACGGTGTCGCCCGGTTTCACGCCCGCGGCGGCGAAGATCTTCCGGAGCTCGGCGTCAGGCAGCATCCGGTTGGTGGAGTCGGCCAGGGTGCCGTAGGGAATGCTGCGGGCGCCCGCGATGTGGCCGCCGCGCGGGTTCATCTCGCTCTGCTGGGTGCCGTCGTAGAACTCGGGGTCGCGGGCGTCGACGATCGTCACACCGGGAGTCTTGAGATGCGCCGCGACATAAGCAGCATCGACTACCACATCCGAGTGCGGTACCGAGTGATAGTTGCCCATCCGGGCGGCGGGTATCGCGGTCGTCACCGGATGGCCTTCCGATTTCCAGATCGAGGTGCCACGGTCGAGCAGGAAGACGTGGCCCTTGAGGCCGGCGTACTCGAGGGTGAGCAGGCCTCGAGCCGAGGGGGTGAACCAGTCTTCGTAGGTGATGACCACGGTCGACTTGCTGGTGATCCCTATGGCGGCCAGGGCGCTGTCGAGCCGGGCCGGCGCAGGCAGTTCCAGCGTCAGAGCATGCGGCTGGCCTCGGCGGGCCGGGTCGTGCATCGCCGACATGGCGGCGGTGTCCATCGGAGCGGCAAAGTTCCGGCTGGTCACGAACTGGGCGCCGGGGATATGAGCCAGCTTATAGACGCTGTCCTGCCCGACGTAAAGCAGGACCAGGTCGGGATCCGACAGGTGCTTTGCCAGCCAGGCGGAGGTGACGAAGGTACCGTTGGGGGCCCGTTCGGCGACCTCCTTGCCCTGGGCGGCAGCGGTAGAGGCCAGAACGGTGAGGCCAAGAAGGGAGAGACAGAGAGAACGTTTCATCGATGAAACCTCGCTGGGGATGCGACAATACTGCCCCGACCATGCCCCTGGCCAATGAGATTGCAGCGAACTGCAGGTGGATGCAGCGAACGGCACGCCGGGACCAGCCGGGCGCAACCCGCCGCAGCCCGATCCTCCACTCGGTGCGTTGCTGGACAGAAGCAGAACGACCCCGCGCCTCTCGGCGCGGGGTCGTGGTCAGTTCAATTCGAGAGATCCGTGCTGCTGGTGTTCGTCATGGCGGCAGGAGAGTCAGTTGGGCGATTCCAGGTTTTGCCCCTGAGGATACATGAATTGCTGATTGACGAAGATCCGGCTCGGGTGACCCGAGATCGTTCCTGGAGCATAGGTGAGCGCGGGAAGCTGCTTCAACACGAATTCAGTCCAGAACTCGTTGTTGGCCCGAGCAATCCGAACCGTACAAGGATCCACCCGGTCGGCGGAATCGACCACGAAGCTCAGCTCGGCCCAGAACGGCGCCACATGGCCGACCCGTTCCCGGAATCCAGAGTAATTCAGCGTTTTCCTGCTCACCGGGAGCCGCAGTTCGTCGCGCGGGGCACGCTCTCTCGCCAGCTCATCCTCAGCCCGGGTCGCGCGCTGCTCCGGCGTACAGCTCACGTCCTTGTACATGACCGTCGCAGTGTCCTGAGCGGCGGCCTGCCCCGTTATCAAGGCCAGCCCCAATAGTACGAGGACGCTCCGCATCAGTACGCTCCCTGGTATGGTGCCTGGGGGTCAAACTGGGGTATCCACCCTGGGCAATCTGGCCGCCTCCTGCTGCTGGGCCAGCATCCGCTCGGCGAAATCCAGTCG
>JBEPVA010000268.1:0-4063 GCA_041691295.1 Gemmatimonadota bacterium
CATCAGGCCGCGGGCCTACGTCCGACCAGCCACGGCACGGGTCACGCTCGCGCCCATCGTGCTGCCCAGGCTGGCTCGGATCGGCTACGTCCGCGGCGCGGCCGACCAGGTTCCAGAGGCGCTGTCCGAGGCCGGCATGACGGTCGAGCTGCTGGACCGGAGCACGCTCGAGCGCGGTGACCTGTCGCGCTATCCTGTCATCGTGATCGGTCCGAGAGCCTACGAGACCGACACCGCGCTGGTGCGCAACAATGCCCGGCTGCTCGAGTACGCCCGCAATGGCGGTCTGGTGGTGGTGCAGTACCAGCAGCAGATCTGGTTCAATGGCGGCTTTAGCCCGTTTTCCGCGACGGTCGGCGGCGGCAACCCGCCGGTGGTGCACGATCGCGTGACCGATGAGAATGCCGTGGTCAAATTGCTCGATCCGCAATCGGGGCTGTTCAAGGGACCGAATCAGATTGGGGCCTCGGACTGGGATGGTTGGATCCAGGAACGGGGACTCTACTTTGCCCACAGCTGGGATCCAGCCTGGCGCCCGCTGCTGGAACTGCACGATCCCGGTGATCCTCCGCTCCAGGGTGGTCTCCTCATTGCCAAGACCGGGAAGGGCACCTTCGTCTACACCGGGCTCAGCTTCTTCCGCCAGCTGCCGGCCGGCGTGCCGGGCGCATTCCGGCTGTTCGCCAATCTGCTGGCGCTGGCCGAACGGGGTTCAGGGATGGGAACGCAGTGAGGCAGTTGCCGCCGGCCACGGTCCGCTGCCTGGTCCCGGTCCTCGGCGCGCTGCTGCTGGCGGGCTGCTCCCGCGATCACCGCATTCCCGTCACCGTCTATTCGCCGCATGGCCGGGATCAGCTGCAGCTGCTGGAAAAGGCTTTTGAATCCGAAAACCCGGACATCGACATCCGGTGGCTCGACCTCGGCAGCCAGGAGATTCTCGACCGGCTGCGATTCGAGAAGGTCAATCCCCAGGCGGATGTCTGGTTCGGCGGCCCGACCACCATCTTCGATCGGGGAGTCGCTGAATCGCTGCTGACCGCCTTTCGCCCCGCGTGGGCCGACAAGGTCGGACCGGACGGAGTAGGACCGGGGGATCTGTATTTCCCGGTCTATCGGACCCCCACCGTGATCGCGTACAACGAGCGGCTGATCAAGCGAGCGGATGCGCCCGCCGACTGGGACGATATGCTGGCCCCCCAGTGGTGGGACCAGATTCTGATCCGTGATCCCGTGGCCAGCGGGACCATGCGGGCCATCTGGGGCTACATCATCGAGCGCAGCCTGCTCCGCACTGGAGATACGACCGAGGCGATGACCTGGTTCCGCCGCCTCGATGGCCAGACCAGGAGCTATACCCTCAATCCGGCCGTGCTGGTCGCCAAAATGTCCCGAGGAGAGGGCAGCCTGACCCTGTGGGATCTGCCCGATATCCTGATCGGCCGCAGCCAGGGCATGCCGTTCGGCTACATCTTCCCGAAGAGCGGGGCGGTGGTCATCGATGACGCCATCGGCCTGGTGCGTGGTTCGCGGCATCTGGAGGCGGCCAAGCGGTTCATCGATTACGTCGGTGGCACCGAGGCGCTGTTGCTGACGGCTCGAAAGGTGTTCCGGCTTCCGGTGCGCCGAGATCTGCCGGCTGACTCGGTGCCGGCCTGGGTGGCAGAGGTCGAACGGGACATGACGGTGGCGCCGATGGACTGGCCACTCCTGGCCCGCAAGGGTGGCGAGTGGATGGGCTACTGGGATCAGCATGTGCGGGGAACGGGGAAGAAAGCGAGTGGTGCGCGGTGAATTCCGAGACGGGGGGGCAGGGGGACAGGGGGGCGGATGGATTCCTGCGCCTCGAGGGGCTGACCAAGCGGTTCGGCTCGTTTGCCGCGGTCGATGGCCTCTCGCTCGAAATGACGCGGGGTGAGACGCTGGCGCTGCTCGGGCCCAGTGGCAGCGGCAAGAGCACCACGCTCCGGCTGCTGGCCGGGTTCGAACAGCCCGACGCCGGCCGCATCATTGTCGATGGCCAGGATCTGACCCGGATCCCTCCCGCCGCCCGCCGGTTTGGGATGGTGTTCCAGCACTACGCCCTCTTCCCGCACCTCGATGCCGGGCAGAATGTGGCCTTCGGGCTCGAATCGCTCGGTGTCCGGGGGAGTGAACTGACCCGGAGAGTCGCTGAGTCACTGGTGCTGGTCGACCTGGCCGGGTTCGAACGGCGGGTGATCGGGGCGCTGTCCGGCGGCCAGCAGCAGCGGGTGGCGCTGGCCCGGGCGCTGGCACCGGAGCCGCGTGTCCTGCTGCTGGATGAGCCGCTCTCCAATCTCGACCCTTCCCTGCGCGAGCGGACCCGCCACGAGATCAGGGGACTGGTGCACCGTCTGGGCATGACCACGATCATCGTCACCCATGAGCAGGAAGAGGCCTTTGACCTCGGCGACCGGATCGCGGTGCTGCGCGGCGGGGTGCTGCAACAGCTCGGGACCCCCGATGAGTTGTACGGTCATCCGGCCAATGCCTTTGTGGCGGGATTCGTCGGCCGGGTCAGCACGATGCCGGCCATGGTTCTCTCCTCCAGCCAGCATGAAATCCGGCTGCAGGTGGAAGGTGTCGAATGGCGAGTTGCCCCGTCGGCCGGTGGCGGTGCCACACTGGCCAACGGCCGTGAGGTGATCCTCACCCTGCGTCCCGAAGCGCTGCGGATCGTGCCGGTGGCCGATGGCTGCCTGGTCGGCATCGTCACTGACCGGCGGTTCACCGGTGCCCAGGCGTTCTTCAAGGTTCGCACCGCGCGCGGCACCGTGCTCGACGTGATGGCAGCGCCGCAGGCCACCGCGGTCGGCCAGAGTGTCGGACTGGTTCCGGCCGAACAGGGCCTGCATCTCTTTGCCCCGGACCCGGCGTGACCCCGCGCCGCCGGTCGTGGCCCGCGATTCTGCTGCTGGCCTTGCTTGTGTGGGTGGTGGCCTACCCGCTCGTCCTGGTGGCGCTGGATGCCTTCCGCAACGGCCATGGCTGGACGCTTGAGTACGTCCGGGCGGTATTCAAGCGGTCGTCGGAAATCTCCGCCATCTGGAACAGCCTCTGGATTTCACTCGCCAGTGCCGCGGTGGCCGGGTTGATCGGGTTGCCGCTGGCCGCGCTGTTCGGCCTGGTCGATTTCCCCGGGCGCCGGATACTCGGCGCCCTGATCGCGCTGCCGGTGGTCATGCCTCCGCTGGTCGGCGTAGTCGCGTTCCTGTTTTTGTTTGGCGAAAGCGGGTTCATCGCCCGGCTGGTCCAGGCCATGCTCCGGCTGGATCAGCCGCCATGGAGGCTCGAAGGGGGCTGGGCCATCCTCCTGGTCCACGCCTATGCCTTCTACGGCTACTTCTATCTGCTGGGGCGGGCCGGGCTGGCCGGGGTTGATCGTTCGCTGCTCGAGGCGGCCGCGGCCCTTGGAGCCGGGCGGTGGCGGACCCTGACCCGGGTGCTGCTCCCCCTGCTGAGGCCGACGCTCGTCGGTGCTACGCTCCTGGTCTTCCTGTCGGCACTGGCCTCGTTCAGTGCGCCGTACATCTTCGGTGGCAACTTCCGGGTCATGCCCACCCAGATCGTCTCGACCCGGCTCAACGGTGATGACGGGATCGCGATGGTCGAGACCGTCATCCTCACCCTGATGGCGCTGAGCGGGCTCTGGATCGCGGGGCGGTTCGAAGGCACCGCCACCCTCACTGGCGGATCCAAGGGCGGGGCGCCGATCCGGCGGTCGCCGAGGTCGCGGGCGGCGCGAATTGGAGTGGCCGTGGCGGCGTGGCTCATCGCTGTCGGCCTGCTGCTGCCCCATGCCACTCTGCTGCTGCTTTCCTTTGTACCGGCCGGCACCTGGACCGTCGAAACGCTCCCTCCGGTCTATACGTTAGGCAACTACGGAGCCCTCCTGTCAGAACCGGAACGGCTCGGTCCGCTGCTCAACAGCTCCTGGATGGCGGTACTGGCCACGGCGGCCGCGATGGCCGTGGCTGTAGTGGCCGGACTCCTGGTGGTCCGCCAGAAGGCGCCGGGTGGCAAGGCCATTCAGGCACTGCTGGCG
>JBEPVA010000269.1:0-4108 GCA_041691295.1 Gemmatimonadota bacterium
CCCCCCCCCCCCGCCCCAGCGCCCGCGACGCCCGGCCGCGACGGCCGGCGCTGACGCACCCGCCCCCCGGCTCGCCCCCCCCGGCCCCGGGCGGGGGGGCAGTGTGAACGTGTCGTCCCGAGGGTTCCCGAGCGCAGAGAGGGTCCCGAGGGATCTACTTCGAGATCATCGTGCTCGCCGAAGTCCCGATTCCATCAGGCAGATCCCTCGGTCGCTATGCTCCCTCGGGATGAGGTACCGTTGGGCCACTTGACCGCCTCGACCGCCTCGACCGCCAGAGGTAGGATCCTGATATGGCCAACATCCACCCGACCGCATTCGTGGCGCCGACCGCCGTGGTCATGGGCGACGTGACCCTCGGCGAAGAGTCGAGCGTCTGGTACACCGCCGTGCTCCGGGGTGACATGGCGCCGATCACGATTGGTGCCCGGTCGAATATCCAGGACGCCACGATTGTCCATGTCGATGAGGGTGTGCCCTGTATTATCGGGGCCCGGGTCGGAGTCGGACACCGGGCCATCCTGCATGGCTGTACCGTCGGCGACGACTGCCTGATCGGGATGGGAAGCATCCTGCTCAATCATTGCCGGATCGGCGCGGGGAGCGTGATCGCGGCGGGTGCGGTGGTGCCGGAGGGAATGGAGGTGCCGCCGGGGTCGCTGGTCATGGGAGTACCCGGTCGGGTGGTGCGGCCGGTCGATGCCGAGCTGGCCAAGCGGATTGCCGGGACGTGGGCGCATTATGTGGAACAGGCGAAGGCCCACAGGAGCGGGAGGTACCCGCTGCTGCGGGGAGATAGTAGATAGGAGATGGGAAAAGCCCCGTTCCTATGGGCGCTCTTGATGGTCCGAGATCTCCGGTAGGACAGGCCTCCGTGCCTGTCCGATTCGATGCCGGGGCTGTCACCACTGCCAGTCCCGAGCGGAGCGAGGGATCTCGCTGGTGGAGCTGGTAGGCAGCCTCGTGTTCTGGCCTCACCCCCACCCCCTCTCCGACAAGCGGAGAGGGGTGACTCATCCGATGAGTCTTGACACGGCAATCCAATCTCGAGCCCTGGGGCTCGTCCCCTCTCCTATCTTCTATCTCCCATTTCCTGAAGCTCTGCGGTTTCTGGAATCCAGATCACCAATCCATCAAACGATTGAGCGAGAAGTGCGGTTCGAACGGCGAGCTTCGGGTCAAGATTGCTTTCCCTCGCTGCACTCGGGACGGGCACTGACCCAGTCAGGGTCTCCTCGCAATGACAGAGGGTTGAGAGTCAAGTGCCTTTCCCACTCTCCTTCCTCCCGTGTCGTTCTTCACCGTGTCAGGAATTACTCGGGCAAAAGTCCAAAATCACTTTTGTGATGTTCAATGTTATATTTCGCGTCAGGACGCGGGATACGCGCGTATTGTTCGTTGCCACCTGTTGCCGTACTTTTGTCCTCCGCTTCAGACCGCAGCATTCAATCTGATATCGCGCGTTGTCATCACTCACTCGTCTGGTTAGGACGGGCCCATGGCCAATACCTCCGAATCCGTACATCCGCTGACCATGACCGCCAATGCGCTGACCGTGCTGGAAAAGCGCTATCTGATAAAGGATGACAAGGGCAAGCCGGCCGAGAAGGTGGCTGACCTGTTTCTGCGGGTTTCCAGGACCATTGCGGCGCCCGACCAGAAGTACGGTGCCTCCGCCGGCGCCGTCGAGGCGCTGGCCGATGCCTATTACGGGATGATGGCTGACCGGCTGTTCATGCCCAACAGCCCCACCCTGATGAATGCTGGCCGCCCGCTGGGGCAGCTGTCGGCCTGTTTCGTGTTGCCGGTCGAGGACACCCTGTCCAACGGCAAGAACGGGATCTACGACACCCTGCGCTCCATGGCCCTGGTCCACCAGTCGGGCGGCGGCACCGGGTTCTCGTTCAGCCGGCTGCGCCCTTCCAATGATATCGTCCGCTCCACCATGGGTGTGGCCAGCGGTCCGGTGTCGTTCATGACGCTGTATGACGCCTCCACCGACGTGGTCAAGCAGGGTGGCACCCGCCGAGGCGCCAATATGGGGATCCTCCGGGTGGATCATCCGGACATCATGGATTTCGTCACCTGCAAGGATGACACGACCAAGATCACCAACTTCAACATCTCGGTGGCGGTTACCGATGCCTTCATGGCGGCGGTCGAGGCCAACGAACCGTACGACCTGATCCATCCGAGGACTCACGCCGTGGTCGGCCAGCTGATGGCCCGGGAGGTCTGGAACCGGATCATCCACGGCGCCTGGAAGACCGGCGAGCCGGGGGTGTTCTTCATCGACCGGGCCAACCAGTACAATCCGGTCCCCCATATCGGGCTGTACGAGGCCACCAATCCCTGCGGCGAGCAGCCCCTGCTGCCGTATGACGTCTGCAACCTGGGCTCGATCAACGTCGGTGCCTTTGTCCAGGATGGGGCGGTCAACTGGGAGCACCTGCGCCAGATCATCTATCTCTCGACCCACTTCCTCGAGAATGTGATCGACGCCAACAACTACCCGCTGCCCGAAATCGACAATCTGTCCAAGCGGATCCGCCGCATCGGCCTCGGTGTCATGGGCCTGGCGGACCTGCTGATCCGCCTCGGCATCGGCTATGACACCGAAGAGGGTGTCGAGATGGGCCGCCGGATCCAGAAGTTCGTGGACGACGAGTCCAAGGTCGAGTCGGAGCGGCTGGCCGCCCAGCGCGGCACCTTCCCCGAATGGGAAAAGAGCATCTGGGGTCCGGACGCCACCTGCGCCCGGGACAAGGCCGGCAACCGGATCCGCCCGATGCGCCGGCTCCGGAACTGCAACGTGACCACCGTGGCCCCGACGGGCACCATCTCGATCATCGCCGGCTGCAGCTCCGGGATCGAGCCGCTGTTTGCCGTGGCGTTCATGCGGAACCAGGCTGGCTCGCTGATGCCGGATGTGAACGAGGATTTCGTCGCCATCGCGAAGAAGGAGGGCTGGTACTCCGAAGCTCTGATGGCCAAGATCGCGGAAAGCGGCAATATCGCGTTCCCGGAAGTGCCAGCCCGCTGGCAGCGCGCCTTTGTCACCGCCAACCTGATCAAGCCGGAGTGGCACATCCGAATGCAGGCGGCGTTCCAGGAGTACAACGACAGCGCCATTTCCAAGACCTGCAACTTTGCCAATGACGCCACCGAGGCGTACGTCGAGGAAATTTACCGCCAGGCCTACAAGCTGGGCTGCAAGGGTGTCACGGTGTACCGTGACGGCAGCCGGGACATGCAGGTGCTCTCGACCGGCTCCACGGCCAAGAAGGTTCGCGAGGACAAGACCGGCGTGTCCTCCGATGCGGCCGCGGTGGCCGCCACCGCCGATCTCCATGGCACCCTGGCCGAGGTGCAGTCGGAGAATGACCGGCTGAAGAAGATCGTCCACGAGCTCGAGGCCGAGAACCTGCAGCGCCGCCAGAAGCGGTCTCGGCCCGAGACGCTGAAGGGTATCACCCGACGAGTCGAGACTCCACTGGGCACCATGTACGTGACGATCACCGAAGACGATCGTGGCCAGCCGTTCGAGGTGTTCATGAGTCTCGGCAAGGCCGGCGGGGCCCTGATGGCGGACGTCGAAGCGCTGGGCCGGCTGATCAGCCTGGGCCTCCGCTCCGGCATCCCGATGAAGGAAATCCACCGCCAGCTCCGCGGCATCAGCTCCGACCGGGTCATCGGCCTCGGACCGAACAAGGTCATGTCGGTGCCGGATGCCGTAGGCATTGCCATCGAGAAGTGGATGCAGGAAAAGCAGGGGATCCAGCAGGAACTGCTGGCCTCGAATACTGGTGAGTTCCCGAGCATGGTCGGTGCGCCGATGACCAGCCCCGACGTGATTATGGGGTCGTACCAGATGAGCCCCAAGTCGAATGAACCGACCTTGGCCGGCGCCTGCCCCGACTGCGGCTCCCAGCTCGAAATGGCTGAAGGATGCATGAAGTGCCATGTGTGCGGGTTTTCGGAGTGCGGCTGAGACCAACTGCGGGAAAAGCGATTAACTGCGGGAAAAGCGAAAAGCGAACAGCGAAAAGGAACCGCGCGAATGGCTGAAGAGACTAAGGGGCGGAAGAAGGGTGGGATTGTTTTCTAG
>JBEPVA010000270.1:0-4095 GCA_041691295.1 Gemmatimonadota bacterium
ACCACCTCGCCGAGGGCGATGGAAAGGCCGCAAAGGGTCAGGGTATTGATGCCGAATCCTAATTGCCCAAGCACCGCGACCGCGGCCAGCAGCGAGAGCGGAATGGCCGTCAGTGAGACGGCCGCGGCCCGCGCATCGCCCAGGAAGAGCAGCAGGATGATGGCCACCAGGCCGGCCCCGAGCAGCAGCGAGCGGGTCAGGTTCCCGATGGCGAGGTCGATGAACTCGGTGGGTCGGAACAGGTCTGGATGCAGGGTGAGGCCGGCAGCCGTGATGGCGGGCGCGAGATCGGCGAGCGCCGTCTCAGCCCCTGTCTGCACGTCCCTGGTATTGGCACCGAGCTGGGCTGAGACCACGATGACGCAACCGCGCTGCCCGTTAACGGTACCGTCACCGAATGGGGTTTCGGCACCCGCTACCACGGTTGCCAGATCGCTGATCCTGATCGCTGAGCCAGTTCGCTCCCGGACCAGTCCGGTACCGATGGCCTCAGGGGTGACGGGTGGAGATTCGGCCCGCACGACGATGCGCTGACCGGAATTGTCGATGACGCCGGTGCCATGAACCCCGGTGACCTGCCGAGCGGCCTCGACTACCTCAGACAGCGGAATCCCCAGTGCCCGCAGCCGGTCGGTGTGAACCTGGACCTGGAATTGGCGGACCTCACCGCCGAACACGGCCACCTTGGCCACTCCTCGAGTGGCCAGCAGCCGTGGCCGCAGGGTCCAATCGACGAACGACCGAACTTCCTGGAGTGATCGGTGATCGGAGGTCAGACCGACGACGAGGACGGTGCTCGAGGACGAGGTCAGTGGGCTGATGATCGGCGGTTCGATCCCGGCCGGGAGTCGACCGTTGATCTCACCCAGGCGTTCGGCCAGGAGCTGGCGGGCCTGGCGGACATCGACCTGATCGCCCAATACCGCGGTGATTAGTGAAAGGCCCTGGATCGACTGCGACCGGAGCACGGCCAGTCCGTTCATCCCATTCAGCGCTGATTCGATCGGGCGGGTAACGAGCGCTTCGACCTGCTCTGGCGAGAAGCCCGGCGCCTCGGTCTGGATCTGGACCTGCGGAGGAGCAAATTCGGGGAAGATGTCCACCTTGGCGCGGCCGAGGACGTGGACGCCGTAGACCACCAGCGCCGCGGCCAGCCCGATGACAATGCCGGGGCGCCGAACCGAAAAGGCGATCAGCCGGTTCAGCACCGGCTACTCGGCGACCTCGTCTCCGACCGATACCCTGGCCCGGAACTCCTCGGACAGCAGTTGCTCGGCGCCCACGACAACGACGCTGTCTCCGGCCCGCCACGGCGCCGACACCAACCACCCTCCAGGCACAGCGTGATCGGTTACAACCCGCATCCGGACGAAACTGCCCGCCGCCCGCTTGGTCCAGGACCACTCCAAACCGTCCCACTGCACCAGGGCAGCAGTCGGGACTAACACACCACGGATCAAGGGGCTGCCCAATGGTAGATGAGCATCGAGCAGCAGCCCCGGCCGGGCCGCGCTCCAGCTGTCCTCAAGTCGATAGAGATACGCGGGGCGATGGGTGACAGGGTCCGCTTCGGGGGCCGCGCCAACCAGCCGCGCCGAGCGGGCGACCGACTGTCCCGGAACGGTGAGCGTGATTGACTGCGGCTGGGTGGCTGGCGCCTCATCGCTCCAGGCCACGGATACCACCGGCCGGCCGAAGTCGGTGAGCTCGAGCAGCGGATCACCGGCCTGCACAATGGCGCCGGGGCGGGCAAAGACTCGAGTCACGGTGCCGCCGCGCGTCAGAACCACCGGCTTGGCATCGGAGACCGTGCCCAGTTCCCCGCCTGATTCCAATTGGGCGCCGTACGACGGCCAGGTGCCGGCGGCCGCCAACCGGCCGCTCACCGGAGCCCGGATGGTCGTGACCGCGTCCGGATCGGGCACGACAGTGGCCCGCAGATCGATGCTGCTGGCCTGGGACACTGGTTTCAAGGCAGCCAGCTCGAGTCGGGCGGTGGCCAGTCCGGCGGAATCGAGATGAACGGCCGCCTCGCCATTCTGCTCCCGCACTCTGGTCGGTGCCACAACAGGCGCGTCGGCGTCCAGCTGCTTCTCGTCATCGTGGGCCCGGAACGCATAAATCGCGGCGGCACCGACCCCGACCACGATCGCGACGACCACCAGAGTCCGGATCATTGAGGCTCCTTTGGCCTGCGCGCCGGCTGACCCAGTACATCGGGCCACGCCGCGGCGGGATCTGACGACCACGCACCGACTGCCGCCTCGAGCCGACTCCGGCCTTCGGCGGCGTGCTGGTTGGACAGCACGACCAGTCGGTGAGTCCGCAGTGCGGCGATCATTTCGAACCGGACCTCCAATTCACCCACTTCACCGCGATCGTAGGCATCTCTGGTCCGGTCCCAGCGGGCACGGGCGGTGAAATCGACCGAATCGGCCGAGCGCGACTCGGCGTAGATCAGCCCGCACTGCGCCAGGCCGCCATCCAGCTCGAGCAATACCGATTCCTGAACCGAGGCCACGTGGGCCGCGGCGGTGCTTCGCCGGGCTTCCATTTCCGCGATCGGTCCGCGGTTACCGCCCGGCAGAAACGGGAGGGCAAAATTGGCCAGGAATCGGGTAATGCCGTGGTCGAAGAAGAGCCCAGGACCTAGTTCGAGATCGGGACGCTGGCGGGCGATCTCAAGTCGCAGCTCGCCTTCAGCGACCTGGTACCCTGCCAGTGCCGCGGCGACGCTCCAGCGGGAGGCAAGCGCCAGAAATTGGAGCGAGTCACGTGACAGGACTGCTAACGGCCCACAACTGGTCATGATCGGCTCGACCCGGCGGAGTTCCGGCAGCTGAGATACCGGAATGCCGGCGATGCCGGCCGCTGCGGCATTCGCGGTCCGCAGATCGGACTCCGATTGCACCCGGGCGAGATGGGCGGCCTGCTGCTGCTGCCGGAACTGGAGCAGAGTGCCCTGGCTGATGGTTCCTTCTTCAAACCTGGACGTGATCCGGGGCAGCACCGAGTCGAGCAGTTGCTCCTCATGCCGGTCGGCGTAGGTCCGGTCCGCTGCACCGACGACCCCGAGTGCGTCCAGTCTCGCCTCGGCGGCCAGCGCCTGTGCCGAGGCGCGGAGTTCCGCCTCCGCCTCGAGGGCGCGGCTGGCGGCGATCGCGATTCGCGCCCCGCGCTTGCCGCCGGTCTCCAGCACAAAGGTGCCAGCCAGCTGTACTCCCCAGGGCGAGCCTTCCCCGCTTTGCTCGAGATTCCGCTCGCCCAATGCCGCGAGTCCTGGTCGAGGGCGGGCACCAGCGCTCTGCTCAGCGGCGACGGCAGCATTGACCCTGGCCCGGAGTTCATCGAGCGGAGCCCGGAAGTAGAGCGCCG
Source organism: Gemmatimonadota bacterium (assembly GCA_041691295.1). Classification (GTDB taxonomy): domain Bacteria; phylum Gemmatimonadota; class Gemmatimonadetes; order Gemmatimonadales; family GWC2-71-9; genus DATEHG01. The sequence goes on from JBEPVA010000270.1 coordinate 3,376, forward strand.
CCAGCGCGAGGTCTTCGGGATTCCAGACCGGGGCTGTGGCACGTAGTCCAGCCGCTTCACGGTACGCGGTAAACCCGGAGTCGCCGATGGAGCGCGCGTTGTAGCGGCCAGGCGCCACACCGGTCTCGAGTGGAGCCGGGTGGTAACTGGCGCACCCGACTGCCCCGCCCACCAGGGCGGGCAGCAACGCCTGGCGGAGCTTCATCCGCGTGGATGGAACTGCTTGTGTACAGAACGCAAAAATTCTCGATCGATGTGGGTGTAGATCTGGGTGGTAGATAAATCAGCGTGACCCAGCATTTCCTGGACGGCGCGGAGATCGGCGCCGCCTTCCAGAAGATGGGTCGCGAAACTGTGCCGCAACGTGTGGGGCGTCACCCGTTTGGTGATGGCCGCGGCCTTGGCCGCCTTCTTTACGATACCCCAGGCCCCGACTCGCGACAGGGGTCCGCCACGGACATTGAGCAGCAGCCGATTACCAGACTTGCCTCGATCCAGCACCGGTCGGGTCTGCTGCAGGTAGACCGCGCAGGCCGAGATGACACTCCGTCCGATCGGCACCAGCCGCTGCTTGGAGCCTTTGCCCATGACCCTCACCAGCCCATCGGTCATCCAGAGATCACCGATGGTGAGCCCGCACAGTTCCGACACCCGGAGTCCCGCCCCGTAACCGAGTTCCAGCAGCGCCCGGTCCCGCCAGGCCAATGGCCGGGCCCGGAC
>JBEPVA010000271.1:0-4095 GCA_041691295.1 Gemmatimonadota bacterium
CCCATGGCCAGGGCTATACCGATCTCAACTTCCTCATCCCCGAGCTGGTCGAGTATCTCGACTACAAGCTCGGCGTCTATCACCCTGAGGTCGGTGATTTCGGCAGTGCGGGTGCGGCGGAGTTTCATCTGGTGCGCCGGTTGGCCCGTCCCTTTGCCAGTGCCGGCGGCGGTTCCAATGGCCTGGCCCGCGTGGCCGCCGGCGGTTCGATGCGGGTGAGCAACGGGGACTTTCTGCTGGCCGGCGAGGCCAAAGGGTACAATGGCCCTTGGGACCTGCCTGAGAAGGTCCGCAAGTTCTCCGGCGTGGCGCGCTATTCGTGGGGCGGCGGCGCGACCCGTTTTTCGCTGCTGGGGTTGGCCTATCACAACAAATGGAGCGCTGACGATCAGATTCCGCTCCGCTCGGTGGCGTCCGGCTCCATTTCTCGATTGGGCCAGATCGACAGTGCCGACGGGGGCAACTCACAGCGCTACAGCCTATCGGGCACCATGCACCATGCTGGCCGGAATTCGGCGCAGGATGTTGAGCTGTTCGCCATCTATTACGATCTCAGTCTGTTCTCCGACTTCACGTATTTCCTGACCGATTCTGTCCGGGGCGATCAATTCAACCAACGGGACCACCGGGTCATCCTCGGCGGCAATCTCAAGCACGTCCAGCCGGTTGAGGCATTTGGCGTCGGCCACCTGCTCAAGCTGGGCCTGCAGACCCGGGCCGATTTCATCGACGGGTCTGGACTCTTTCATACCCAGAAGCAAATACGGATCGGTACGGTGCGGCAGGATGACATCCGGGAGTGGGGCAGTGGGGTCTACGCCGAGTTGGAATCCCGCTGGCGGCCCTGGTTCCGCAGCGTGCTGGGCGCCCGGGTGGATGGCTACCTGTTCAAGGTGTCCAGCGACCTGGCAGCGAACTCGGGTCACAACAGCGCCGGGATTGTCAGTCCCAAGGCTTCACTGGTGTTCACTCCCTCCGCCAGATCCGAGTTCTATCTCAGTGGCGGATTCGGCTTTCATAGCAACGATGCCCGGGGCACCACGATCACCATCGATCCCGGCTCCGGCGCTCCGGCCCAGCGGGTGGACCCCCTGGTCCGGTCCCGGGGGGCGGAGCTCGGGCTCAGGCTTTCGCCAATTTCCGGATTGCGGACAACCGCATCCCTCTGGGCCCTCAATCTGAACAGCGAGCTCTTGTTCACCGGGGATGGTGGGGCCACCGAGCCGTCGGCCGCCAGCCGGCGGAGCGGCGTGACCATCGCCAATTTTTACCGGCCGATTCCGCAACTGGCTTTCGATCTCGATGTCTCATTCGCCCGGGCCCGCTTCTCGGGCGTGGCGGCCGGGCAGGAACACATTCCCGGTGCCCTGGAAAATGTCGTGGCCGCCGGGATCACCTGGTCGCCCGTTCGGAGCGGTTTGTTCGGCGCGGTACGCCTGCGCCATTTCGGCTCCTACCCTCTGATCGAGGACAACAGCGTCCGCGCCACCGCCGACAATGTGGTGAGCGCTGACGCGGGGTACCTGCTGGCCGCGGGGCTCCGAATCCAGGCCACCGTGCTCAACCTGTTCAACTCCAAAGCCGATGATATCCAGTACTTCTATACTTCTCGACTGCGGGGCGAGTCGGCCGCGGGCGTGGACGACGTGCACTTCCATCCCATCGAGCCCAGGCAGGTGAGAGCTTCGCTGGTCTATGGGCTCTGATTCGCGGGGTCTCTATAGTCTCGCGGCCCGCCGCCACTCCCGAGCAATCACGGCATGGCCGGCCGCCGTCGGATGTACCCCGTCAGCCGCCCAATACTCCGGTGGGGCCGAGCGGGTGTGCTTGTCGAACACGGCCTGCAGCGGGACAAAGGTGGCCCGGGCCCGCGCGGCCACCTCGGCGGCTGCCGCCTGCCGGGCAGTGAATTCCGGAAACCACCTGGCATCGACCGCGCCGCATCGCAGCACGAATGGCTCCAGGATGATGAGCCGCACCTTGGGTAGCGCCTTCCGAGTCTGCTCCAGCAGGGCTGAATACTGATTCTGGTAGTCCTGACTGGTTCCGGTATAACCGTTGAGCAGTTTGTGCCAGAAATCATTCACCCCTATCAGGATGCTCAGGATATCCGGCTGCAGTTCGATGGTGTCCGGCTGCCAGCGCTGCTGCAGGTCGGGCACCTTGTTGCCGCTGACGCCGCGATTGTAGAACTGGAAGCCACGATCGGTATGGTCCTCGAGGACTGCCGCCGCACCGAGCAAGGGATAGCCGGTGCCCAGGGCCTTGGTCGCGTTGGCCTCGATCACGGCCCGGTCTCTGCCGCAGTCGGTGACCGAATCCCCCTGGAACAGAACGACAGGTCCGGAGACTGTCTCGGTCGCGGCGGTCAGGGATGGGGTCCGTTGCGTCGAGGCCAGGAGCACAGAGGTCGTGGTGATGAATTCTCGGCGGGTGAGGTCGGGGGGCACGGTCGATCTCCGATTGGCCATAAGCCATAAGCCCTATGCCATAAGCGAATGCAATCAGACTCTTCAGGACCACGTTACGGGGTTGTCCATGCCCGGGGTAGGCTGAAGGCTTATGGCTTACCGCTGCAGTCCTACCAGTTCCAAAACCGTTCCGGTCGCATCGGATGCAGATGCTCGAGTTCATTCTCGCCGGCCAGCATCCGGGCCATCAGCTGGCCGGTGATACCGGAGAGAAGAATGCCGTTCCGGCCGTGCCCGGTGGCATACCACAGTCCCTTGAGGCGCGGCTCCCTGCCGATGATCGGCAATCCGTCAGGGGAGACGGGCCGCAATCCGGCCCAGGTCCGGGTCACACCGAACTGGGCCCATGAGGGACAGAGCGCGCCGACGGCGGCCAGGATCTGGGCCACGCCGGCTGGAGTGACCTCGGGAACGAATCCGACCGGCTCCATGGTTGAGCCCACGACGGCATCGGCGCCGCGGGCCACGATATAGCCGCCATCGCCGAACACGATGGCCGGCGGAACGCCGGGTGGCCACGGGAGTACTGCCATCTGGCCCCGGATCGGTTCCACCGACAATGGCCGAGGCAGTCCGGTGAGCCGGCCGGACCAGGCGCCGGCCGCGACGATGACATCACCGGCGAACAGCCGCTCGGAAGCGGTAACGGCGGTGACCTGATCACCGTGGCGCTCGATGCCGATGGCGGTGTCGGTGATGAACCGGGCGCCGAGTCGGACGGCGTCGGCCCGGAGGGCTTCAACCAGCCGAATCGGATCGACGGCAGCTTCCTGCGAGGCCCACATCCCGCCCAGGCTGGGGCCCAGCCAGGGCCAGCGGGCCCTGATTTCGGCCTCGTCGAACCAGTCACACAAATGGCCCTGCTGACGCTGCCATGCTACCCGGGCCTTGAGCTCGTTGGCCCGTGCCGGGGTCGTTGCGATCCTGGCAATGCCGCTTTGCCAGTACTGAATATCGATTCCGGTGCTTTCCTTGAGTTGAGGCGCCAGCTCGGCCACCCGCTCCCGGCCGGCCAATCCGAGCTCGAAGAGCGGATCTTCCTCCACCGCTTCGACCTGGGGCGCCAGCATCCCGGCGGCCGCTCGCCAAGCCTCCCCGGAGGGTGTGCCGCGCTCGATGACCAGCACGGATCGACCCGCCAGCGCCAGTTCCCGCGCGCAGGCGCTGCCGACGGCTCCGCCGCCGATCACGATAACATCCTGAGTTTTCGTCACTTGGCCTCGACGAAACTAATTGAAACGTGGCTGCGTATCAGGGGGCGACCCATCTTCTCGGGAGGAAGATAATGTTCAGGAGCCTGATCGGCTTCGCGATCTTCGCCGTGGTGGCCCTGATCGCCATCAAGTTCGTGTTCGGCCTGATTGGATTTGCCATCGGTATTTTCGGCTCGTTAGTTTGGCTGGCCTTTGTCGGTTTCGTGATCTACCTGATTCTGCGGGTCATCAGTCCCAATACCGCAGACCGGGTCCGGGACACGATCAAGGGGCGCCCGACCGCCTGATTTCGTTCCACCCTCGTGTCACGTCGGGGGCCCCCCCCACCATGCCCGGGGCCGCGCTGATTTTAGGGCCACAAAAGATTTTTTTTGGTGGGGGGGTGTAAGGAAAATTTAATATTTAAAAAA
>JBEPVA010000272.1:0-4021 GCA_041691295.1 Gemmatimonadota bacterium
CAGGGGTCCATTCCATGGTCTCGACGTAGGCCGCGGCCTGTTTCTGGAACTCGGCGTCGCTGGATGGCGTGCGGGGCAGCGCATTCAGCGTCTTCCCCTCGGCCGAAACCTTCACGATGAAGACCGGGGCGCTGGGCGCCTCGGTACTTCCCGCCGGCACTGCCAGGCGGGTGGGGCTGGTCGGACGGGGCGGCACATCATAGCAGTCACGGCCGAACCGGTTACCCACGGCGGGCACTTCGCAATTTCTGGCGACCGGTACCGCCACCGGCTGTTGTCCCTGCCCGACCGGAACCAGGTTGGGCGTCAGCTCCTGCACCTCATCGGTCCGGAGCACCAGGGTGTCGACGTAGAACTCGTGATTGGGCGCGGTAATGGCCAGGATGTGAGATCCGATCGGCAGCCGGATCGTGCCCTGGAGCATCCGCTGTTCATCGACCATGACCACGCTGCCCGGCGGCAGCCCCATGACCCGTAATCCACCGGAGTCGGGACCGGCCGGGTGACTGAGCGGGGCCGCGGTGCCGGGATGCTGGTTGTCGGAGCTCGGGCGGGAAATCGGAACCGCTGCCGCCAGCGTGGCAAGGCTGTCATGGATCCGGGCGGAATCGGCACTGCTTGAGCTGCCACTGCTGTCCGGTGCCGGCGGCTTGATCGTCCCGGCCGAACTCCTCGAATGCAGCAGCGCCCAGCTACCCAGTAGCACCACCGCTATGATCACCGGAATCAGCCAGCCCCGGCCGCTCGATTGGTTGGCCTGTGACCGGCTCACGATCGGCCTCCGATCGGAGTTGGCCACCGGCAGCCGGCCGCTGGGCGTGGCCAGTCCCGGAATCGGGGCAGTCGGCTGCATGGCCAGGCTGGCCCGTCGGGGTCCGCTGCCGGAGCTGCTGGGCCGCGGCTGGGTGACGAGCATCGGCTGGCCCTCCAGCGCCCGGATCAGCTCTTCGGCGTCCTGGAACCGTTCGGCCGGATCCTTCATCAGCATCTTCCGGATCACCTCGAACAGCCGCCGCTCTTCCGCCGAGGCCAGGGTCGGAATCGGCACCGGATCCATGATGTGCTTGTAGCCGATGGCAAAGCTGTCCTCGCCGTCAAACGGCACCTGGCCGGTGAGACACTGATACGCCACCACGCCGAGGCTGTAGATGTCGCTGCGGCCGTCGATGGCCTGGGCCCGGGCCTGCTCGGGACTCATATAGTGAGGAGTCCCGATCGACATCCCGGTGCCGGTCAGCTTCTGGCCCGAGGCCGCCTTGGCTATGCCGAAGTCGGCCACCACACATTGGCCGAACTCATCGAACATCACGTTGTCGGGCTTGATGTCCCGGTGGACGATGCCCCGCTTGGCGGCATAGCCCAGGGCATTGCCGACCTCGGTCAGCAACCGCTTGATCTCGGTGGGCGGAAGCCGGGGCCGCTCCAGGATGATCCGTGACAACGAACTGCCCCGGAGGAACTTCATGACAAAGAAAATGACCCGGCCCTGACGGCCGACCCGGTAGATCGGAATGATATTGGGATGTTCGAGCTGAGCGGCGGTGCGGGCTTCGCGCTGGAAACGCTCTACGAACTCGGCGTCAAAGGCCAGCGAAAACGGCAGGACCTTGATGGCCACTTCCCGGTCGAGCTGGCGCTCCCGGGCCCGGTACACGATGGCCATTCCGCCCCGGCCCAGCTCCTCGACGATCTCATACTCGCCGCCGATGGCCTCGGTGACGACTTCAAGCTCGGTGACCTCACCGGACGCAATCGCCTGAGCAGGCGTGGTGACACGCATGTCGAGGCCACAGCTTGGGCAGTATTGGGTTCCCTGCTGAGATTCCGTGCCACATCGCGAGCAGAACATTGCCGAAGGATTATCCCCGCGAGCGGGAACGTCAATGGCTCCCGCTCTCCCTGGGTTCCATGACCGTAAAGGGCTGGCGCTGGCGCAAGGTCCGCCCGGCGGCATCGGTGACCGCCAACTCGAGGGTGTATTCCCCGGCCGACAGCTTGTCGAGACCGATGCTGCGACGGAAGACAGTGAGCGGACCAGTTGAATGCTCGTCGCTCTTGATGCTGATCTGCTTCTTCTTGCCCCCGAACAGTCCCAGGACTCCCCCGCCCCGCCGCTTCTGGACCGTCAACTCACTCTTGAACGGGACCTCCGGGTCGAGGCCGTAGACCTCGGCGTACATCTCCATCGTGCCGCTTCTGAGGAAGCTCTGCAGCGGGCTGAAATAGACCGTGTCGGCCGGATTCGGCCGCCAGGCCATCCCGCTCGATCCGGCCCGGTCCCCCAGGGCCAGGCCGGACAGTCCCATTCCCCGGGCGGTCGGATCGGCGGCAATCACCGTGTCCGGCGGGGTGACGCTGCCGGCGTCCTCACCCTGCTGCAGCGCCATGTGCCAGACCAGGTCGCCGGGAATCACGGGGACCGAGATTTGTCCATTGAGCGCCCCGTCCGGCGGTACCGGCGAGGCCGCCATGAATGAACGGGTGGTATCCAGCACCGCAATGCCGTCGCCCCGGAGATCGGCCACCGCCAGCCGGATGTGAATCGGATAGAGGTAGCCGCGCGCCGTGGCCGACCCCTGCAGGCTCGAGCCCTGGATGGCGTAGGCAATGTGCAGCACCGGACGGCCCGAATCGCTGCCGACCGCCACCGCTACCAGCCGGGCATTGAGGGTCCGCTTGTAGGTCCTGACGTAGCTGTCGGAGGTGGTCCCGACCCGGATGGCCTCCCGCCCCAGGGCCCGCTCTTCAGCCGCCACCCGCTGGCCGGCCGGAGAGCCCGCGCCCTGGGTGTACAGCCGGTTGTAAATCGGTGACAGCTTCTGGCGCGACAGCAGCAGTTGTTCGACGGTATTGATGGACTGGGTGCTCGGGGCGCGGGTGGTGCTCTGCTGCAGTTCAATGGCGGTGCGGAATCCCAGCACGTCGTACACGCTCTCGACCAGCTTGTAGTCCTGGACATCTTCCCGAGCCACGAAATGGAAGACCAGGTCTCCGGTGGGGCGGGCGTAGCGCCAGCTTTCATTTAACTCGAGCCCCGGTGCCGCGTAGCCGGAGCGGTCGGTCGGCTCCCCCTGCCGGATATACACCACGCCGCGGTCGTCGAAGTCCCGGCTGGTGGACCGGAAGATCTCGGTGATGTCGTAGTGCCGGTTGAGACTGGCCAGCCGGAAATGATTGCGGGCATAATAGAAGCGGCGATAGTGCTCCCGGAGCCGCTCGCCCCGGGCCCGCAGGTCGGCCTGGTCCCGCTTGGCCCAGAACTTCTGCAGGTAGGCGGCCCGGAACGAGCCGTGTACCAGGTCAAACTCCTTGAGATCCCCCTCGTCGACGATGTTGGCCAGGTCATCGCGATAGCCCGCCACCGATTCACTATCGTCGATTGCGGCGCCCTCGAAATAGGGCGCCTGGCCATCCAGCCGGCCCAGCACGAACTGGGTCCGGGCCACCTCAAGCAGCCCCAAGCCGCGCTTGCCGCCCTTGTCGAGGTAGCCCCAGAAGGCCGCCAGGGCACTGTCCGCGTCGCCGACTTCCCGCTCGACCCGGCCGCGGTACAGCAGCACATCAGGATTGGCGGAGGCGCTGGTAGCGGCAGCTTCACGCAGGGCGTTCCGGGCCAGGTCGATCTTGCGGTTGACCCGCTGCCGCAGCGCCGTGGCGGACAGCTCGACCAGTCCCCGCACAAATGAAGGATCGACCTGGGTGGAGTGAGCAAAGGCCTTGGCGGCCCGGGTCATCGGGTCGATCCCGAGCATCTGCTGAAAGCTCCGGGCAATCGACACACCCTTCTCGTCCGACAACACCTCCGACAGCCCGATGCCGTACCACGGATAGGGCCACTCCGGCTTGAGCTCGGCCGCCCAGTCGAATTCGCCACCGGCATCATTCTTGTGGTCCGAGCCGCTGAGATCGCCGATCCGGAGCGCCACGAAGCCCAGCCGCAGGTGGATGATCGGATCGTCGCGGTGCTGCTTGGCGGCTGCGATCATCCGCTTTTCCAGGTCCGCCAGCGCCACGGTATCAC
>JBEPVA010000273.1:0-4002 GCA_041691295.1 Gemmatimonadota bacterium
GAGGCCCTCCGCGCGGTCCATCGTCCTGTCACCCTCGCCGAGGCGGAGTCGGGCCGCCGCCGGCTGGCCCTGGACGAGCTGTTCGACCTTCAGCTCATGCTGGGCCGCGCGCGCTTTCTCGCCAAGCGAGGCCGGATCGGCGTGCAATTCGTGGTGCGGCGCAAGCTGACCACAGCGCTGCTGCAATCGCTGCCCTGGGCACTGACCGCCGATCAGCGACAGGCGCTTCGCGAGATCACCGCCGACATGGTGGCCGCGCAGCGGATGCACCGCCTGCTGATGGGAGACGTCGGTACCGGCAAGACCGTGGTGGCGCTGTTCGCGATGCTCCTCGCGGTGGAGAACGACTATCAGGCGGCGCTCATGGCGCCCACCGAGCTGCTCGCCGAGCAGCACCTCGCCACCCTGATCCGGCTGCTGGCCCCGCTCGGAATCGTCCCCGAGCTGCTGACCGGCCGGCTGAGCGCTCCGGACAAGGCCGGCGTCAGAGAACGGCTACGCAGCGGCGAGGCGAAGGTGGTGCTCGGGACCCATGCGCTGATGCAGGAGGGAGTGGCATTCCGGCGGCTGGGCCTGGTGGTGATCGATGAGCAGCATCGATTCGGTGTGGAGCAGCGGGCCGCGCTGATCGGGAAGGGATCCGCGCCGGATGTACTCCTGCTGACCGCCACGCCGATCCCCCGGTCCCTGGCCCTGACGCGGTACGGCGATCTCGACATGTCGGTGCTCAAAGCCAAGCCGGCGGGTCGCGGCGCGGTTCGCACCGCGGTGCGGAGTGGAAAGCAGCGCGATCGGGTGCTGGATTTCGTACACGGTCAGTGCCAGGAAGGGCGGCAGGCCTATGTTGTGCTGCCGGTGATCGAGGAAACCGAAAAGGCGGACCTGCGCGCCGCCACGACCATGGCGGCAACACTCAAGGCCCGGTGGCCCGAGCTCACGATCGGTCTGGTTCACGGCCAGCTCAAGCCCGACGCCCGGGACAAGGTGATGGAGGCGTTTCGCTCTGGCGAGGTCCAGGTTCTGGTCGCGACGACCGTGGTGGAAGTCGGGATCGACGTACCTAACGCCACGATGATGCTGATCGAGAACCCCGAGCGATTCGGGCTGGCCCAGCTGCACCAGCTTCGCGGGAGGGTCGGCCGTGGCGTCGAAGAAAGTCACTGCATTCTCCTGGCCGACCGGGAGTCGCCTCGACTGGCTGCCTTCGCCGCCACCACCGACGGATTCAAGATCGCGGAGCTCGATCTGGCCGAACGCAGCCATGGTGATCTACTGGGCCAGCGGCAATCGGGGATGGCGGACATTCGGGTAGCGAGGTTCCCCCAGGACACCGACCTGCTGACGGTTTCCCGTGACATGGCCCGGGAGATCCTCGACGCCGATCCGGCGCTGGAGCGGTCCACCCACGCCGCGCTCAAGCAGCGGGCCTTGTTGAGATACCCCAGAGCCGAGGTGCTGTTCCGGGTCGGGTGAACTCGAATCCATTTCAGGGGTCAGGAGCGAACTGATGGCTGCACGACGTGGACTGGCCCCGGTGATTGCCGGGACGCTGGCGGTGGGCCTCGCCTACGGATCGGCGTTTCTTCCGGGTGGCGCGCCACGCTGGGCTCCCTGGTCGATGGTGGCCGGGATCGCCCTGCTCTGCACCGGGGTGATGGCGCTCGGCGCTGCACGCCCGGGGCGCCGGCTCGGCCGCATGGTCTGGGCCCTCGTTTTCACATTCATTGTGCTGGTGGTCTGTTTCGGCCTTGCGCTGGTACTTCCTGCCACTGAAGGTCGCGGCTCTCGCCTGGTACTGGGATTGCCGCTCCGCGCCGCGCTGGTGATCTACGGGATCGGGTGGCTCCCGGCGCTGGTGCTTCCGGCCGTCTATGCCCGCACTTTCACGCAGCTGACTCTGGACCAGGCCGACCTGGACCGCATTCGGGCGGCACGGCGCGCCCGCGCCGCACCGTGATCCCCCTCGTGCTGGTGCTCTACTTCGTGATCGTCGCGACGATTTCGGTCTGGGCCAGCCGCCGCACCCGCACCGCCCGCGATTTTTTCGTCGCCGGAGACGGGATCGGGATCTGGACTCTCGCCATCGCCGCCATGACGGCCACCCTCACCGGCTTTGCGTTCATCGGTGGCCCGGGTCTGTTCTACTCGCTGGGCCTGGGGGCGGTCTTCATCGTGTTGCCTGCGTCCCTGACCAACTCCATGGCCGCCTGGGTGCTGGCCAAGCGGATGCGTCTGCTCGCCGAGCTGCGCGGAGTGATTACCGTGCCCGATGCCATCGGGGCGAGGTACCGGTCTCCCACGGCGCAGGGTCTGGCCGCCGTGGCGATTCTCATCGCCATCATCGGCTACATGGGCACCAACCTCCTGGCGCTAGGCATCGTGGTCGACGCGGTGTTCGGCACCGGCTTCGGCTGGGGGGTCTGGCTCGGCACCGCGACCGTGCTGGCGTATTCGGTGTCGGGCGGGATCCTCGCGGGAGTCTACACCGATCTCTTTCAGGGCTCGATCAAGGCGCTCGCGTCGGTGCTGGTGTTTGCCTATGTGTTGCGGCTCGAGGGCGGGGTAGGGGGCTTGAGCCGGGTCATCCTGGCCCACGATCCCGCGTTCCTGACGCCCTGGGGCAAGTTGACGCCGCTGGCCGCGCTCTCCTTCTTCTTCGTATTCGGCTTGGGGGCGCTCGGCCAGCCCCACGTCATCAGCAAATTCTACATGCTGCGGAATCCGCTGCACCTCAAGTGGTATCCCGCGCTCACGACCGGCGCGCTGATGCTGACCCTGCTCCTGTACTTCGGCATCGGGCTGGCGGTGAAGGCCGAGGTGGCCGCTGGATCGCTGGCCCCGCTGCTCCGGGCCGACGACGCGACGCCACAGTTTCTGCTGCACTACACGCCGGTATTGCTGGCCGGAGTCGTCTTCGCGGGCGTCGCGGCGGCCATCATGGGCACGGTGAACGCGTTCATGAACGTGGGTGCCGCCGCGGTCGTGCACGACATCCCGATCGCGCTCGGTGTGCGGGTTAGTAACGAGCTGTATTGGGGTCGGGTGGCGACGGTGGTGCTCACCGCCATCGCGGCGGTGGTGGCGCGCTATTCCGGCTCGCTGGTGGCATTCCTGGGGATCTTCGGCTGGGGGCTCTTTGCCTCGACGCTGGTGCCGGCGCTCGCCATCGGGCTCAACTGGCCCGGAGCCACGCGCGCCGGCGCAATTGCATCGATCCTGACCGGGCTGGCGGTGACCCTGACCTTCGAGACCGCCGCCTATTTCAAGCTCTACTCGTTCCCGGCCGGAGTCACCGTGTCGGGGCTGTCTCTGGTGCTGTCGCTGCTGGTGTTTTTCGCGGTGTCGGTCCTAACCCGGCGCCAGGCCGCCGATGTCGATCCCGACATCACGCTGGCCATGGAGGTCTAGCCGCTCAGGCCGTCGCGCGCTCGGCTTCCAGTCCGTGCGGAGGTCCGAACTCGAAATGGGCCGCCTGGACTGTCTCGAAATCCCGGACGGTTTTGAGCCGGGCGATGCGCCGCCCGAAAATGTCCACTCTCCGCACCGTGACTCCGGGAAAAATCGGAGAGACGTCATACCAGACTCCCGCGCTGAGACGGGGATAGCGCAGGCTGAATTCGGGCTTGAGCCGGGCTTGCATGTCGTTCATACGTCACCTCGAAGGATCGGGAGCGATGGGGAAGTCAGTATCGACAATCGTGCAACCATCGGCAAGATCTGAATATCCAGACACCGTTCGATTCCTTGTCACCTTGCTGGTCGGTTTTGTCGATTGTTTAGGCAATCATGAAGCCGCGTTGACCCTTCCCGCGCGCAATGCTACAATCAGGCCTCTGCTTCGCCTTTCCTCATCATCCACGAGCGGGTCCGATGGCGTCCGTCTACATCAATGAGCTGGGCCGGCACGCCGGATCCACCGTCACCGTCCGCGGATGGGTGGTCACCACGCGGTCCAGTGGAAAGATCGCGTTCCTGGTGGTCCGGGATGGCACCGGGTACCTC
>JBEPVA010000274.1:0-3909 GCA_041691295.1 Gemmatimonadota bacterium
TACGAGCTCGACAAGACCCTCGGTGTCTTCCGGCTCGACCGGGTGCTGTACAGCGCGGTCCACTACCCGGGTGACTACGGTTTCATTCCTCAGACTCTGGGCGATGACGACGACCCGCTCGACATCCTGGTCCTGACCACGGTGCCGGTGTTCACCGGCTGCCTGCTCGATGCCAGGCCGATCGGGCTGTTCCACCTGATCGACCGGGGCCGGGGAGACGAAAAGGTGCTGGCCGTACCGATCAGTGACCCCTTCTCGACTGGAATCCGCTCGCTTGGCGATGTGCCGCCGCACGCCCTCAAAGAGCTCGAGCATTTCTTCCAGGTCTACAAGGACCTCGAAGGGGTAACCACCCGGACCCGCGGTTTCGAGGAAGCGGACGCCGCCAAAGCCGTGATTCTCGAGGCCATGGAACGGTACAAGGAAAGCTACGGCCACAAGAAGGCCGGGCGCGCCACAAAGCCGAAAGCAGCCAAGCCGGCCAAAACCGCGGCCACCAAAAAGAAAGGGCGCCGGTAATCCCGGCGCCCCGCTGCCCCCCGGCCCCCCCGCTACTCGTCCCGCAGCGACACCGGCGGCGAGAGGATTTCCCGCCAGATCACCGCATCACGCAGCCGGGCCGCGGTAAATCTCGGTGCCGGTGACGCGACTCCCGGCGTAGCCGCACTCACATCGACCAACTCCAGCGGTGCGGCCGTCGAAGTCACCGCCACCGATGGCTCGTCCGGCACCACGACAGCAGCGGCGGGAGCAGAAACCCGGACCAGCGGCGCCGACTCCCGCTGGCGAATCTGCGCGATCGACTGGCGCCTGGCGGCGGCGCGCTCCACCAGCTCCTTCTGTTTCAGGCTATTCAGCACGCTGCTGCGGGCCTGAGTGAACGTCGCTGCCTTGCGCCCCACCGATTGCTCCTGCTGGGACTGCTCTTTCACCTTCTGGATTTCGGCCAGCACCTGCTGCAGCGAGAACGACTCGCCGCTGGCATCACCCGAATTGCGTGCCCGGGGCGAGGGCTCGCTGCCCCGCCCTCCTTCCGACCCGCCCGCCTGCTTCAGCGCTTCACGCACCTTCGAGACGATCACCAGCATGACGATGGCAAAGAACGCGAAACTTCCCATCGGTCAGCTGCCCTGCCCGCTGCCGGACGGGTCGGTCTGGCCGGCGATGGCCTGCCGCATGGCGGTATCGGCCTGGAGGTTCTTGTATTTCTGGTAGTCAATGACCCCGAACAGCCCCTTCCGGAACGCCTCCGCCATGGCCAACGGCAACTGGGCCTCGGCCTCGATGACCTTGGCCTTCATTTCCTGGGCGGTGGCCTTGAACTCCTGCTCCATGGCCACAGCCAGCGCTCGCCGCTCTTCAGCCTTGGCCTGGGCAATCCGCTTGTCCGCCTCGGCCTGGTCGGTCTGCAGCGCGGCACCGATGTTCTTGCCCACATCGACGTCGGCAATGTCGATCGAGAGGATCTCGAACGCAGTTCCGGCGTCGAGACCCTTGGCCAGCACGGTCTTCGAAATGATGTCCGGCGATTCGAGGACCTGCTTGTGAGTCTCACATGAACCGATGGCCGAAACGATCCCCTCGCCGACCCGGGCCAGGATGGTCTCCTCGCCGGCGCCGCCGACCAGCCGGTTGATGTTGGCCCGGACCGTCACCCGGGCAATGGCCACCAGTTGAATCCCGTTCTTGGCCATTGCCGCAACCTTGGGCGTGGTAATGACCTTGGGATTCACGCTGACCTGCACCGCCTCGAACACATCACGTCCGGCTAGGTCGATGGCGGCGGCCTGCTTGAAGTTGAGTGGAATCCCGGCCTTGTCCGCCGAAATCAACGCATTGACCACCCGTCCGACATTGCCGCCGGACAGGAAGTGAGATTCCAGGTCATTGACCCCGACCTGTTCGATTCCGGCCTTGTGGGCGTTGATCAGTGGCAGGACGATGGCCGACGGGTTCACCCGCCGGAACCGCATCCCGAACAGGGTCATGAACGAGACCCGGACCCCCGAGGTCATGGCCTGAAGCCAGAGCCCGAGCGGAATGAACCGCAACACGATGGCCAGGAAGATGATGCCGACGACTACGAGCCCGAACAGCAGCGGCAGCGTCGCATTCACGTCGTTCACGGCTGACTCCAGTCAGAAAGGATTTGGAATTGAACCACCCCGATACTCAGGTCACTGCCTTCACAATATGCCGGTACGATTCGGTCCGCAGCACCGTCACCTTGCTGCCGGCACGGACGTACTCGCCCTCGGTAACCACGTCGACCTTTTCTCCGTTGACCTCGATGGTCCCGGCGGGACGCAGGTCGGTCACCGCGACCCCCTCAATGCCGATGAGGTCATTCCGGGCCGGCGCCGCGATGTAGCCGGCCGATGCGCCTGACGACGTCAGGTGCAGCAATCCGGAGAACCGCCCGCTCGATGGCAGATGCCGGATCCAGCCATACGCGACTGCGCCGACGAGAATCACGCTGGCCGCGATCGTGGCCATGGCCTGGAGGACATCGGCCGGAGTCGGTGCCGTTCCCATCAGCGCGGAGACCATCGAGGCCAGGACCAGTGCTGCACCCAGGATACCGGCTGCGCCGTGCCCCGGCAGCAGGAACACTTCAACGGCAATGGCAAGCACACCCAGTCCCAGCAAAAGCATGGTGCCCCACCCGGCCAGGCCCACCATGATGCTGGCGCCGAAGAACAACCCGAACGCCAGCATCCCACCCAGCAAGCCGAGGCCATGTGCACCAGCCTTGATCTCGGTGGCAACACCGATGATCCCAGCCGAGATCAGGATGGTGGCTACGACAGGATGGGTCAGGATATGGAGCAGGACGGAACTGGACTGCGGATCGATCACGACATCTCCCTGAAATGCTCAGCAGGGAAGTTACCGGTCTGGCAGGCGGGGGGCAAAGTGAGAGGCCGGCGCCCTCTGGCGGCCGGGCGGCTAGCGCAGCAGTCGCCGGCGCCCGTTCTGTTGCCTGGCCTGGCGGGCTTCCTGGGCCCGGTCGAGCAGCCGCTCGCGGAGCACGAAATACTGGCCCCGCTGCACTGGATCAAGATAGGACGACAGCTCCTTGTCCTCGCCGCGGAATGTCTCGGCATAGCTGACCCGAATCGTCAGCAGCCGGTCGATCAGGCGATTGACGCTGTCCCGGCTGGCGGCCACGCCGGGCCTGAGCTGGGCGGCCATGGCCTGGCGCAACCGCTGCTCCTGCCCTTCAAGATCCCGCCGCTTGAGGAACCAGTTGGCGGTGGTCTCCTTCATTTTCGCGGCCTGAACATCGTTCAGCCCGAGCTGCTCCTTGACCTGGGCGGAGAAGCGGTCCTGGATCCGCTGCAGCAGCTGTGAGCGGTCGGCCAGATCGCTGTCATCCTGGGCTCGCGCCGGTACGGCATTCATGAGTAGCGCCAGGAACAGCCCGAGTATCACGCGGATCCGCATCGTCAGCCCTCCAGGGAGTTCAGGACCTGCTGCATCTCGTCGGGCGACAGCTCCTCGAGGTGGGGCGTGGCCACGGTGGCGCTCCCCTCCAGCGAGCCATCGAGCTGATCGTACACGGCCTGAAGCTCCGTGGAGTCGAGATCATCCAGCCCCGACACTGGAACCTCAAAGCCAGCTATGGTGGAGCCCGGGGTAGCAGCTGGTGGCGTCATCAGAGTCGCCGAATTGTGGCCGGTGTAGACCACCAGGAAGAGGGCCGCTGCCGCCGCCATGACGGTGCCCCATGCCCATCCGCGCCGCCGCCGGTCGGCCTGCCGTGCCGCCGCGAGCCGGGCGACGACTTGCCCGGCAATCCGGTCGGAATCGAGTGATGCGGCGGCCGGGGCACCGACGAACGAGCCGGCCCGGATGACCTGCCAGTTGAGCTGGCAGCTCTCGCAGCCGGCGAGGTGGGCTTCGAAA
>JBEPVA010000275.1:0-3893 GCA_041691295.1 Gemmatimonadota bacterium
GTATAAGAGACAGCCTCGAACTCGGCAGTGGCTTTCCCGACATCCGGCTCAAGCTCGAGAACCTCCAGCCGATCAATGCCTACAAGTTGCGTGGCGCGGCCAACGCGGTGGCGCTGCTGAGTGAGGCCGAGCGTCAGCGAGGGGTCTGGACCATCAGCGCGGGGAATGCGGGGCAGGGGGTAGCGTATGCGGCGAGGCAGGCCGGGGTGCCGTGCACCGTCGTCGTCATCGAGACCGCGCCTGCCTCCAAACTCGACCGAATGAAAGCGCTCGGCGCCAGGCTGATTCCGGTGCCGTATCCGGTGGCGTGGAAGGCGCTGGAGGAGCGGACCTATCCCGGAGTCGAGGGCACCTTCATCCACCCGTTCGACGATCACAACTTCATCGTCGGTCACGGAACGATGGGGCTCGAGATCCTGGAGGATGCGCCTGAGACTCGGGTGGTCATCGGCGCGATTGGTGGTGGCGGCCTGATCACCGGGGTGGGTAGCGCGATCAAGGCGCTGAATCCGGCCATCAAGATCTTTGGCGCCGAGCCGGAGACCGCCGCGCCGATGGCCCAGTCGATGGCCGCTGGCGGGCCGGAGCGGTTCGCGGCCTGGGAGGCGTCGTTCGTGGACGGAGCCGGCGGGCAGAGCGTCTTCCCGACGATGTGGGAACGAATGAAGCCGGTGATTGACGGATCGATCGTAGTCACCCTGGAGCAGACCAGGGCCGCCATGCGATTGATGGCGGAAAAGGCCCGGGTCATCGCCGAGGGAGCGGGCGCACTGCCGCTGGCCGCGGCGCTCACCGGCAAGGCGGGTCAGGGACCGATTGTGGCCATCGTGTCGGGCGGGAATATCGATCTCAAGAAATTCTGCGAATTGATCGCACAGTAGGCGAGAGACGAAGGCGATAGGACGCGAAAAGCGAAAGGCGAAAAGGGAACAGGAACTGCAATAGGCGGGAGGCGAGAGGTGCTGGTCTATCGATGTCGATCGCGGAACCGACTCGGCATGAGGCCCGTACGCACTCTGAAAAACCGCGAGAAGTAGCTGGGATCCTTGAATCCCAGGGCACGCCCCACCTGATCGATCGACCGATCTGAATAGAGCAGCATCCGCCGAGCCTCCAGCACCACTCGTTCCGCCACCAGATCCTTGGCATTCCTGCCCAAATGGCGGCGGCAGAGCGTATTGAGATAACCGGGGCTCACCGCGACTTCCCGGGCGTAGTGGGCCACGCTCCTCCTCCCCGCCTGATCCCGCTCGATCAACTCCAGGAATCGCTGGGTTCGGCGTTCGGCAATTCTGCCGCTGCCAGCCGGATGGGCTTCGGCATACCGACGCGCGAGCGTGATCAGGAGCTCGTAGGCCTGGGCGCGGAGGAGATGCGGGGTGTCGGGACGGAGCCGCCCCAATTCACGCCGCATCTGTTCGAGAGCGGCCCGGAGCGCCGCGGCGCGCGCCGGCGGGAGTGTGAGGGCCGGGGCCCCGCCCGGTGCGTGGAAATAGCCCAGCCGCTGCAGGAAGAGGGTGTCGTTGAAGAATTCGTCGAGAAAGAGGCCGGGAAAGAAGAGGCAGATGCCATCGAGGTCCTTGACCTGCCAGATCCTGACCTGGCCCGGTGAGGTGAACAGCACCGTGCCCGGCCGCACCATCGATCGGACCCCATCGAGCGAGCACGACCCCCTCCCGCGAGTAACCAGGATGATGTCATAGAAGGCGAGGGCGTGCGGGCCGGCCAGGATGAAGCGTTTCATCTGGTGGACCCACGCGATGTCCACCAGCAGCTCCGGCCCGTACTTCCGGGTATCGAAGGGAACCGGCTGCTGGGCCAGCGCCGAGAGTCGGGGCGGAGTGGAACGCATCTGTCGAAAAGTACCAGTTGTGGGAGGATTCCCCTACGGATGCAGGACCGGGTTGATTCTACCTTTCCACGCCATGCCAACCCCGCGATCGCAGCCGCCTGCCAGCCGATTCCCGCTTTCCGGCTCCGCCCTCATCCCACTGCTGCTGCTCCTCATGGCGGCCAGCGGTTGTGGTGGGCCAAAGCTGGTCGAGACCCGAGTCGATCCCTCGGCGGTGGTGGAGCCTCACTGGCGGGTGTTCGGACGCTCCGTCAAGGCGGTGACGGAGAGTGGCCAGAGTTTCGTCCGTCTGGGTGAAGGGAAGGACGCCGGCATGGTCTGGAATCCGGGGCTGCAGTTCAGCAACGGTGACATCGATGTCGACCTTCGGGGCCGAGATGTGGTCCAGAAGAGTTTCCTGGGCATTGCCTTTCATCTGGTGAGCGAGCGGGAGTTCGAGGTGGTCTGGCTCCGGCCCTTCAATTTCATCGGGGCAGACTCCGCCCATCATGTCCACGCCATCCAGTACGCCAGCTACCCCGACTATTCGTGGGAAGCGCTGCGTGATCGGCATCCCGGCGTCTTCGAGGCGGCCGTTCCGCCGGGGATCAGGGCAGAGGATTGGGTCCATCTTCACCTGGCGGTCCGCGGACCAGCGGTAAGGGTCTATCTCGACCACTCGCCGACGCCGTCGCTGGTGGTGCAGCGTCCGGGCGGCCCCGCCACTGGTGCCATCGGATTCTGGGTCGGTGACCAGTCCCCCGGTGATTTCGCCAATCTCGTCGTTCGACCGACCTCGGAGCATGCCCAATGAATGTCCGGCTCCTGCTTGCCGCTGCCCTGCTGGCACCGGCGGCCCTGCAGGCCCAGCAGCGCTACGGATTCCTGGCCCGGCTCGGGGTCGACACCATTTCGGTCGAATCAGTCACCCGGTGGCCGGATCATCTGGTCAGCGACCAGGTCGAGCGGTTTCCCCGGGTGATTCGTCGCTATACCGAGATCCGGTTCGGCCCCGACCAGCGAATCCGCCAGTTGATCCAGGACATCACCCTGCCCACTGCCACGACGCCGAAATGGAAATCCCGGCGCTTCACCGCCGACTACCTGGGTGACTCGATCAAGATCACGGTCAGGAATGGAGAGGGCACCTCCTCGCTGATGCTGGCCACCGGCGGGGCGACCACCCTGCCGTGGACCGCGCACCAGTATTCGCTCTCGGAACTCTTTCTCGATCAGGCGCCACCCACGTCGGGCGATAGTCTCTTCCTGCGGCTCTACTACGTCGACATGCAGATCGAAGACTTCGGGTCCCTGCCCAAGGGGCTGATTCCCGGCGGATTTGTCCGTCGGCTGCCCGGCGGCAGGGTGGAAGTGTTCCATCACGATGGACTGGCTGGGGCCGGGGAGGGGACGTTCGACGCCGATGGCCGGATGCTGGCGTACTCGGGTGCGCGGAGCACCTACAAGGTCGGGGTCAGCCGGACGACAACACCACTGGATGTGGCGGCCGTGGCCGCGGGGTTCACCGCGCTCGAGCAGCAGCATGGGGTTCCGGCCGGTCTCAGCCTGCGTGACACGACCCGGGCCACCCTCGGCACCGCGCAGCTGCTGGTGGACTACGGCCGCCCGTTGCTGCGCGGTCGGACGCTACTCGGCGCCGTCATTCCCTTCGGCCAGGTCTGGCGCACCGGAGCCAACGCGGCCACCCAGTTCAGCACCTCGGCGCCGATCCGGGTCGGTGGGCGCACCCTGCCGGCCGGGATCTATTCACTCTGGACTCGTCCGGACACGAACGGGGTGATCCTCCTGGTGAATGGGCAGCACGGGCAGTGGGGCACCCAGTATGATGCGAGCCGGGATCTCGACTCGATACCGCTGGCCCGCGAGACGCGGGCCGGGTCCGCCGAGAAGTTCACTATCTCGATCGTTCCGGTGGACAGGCATCACGGTACCTTGGTTTTCGAGTGGGGGACGTTCCGCTGGGTAGTTGGAGTGGAGACTGGAGACTAGACGAGAGACGAGAGACGAGAGACGAGAGACGAGAGACGAGAGACGAGAGACG
>JBEPVA010000276.1:0-3843 GCA_041691295.1 Gemmatimonadota bacterium
GTGCGGCGCTGGGCGTGGGCACCGGAATCGCCCTGGCCTTTGCGGTGCGGGCCCTGACCCCTCTGCCAGCCGCCGTGGCGCCGTGGTCAATTGGCGTCGGTGTACTCCTCGGCATGCTGGTGGGCGTCGTTGCCGGCGTGTATCCCGCCAGCCGGGCCTCGAAGCTGGACCCGATCACGGCCCTCAGGGCCGAGTAAGCGAGCAAGCCAGCATGTTCATCGGCCGCATCTTTGAAGGCATCGGCATCGCGCTCGATTCGCTCCGGGCCAACAAGGTCCGGGCCTCGCTCACGATCCTCGGTGTTGCCATCGGCGTGATGGTGGTTATCGCCATGGCCTCGGCCATCACCGGCATCAATCGCAGTGTCTCAGCCCAGATCGAGACCCTGGGGCCGAAGACCTTCTTTGTCTTCCGGTTCTTCCAGGCCGGGATCAACATCAGCGATGGATCGGACGAGCTGTCCCCCTGGCGGCGCAATCCCTGGCTCAAGGTCGAAGAGGCCGAGATGCTGCGCAAACTGCCCGGGATCCGGAGTGTCAATTGGGAGGAAAA
The DNA here is from genome assembly GCA_041691295.1 of Gemmatimonadota bacterium. Taxonomy (GTDB): domain Bacteria; phylum Gemmatimonadota; class Gemmatimonadetes; order Gemmatimonadales; family GWC2-71-9; genus DATEHG01. Next base: position 553 of record JBEPVA010000276.1, read on the forward strand.
CTCCAACGGACCGGTCAGCGCCGGTACCGTCGACCTGAGCAGTGTCCAGGTCACTGGCTTCAGCGCCGACTGGATCCTGACCTCGGGCGGCCTGATTACGGCCGGACGGAATTTCACCGACCTCGAATACGCCTCCAGCGCCCGGGTGGCGGTCATCAACGACAAGCTCGCCGATCAGTTGTTCCCCGGCCTTGACCCCATCGGCCGCCGAATCAAGATCTTCGGGCAGCCCTTCGACGTGGTGGGGCTGTACAGCGAGCCCAAGAGCCTGTTCGGCGGCAACGACGACCCGCTGATCAACATTCCCCACTCGACCTTTTCGAAGGTGGCCGATTACTGGAAGGGGTGGATGCATTTCTCGGTCATCCCGGACTCCGCTCTCACCGTCACCGAGGCCCAGGACCGGGTCACCGCGGCCCTGCGCGGCAGCCGGAGCCTCAAGCCGGCCCAGGCCAATAACTTCTCGCTGGTCAGCCAGGACAAGCTGCTGGAGAGCTTCAACAGCGTGACCAGCGGATTCTTCGTGGTGATGATCGCGCTGTCCAGCGTCGGCCTGATGGTGGGCGGCGTCGGCGTCGTGGCCATCATGATGATCTCGGTGACCGAACGGACCCGGGAAATCGGAGTCCGCAAGGCGCTGGGCGCCACCCGATTCGAGATCATGTTCCAGTTCCTGGTCGAGGCCGCCACCCTGACCCTGGTTGGCGGGCTGGTCGGCATGGCGCTGGGCGGCCTGATCGCCTGGGGCATCCACAGCCTGACCCCGATCCCGGCCTCGATCCCGCTCTGGTCGGTTGGGGTAGCCCTGCTGGCCTCGACCATCACCGGTGTCTGCTTCGGACTGTATCCTGCCAACAAGGCGAGCAAGATGGACCCGGTGGAGGCACTGCGGTACGAATGATGGGTGAGGACGGATAGGAGAGAAAAGCGAACGGCGAACGGGGAGTACGGTTCGCCGTTTGCTTTTCTACATTTGCGCTGTTCTTCCTTGCCCGTGCGCTATTCCCTGCAACCTGCTCCCTGCTCCCTGCTCCGTGGTCGCTGTTCGCTGTTCGCTGTTCCTGTTCGCTGTTCGCTTTCGCGCTTCTAGGTAGTTTAGGCCATGCCGTATTCCGAAGCCCTCCGGCTGGCTCTCCAATCGATCCTCCAGAGCAAGCTTCGCTCCTTCTTTACCCTGCTGGGCATCATCGTGTCCGTGGGATTTCTGGTCGTCGTGGTGGCCATCATCCAGGGCATGAATGCCTACGTCAAGGAAAACCTGACCGGTGCCATGATCGGCACCAACGCCTTCCAGGTACGCCGCTCGCCGATCGCGCCAGGATTCCTCGATGACGAGATGGTCAAGATCGTCAACCGGCGTCCCCTCATCAGCCGGGCTGACGCCGATGTAGTCCAGCGGGCCCTGCCCGATGCCGAGGCAGTATCGCTGCAATCGGGATGGCCCACCCCGATCTCCGACGTCATCTACCGCAATCGCACGGTCGGCGATGTGCTGGTCTTCGGAGTCACCCCACCGTACCAGATCGTCCAGGACTACCGGTTTGCCGCCGGCGAACCCCTGGCCGACCCCGATGTGCGGGAGCGCCGCGCGGTCGTTGTCCTTGGCTTCGACATCGCCGACAAGCTGTTCGGGTCGCCGGAACAGGCCATCGGGCGAACCGTGCGAATCAGCGGCCAGGAGCTCACCGTCAAGGGCGTCATCGCCAAGAAGGGCCGGGTGCTCGGTCAATCATTCGACGGCTTCCTGCTGATGCCGTTCTCGACCTTCGAATCGCTCTACGGCCGCCGCAAGACCACTGTCGTATCGGTCAAGGTGGCCAATGCGGCGGAAATCGATGGCGCCATGGACCGGGCGGAGGAGGCGATGCGGATTGCCCACCGGCTCCGGCCCGGAGAGGCCAACGATTTTACCGTCGACAAGGCTGACGCCCTGGTGGCGTTCTGGAAGCAGCTGACCGGGGTCCTGTTCACCGCCATCCCGGCGGTAGTGTGCATCGGCATCGTGGTGGGCGGCATCGTGATCATGAACATCATGCTGATGGCCGTCAACGAGCGTACCCGCGAGATCGGGGTTCGGAAATCGCTGGGCGCCACCCAGCGAGACATCCGGCGGCAGTTCCTGGTCGAGGCCATCGTGCTCTCCTCGCTCGGTGGCATCTCCGGAGTCATGGGAGGGTGGCTGCTGGCCTTCCTGGTCTCCACCCTGACTCCGTTGCCGGCCCGGATCACCCTGTGGTCGGTGCTTGTCGCGCTGATTGTCGGGGCCGGTGCCGGCATCGTCTTCGGGGTCTACCCCGCCAGCCGAGCAGCGAGGCTCGATCCGATTACGGCATTGCGGAGTGAATAGGATGCGGAGGAATCCGGCATGATCGTCCGCAACCTGGATGAAGGATTCCGGATGGGAATCGACTCCCTCCGGACCAACAAGCTGCGCTCCGGGCTGACCATTCTCGGCGTGGTCATCGGGGTCACCACTGTGATGGCCATCGCGTCCCTGGTCCAGGGCATTCGCAGCCAGATCTTCAACGCGATCTCGGCCGCCGGTCCCACCGCCTTTTACGTCATGCGGTTCTTCTCGCAGACGCCGCTCAACCCGGATCGCCTGCCCTACGAAGTCAGGATCCGGCCGGTGGTCAACAACCCCGATGCCGAAGCCATGGCCCGGCTTCCGGAACTGAGCTATGCCGGGATGTGGGTGCAGCTGTTTCAGCGAATGGAATACCAGGGGATCCGGACCCAGACCCTCACCGTCTTTGGGGCCGACGATCACTACATGGAAATCCAGGGCGGGACCCTGCTCCGGGGACGGTTCTTCAACCGCGCCGAGGCACATGGCGCGGAAGTGGTCGTCATCGAGGAGGCCTCGGCAGAATTCCTGTTCGGTCGAGCTGATCCGATGGATCAGCTGATCCGGATCGGCGGTGTGTCGCTGCGAGTCATCGGCATCTATCAACGCCCCGCCAACATCTTCGAACCGCCCGGCCAGCAGATTGGAGCCATCATTCCGTTCGAAACGGCCAAGCGCAACTTCCATTACGATGAAACCAACAGCCTGTTCATCGCGGCCAAGCCGGTCAGTGGAGTCTCGGTCGCGCTGGCGCAGGACCGGACCATCGCCGCATTGCGCCAGGTGCGGAAGCTCTCGTGCCAGTTCCCGGCTGCCCCCTCCTTCCCGAAGATGGCGGCGAGCACCTTGTCACTGGCGTTGGGGTTCTGGATGTTGATGTCGCCGAGCCGAGCATCGACAGGCTCGAGCTGCCACTCGTGGCCGAGGAGAGCGGCGTACAGCTC
>JBEPVA010000277.1:0-3823 GCA_041691295.1 Gemmatimonadota bacterium
CCGATGAACCGGGCGTTGCGATCGATGCCGTCCCGCAACTGGGTGCCCGACAGGCTCTGCCAGGTGCTCAGCGCCAGCGAGGTCGAGGCGGTCAGCACCAGGACACCGATCACCGTGGCGATCAGGACCTCGATCAGGGTAAAACCGGCCCGAGGCCGGCGACTGCGCAGAGTGCTCATGAGGCCGTCGGCTTGTAGATCAAGGTGACAATCTGGAGCGGAGACTGGGCCCGCGGGTACGTCACCGTGACGATGACCCGCAGCAGATTGGGGGCGTCCGACGAGACGGTCGTCGAGCGTGAGTATTTGCCGCCGAGGTTGACGGTGCCGTTGGCATCGACCAAGGTGGCCGTTTCAGAGACCAGGGTAGCGGGGTCCCGGCTGCGGACCACCTCGGTGTAGCCCTGGGCAATGGCCAGCGCGCTGGAGCGGTTGGCGGTGTCGGTCTCGCTTCTGGCCAGCACTCCCTGAGCCTTGGCCAGTGCCATCAGGCCGAGGCTCAGCAGGCAGACCGCGATCATGACCGAGACCAGTGTGAAGCCGGCTTCCCGGCTCCTGCGACTATTCACTGCCATACACCCCCCTTGTAGACCCAGGCCCGGATACCCGAGGCCGCGGTGACGGAAACTGCGGCCACCGCGGTCGGGTCCGATGATTCGTTCAGATAGATGACACCCTTGGTGCCGAACGGCGTGGTCAGCCCGCGTGAGTCGAAGTCCACCCTGTTGCCGGTCAGGGTAATGGCCCCTGAGCCTGGCAGGATCGGCAGGTCGGGAATGCCGCCCGCCCGGGCAAAATTCACCCCGGTCTGCAGAGTGTGAAAGTTGAACGCCCTCGCGGAATCATTCTCAGTCTGAGACTGGGCGAAGACGCTGTCGCGATTGAAATCCAGGAACGGACGGTAGGCCCGGCCTGAGATGTCAAAGGCCATCCGTACCGCACTCCGGGTAGTCAGGGCCCGGGTCCGGGCCAGTTCGAGGTCCTGGGCCAGCTGCTGGGCGGACTGGCCCACCCGGGTCTTGGCGGTTCTCGCCAGCCGCGGGATGGCGACGGCCAGCAGGATCCCCATCATGGCGATGACCACCACCATCTCGATCAACGTGAAGCCGCGGCTGCGGCTCAGTACCTGGACGGTGCGCATGATCAGTAGACCGGCCGGAAGGCGATCTGGGCTACGCTGCCTGCGTTCGGCGTTCCGGGCGGCAGGTTATTCGGGTCCTGGAACCGGAGATCGAACTGCCAGTCACGCTGGGGCGGATTGTAGTAGCTCCGCCAGCTCCAGAGGTGCTTGTTGGCCTGGGCGCTCTCGAACAGCGAGACCAGGCTGCCGCGGTAGTGGAGATACTGGCCGGACGACGAGCCGCCCCAGTTCTCGAGGAAGCGGGGGAAGTTCTCGAGGCCGCCGCCGTACGGCGGCGAGCTGCAGCCGGCAACTTGCCAGTCGCAGGGGGTAGCTGAATGACCGGCGGCGATTGCGGCATACACCGTCATCGGGCCGGTCACGACCGGCTGAGCCAGCAGGGCGTGGGCCGCGTCGGTCCAGTTGTTCGAGAGGAAGGTGACCGCATCGCCCATGAGGGCCGAGGGCTTCCACCCCACCGTGTTGTAATCGCCCTGAATGTAGAGCGGGGCGTCAGTGGCCAGGGTGAACGGCTCGCGCAGCAGGCTGCCGTTGATCAGGCGGACGGCAGGGTAGTCCTTGGTCGGGGTGCCGACGTTGCCGTTCACGAAGGTGATGTACATGATCTCGATGTGGCGGTGAATGCTGTCCGCCACGATCCAGTTGTTGAGCGCGTTCACGTCGATGGTGAGCAGGTCCGGCCGGAAATCCTCGCGTCCTTCAAGGAAGGCGTTGGGCTGGCCCTGGAAGATCAGGGCACACTCGGCCGCGGTCGGCGCGACCCTGGAGTTGGGCCGGGCCTGCACCGTCATGCCCGAGACGCAGGCGGTCGCCAGGTTGTTGAGGTCGACCACGAGATGATAGTCGGCCTTCCACGCCATCTTGACCAGCCGGACCTCCGGGGTATCGCCGCCGTTCTGCTCCTGCACCATGGCAATCGCCGGCATGCCGGCTGGTAGCGGGAGCCGGAGCGCGGTGACACCCATGGCCGCAGTCTGGAGCCGGCTGTCGAAGTGCGAGGCGCTCTTGGCCGAAAAGGCCGCCGGCGTCGGATCGCTCCGGCTATCGAAGTCGAGCAGGGTGGAGGTCACGGTGTCCGCCTTGAAGATGGCGACGCCGTTGAGGCTCTCGTTGTAGGCCTTGCGCTGGTGATAGACGCTGCCCGCCGTGGTGACCATCGACTTGAAGGTCTGGTTGGCGGAGCTGAGGTAGAGATTGCCGTTGGTGTGCACCCAGCCCGCGAAGTTGAGCGGCGGACCGTTGTGGATCTCGAGGTCTCCCTCGTAGAACACACCAAACTGGAACAGCGGAATGGTCTGGGCGTTGACCGAGACCACGACCTGGCTGCGGTTGGCGGTCTGGTCCCGGGCCTGGACCGTGACGTCGATTCGCTGATTGAGACCGATCAGCCCGGTATACGGGCCGGCGGTAATGGTCCTGGGCGCTGCGATGCCGTTGCGCACTCCGGCGGCCGTGATGGTCATGCCCGGGATGGAGGGGGCTGTCAGGCCGGCCAGGTCGGCGTCGGAGATCGAACCATCGGACATCGCCAATTCGAGCTGCGACATCACATGGTCGGCCCCGGCTTCGGAGGCGTAGGTTGTCCGGGAACCGCGGTAGTCGATGCCCGCGGTCTTCTGGACCATGACGATGCCCGCCACTGCGGCACCGATCAGGGTGGCCAGCAGGACCAGCAGGATCATGGTGGCTTCCAGGGCAAAGCCGCGCTGGTTGAGCCGGGTGATTCTCATAGGACTTGCCTCGCCGAGGTTCAGGGTCTGACGACCGGACAAAGCTCGGGTCCGGTACCGTGGAAGTCAACTCGAAATCCAGATTCAATGTAACGAAACTGCACGATTTATTACTGTATAAAGCTTTGTTAAAAAACGATTTAGTAATTCTGGTTACAAAAATGTTGACGGGCACTCTCGTCGCTCACTTTGATGGCTAAAGCCGTGCCAAGTTGGGGTGTTTTCGCTCGATTCCCCACGCCTAGGCTATTCGGCATGGCTTCGGGTAGCTGGGCAGGTCCTGCCGGAGGGCGCAGAACCTCGACTCCTCGCCGGTCCTTCAGTCCATCTCCAATTGCTTGCTCCACTCCCTCCGATGGGCCTATCTTGTGGATTCGCAACATCATCTCGCACCGCCTACCCCCCTACTCATGGCTGACACCACCCTGATGGACAAGCTCGTGTCGCTCTGCAAGCGGCGCGGATTCGTATTTCAGTCTTCCGAGATCTACGGCGGGCTGGGTTCAGTCTGGGACTACGGGCCGCTTGGGGTCGAGCTCAAGAAGAACGTGAAGGACCTGTGGTGGCGGGCCATGGTGCATGCACGCGACGACATTGAAGGCCTTGATGCCGCGATTTTGATGCACCCCAGGGTCTGGGAAGCCTCCGGGCATGTGGCCGGATTCACCGATCCGCTGGTCGATTGCAAGACCTGCAAGTCCAGATTCCGGGCCGACAAGATCCAGGATGCCCAGTGCCCTCAAAAGCCGAGCAAGCATCCGGGCGAGCACACGACCTGTGAATTGACCGAGCCCAGGATGTTCAACCTGATGTTCAAGACCTTCATGGGGCCGGTGGAGGAACAAGCCGCGACGATCTACCTGCGGCCGGAAACCGCTCAAGGCATCTACGTCAATTACCAGAACGTGCTGAACAGCAGCCGCCAGAAGGTGCCGTTCGGTATCGCCCAGATC
>JBEPVA010000278.1:0-3823 GCA_041691295.1 Gemmatimonadota bacterium
GACAGGGTGATTACCGTCTGTGACAATGCCCGGGAGGCCTGCCCCATCCTGCCCGGTCATCCCATCATGGCGCACTGGGGGATGCCCGATCCGGCCGCCGTCGAGGGAGACGACGCCACCAGGCGGGTGGCCTTTCGAGCGGCCTTCGAGCTGATCTCACAAAGGGTGGACCTGCTACTCGCGCTTTTGCCGGAACAGCTCATCCCGACGGAACTCGAACGGCTGGTTCGCGAGATCGGGCAGTCCAGCTAGCCCGGCGGCGGGCCCATCCTCGGCACCGGCAGCGCCACGGTGTCCCCGGCGGCATGAACCAGTCGAAGCCGAGCGGTCCGCTGATCGAGTGAGACCACGAAATTGGACAGGACCCTGGCGCCGATCAGCGGCACCTGCGGGAATCCAGGCGGCAGCGCCCGGATTTCGACGAACGGCTGCGGTATCACGTACCTGCCCACCATGATACTCCCCGCCAGTTGGCCTCCCTTGACCTCGGTCTCGGCAATTGCAGCACCACGGGCCCTGCCGATGACGATCGGGAGGGCGAGGAAGCTGAGGGGGGCCGCCGCGTCCGGGGTGAAACCGATACTGCCGGTTGATCGGGTATCGAGGATGGCCTGAGTCGGTTGTCCGGCAACGAGCAGCGGCAGGCTCCAGAAATCGGCGGTCCTGGTCAGCCCCACGATGTTCCTGCCATCGGGTACGGCGAGCGTATCACGACTGATGGTCAGTTGATTGGCGGGGTAGTCGATGGTGAGGAGGACGCCGGCCCAGAATGGAAGCCCGAGCAGTCCGTCGACGCCGGTGGCGCGGCCCTCGCCGCTGATCGGCATGTCGCGGAACACCGCGCCACCGATACGCACCGAATCGGCCCGGTACTCCGGATAGTCGTCGGACCCACCGGCCCGCTTGAGGCCGAGTTGGGCCACGACCGCCGGTGATGCCGCGATAAAGTTGGCGCCGGTTTCTACTCCAAATCGAAACGGCCCCTGGCCATTGATCGTGACCTCCACCACCGGCAGCGGTGCCCGCCCGACTCGTGACGGGAGGAGAGGCACCGTCACCGGAGCGCTCAAGGTGACGGATTTGGGCGGTGAGGGATCAGGTCGGTAGATCTCGGGTTGCTGGGCTCGAGCCTGGGTAGACCCGAGCAGTATCATGACAGCGAGTGAGATGTTGGGCGACTTGGTCATGGCCGGAGAGATGCACGGCTCTGGCTGGAGGTCGCGTGAAGCAGGCGGGGGATGTGCACTGAGGAAGAGGACTAGCAGGCGGAGATCCAGGTTAGCCAGACGTCACCGCTGCTTGCGGTGTTCGTTATTGCCGAATGCTCACAATTCTAGGAGGCCCCTCGACCCGTGACCCCGCTTACGGCTTACGGCTTATGGCTTCCGAAGGGACCTTCACCCCGCGCCCCTTCAGCTCCGCCAGCAGCCGATCCCTGATTCGCATCCGCGTCGATCCGTTCGCCTCGATCTCGTGTGAACTGGACCACAGCACCTTGGTTGAGTCGAGATACCTGATCTTGTCATACGGAATCAGGATAGGCGTACGCCGAAAGGCGAATAGCGCCATCGGGTAGAGATACAGCCCGTTGGAGCTGACGATCACGTTGGTGACGTTATTTTCGCGGATGGGGCCGAAGCCTAGCACCTGGCCCCGGAGCACCTCACCGGCCGGTCGCTCTCCCCCCGGAAATGCCTCGGCCAGTGTCGTCCATCCCGAGAAGCTCGACAGGGCCGTGGTAATCAGCAGCCAGAATCCGGCGAATAGTACGAAGCCGGTAAAGATGGCAATGATCGAAGTGATCAGGGTGGAGGGCATGGACGAAGTGTACTCCGAGAAGCGCCCGGGGTGGAGGTATGATGGCTAGTTGCCACGCAAGCCGCCCCACTGGAGAATTGCCGCGGCGAGCAGTGAGATGATAGAGGCGAGGATGAGTACGTAGGTGTCGCGGCCGACACCCCGTTCGAGTACCGAGCGCTTGGGGTTATCGGGGTCATAGTAGACGGGGAGCGGGGCCTCGAGGCGAAGGTGGTTGACCTCAATCGAGGCCTCCTCTTCTTCCCGGTAGGTGTTTCCACTGAACCTGAGGCGCTTTCCGCCATAGGCCTTGTCTCCAACTACATAGCGATAGCGAACCATCAACTGAAAGTCTGTCCAGACGGCGCCATTCCTGGTACGGTGATCCCTCTGGATGACCTGACTGCCCTGCAGTACACCCCAGGCCGAGGGCCATGCCTCACTGGAAGTGCCGAGCCAATAGAGCCGAATTCCGTAGAGGCCGGTCGCGGTTCCAGTTGCTGCAATGATTGCGGGTATCAGTTGGGCAATCGTCATTGCTCTTTCCCGGTCCGCCGCTTTGTCCCCCTCGGCTTCTTCTTGCGAGCCGCCACTCCGAGCGCCGCCTCAACCCACGGCCGGAGCGCCTCGACATCCTCCAGCAACTCCACCGGCACCTCGTAATATCCCATGGAGCCATGCTCGGGGCCCATCGGCTGGAACGGCGCCGTGCCGCGCGCCTCGAACTCCGGCCGGGTGACGTCATCTACCTTGAAGTACAGGGTGTCGTCGTCCATCAGTGCAAAGAACAGCTCGCCGCCATAAATGCCTACACCGCCGAACATCGACTTGGCCCGAATGGCAGGCGTGCAACGGCCGAGCTGCTCGAGGATGAAGGTGCGGTACGTCGGACTGACAGCCATTGGGCTCCTGAAGTACGGGAGATGGGAGAGGGGAGAGGGGAGTTGAGAACATCGAGCTCAGGCCTGGATCTTCAAGCAGGGGCCTTCCCCTCCGCCCTCTTCCGTCTACCCTCTCCGGGTTCGGCAGCGATAGAGACGGAACAGAGGATGGATTTTAAAGGAGAAGGAAAAGGGGAGATGGGACAAGCCCCACCGTGACTAACGACCAGTGACTGACGACCTGAGCTCTATCGCCTTCACCGTCGGGTGCCTGGCTCCCAGCTTCCGCTTCAATACGGTGTGCGCCTTGCGCATCAGCCTTGCCGCCAGGACCGCCTGCCCGTCATCCCGAAGCGCCGATGCCAGGTTGAAGAGGGTCAGCCCCGATTCGACCGAAGCCTTGCCAAACAGCGACTGCTTGATCGCGAGTGATTGCTGGAGCAGGCCGATCGCCTCACGAGGATGGCCGACGGCGGCCCGGAGGCAGCCGAGGTTGTTGAGCGTTACGGTCACCTCGAAATCGTGGCGGCCCAGCCGCTTCCGGAACACCGCCAAGGCAGCTCGATAGACCGGCTCCGATTCGGCGTACCGTCCCAGTCCGTCGAGCAGCGCCGCATGCGCAGTCCGGTCGAGCCAGACCACTGTGGCGCCCCGGCCCTGGCGCCTGTCCCGGATGCCGATGCCCCTACGGGCCAGCGGTTCGCCGACGGCAAAGCGGCCCCGAGCATGCTCGAGACCGCCCAGGTTGTGATACAGATCCGCGATTTCCACTCCGCTGCGCCGGCGGGTCTGGCGCAGAATGTGGAGAGCCCTCCGATAGCAACGAGACGCATCCGTGAAACGGCACTCCGCCTTCCCGATGATCCCCAGTTCGTTCAGCAGGTCCGCCATCAATGGATGGCTGGCCCCCAGACTTGATCGAACTTTTGGCAGGGCCTGTTCAATCCGGCGCCGGGCGGCTCCGTTCCGCCCGCTGAATCTCGCCTCGCGGATCCAGGCTAGATCGTCATCGAACCGACGAGCAAGGTCGGCGGATTGGCGCGTCAAACCAGTTGCCCGGACGATCTACCAGCCAAGGCTCTGGTTGCGATTGGGCGCCAATGAGCGCGTCGACTTGGCTGCCGGCTTCGAACCCTTGCCTGCTG
>JBEPVA010000279.1:0-3815 GCA_041691295.1 Gemmatimonadota bacterium
TTTTTTAATGTTCGGCCTACCACCGATTACTACCCCCTTGATTTCGGCGGCAGCTTCTTTTGTTTATAAGTGACAGTATCAGCGGCGCGCCGCGGACCCGCAGCACGCGAATGGCTTCCGCCATCGCGTCCACGGTGGTCAGGTCGAGGTAGATCTCTTCAGAGGGGAGTCGGGTCTGATCGAGAATTCTGACGCCGGAGTCCGGCAGCCAGGCGATGTGCGTCCATGCGGGGAGTGGCATGGCCACCAAAATATCGTGCTCGCGGCTCAGCCGCTGGCCCACTCCCGCGCCAGGCGCTGGGCCCGGAAGGTTGACCCCAGGGCGACCAGCCGCTGCTGGGCCCGGAGGAAGAAGCCATGTCCCTCGGCCATCCGACCCAGTGCCTTGAGCGAGAGGGCACAGACTCCCGCACACTCTCCCTCGAGCAGGATATTGCCCTGCACTCCCGCCGCGGCCCATGCCATGAGGCCGAACTCATAGGCGCTCTCGAGATTGCCGCGCCTCAGCGCCAGCCGGCCCTGCAGCCGGTCGAGTTCCGCCAGCGCCGGCGCATCACCGCCGGATTCGGCGTGGGGGCGCGCTTCTGCGAGGGCCGCCTCAGCAGTGTCGAGGTCATTTCGTTCCATGGCCAGTTCGGCCCGCCCCGACAGGATCAATGCGATCAGCCCCCGGTCGCTGGTGCGCCGAGCATGCACCAGCGCGGCTTCCACCGCTTCGGCCGCCGCGCAGAAATGCCCAGCCTCCCGGTGGAGCAGTGCAAGGTTGTGGCCGGTCTCAGCCGCGCCCGCATCATCCCCGAGCCGGAGGTAGGCGGCCAGCGCGCGCTGGTACAGCCGCACCGCATCTGCCGAGCGACCGCCGAGATGAGCCACCGACGCCAGATTGTTGGCCGACTTGGCGGCCTGCAGGTCGTTGCGGGAGCGCTCGGCCAGCCGGCTGGCCTCGGAGAAGTAGGCCTCCGCATCGTCCAGGCGGCCGCGCTCGAATGCAAAGCCGCCGAGCAGGTGGGCGGACCGCATCAGGCCGGACAGATCGGCTTGGGCTGTGCAGGAAGCGTGGGCTTCGGCGGCCAGTGACACTCCGAGATCGAGTTCACCCAGATGTCCGGCAGCGGTGGCCGCGAGCAGCACGTCCTCGGTCGCGGCCAGCTGTCGTTGGCTGCGGTATCGGCTCAGCGCGTCACGGAACTGGCCGGCGTCAATCAGCTCCCGCAGCTCATTGGTCACGGTCATTTGGCCGCCGCGGCCTGAGTCGCCACCGAGCGCTCAAAGGCGGCAAAGACGCTGGGCTTCCACCAGTGCCGGCTCTCATTCATCCGGCGCATGGCCTCGGCATGATCCATCGCGGGGCGGTAGCTCCGGGTGGTGGTGATGGCGTCAAACACGTCAACGATGCAGATGATCTGAGCCGCCAGGGGGATTTCATCACCCTTGAGACGATCGGGATACCCGGTGCCGTCGTACTTCTCGTGGTGCCAGCGAATGATCGGCTTGATGTCCCAGGGAAACTCGATGGCCGCCAGCATCTCGATACCCCACACCGGATGCTGTTTCATGATCGTGAATTCCTCGCTGGTCAGCGCCCCCGGCTTGTTGAGAATCTCGTGGGGGATCCGCACCTTGCCGAGATCGTGGAGGTAGGCGCCCAGCCGGATGGTGGTCTGTTCCTCGGGAGAGCAATCGAGGGCCTGGGCCACCATGGTGGCGTAGTCGGCCACCCGCTCGCAGTGACCGTGGGTGTAGCTGTCAGCCGATTCCAGCGACTGACCCCAGTCCCGGACCACCGCGAGGTACGTCTGCTCGAGGTTGGCCGCCTTGGCGCCGACATCGACCAGGTCGAGGCGGGCCGTGAGCCGGCCGAACAGACGGTGGGCCGCGTTGAGCAGCGTCAGCGCTTCCTGGTTGCGGCCCATGTCCTGGTACAGGCGTGCCAGCTCGCGGGAAGATTCGGCTTCGCTTAGCAGCGCGTCACTGGCGCGGGCCAGCTCGATGGCGCCCTTGAACCGCGATTCGGCCAGGTTGGCGCGCCCGGTCTCCCGGTACACCATCCCCAGCACCCGGTACGCATCGGGTTTGTCGATCCGGTCGCCCAGCTGATCGAAGATGGCCAGCGCCTGCTCGGCGTTGTGGCGGGCCGCCTCGTACGACTGCCGCGCCAGGTGGACCTCGGCGTGATTGAGCAGGCAGAGTCCCTGGAGCCGGACATCACCGAGTTCGATCGCCAGGCTGGCGCTCTCGGAGAAATATCGGTCGGCATCGGCCCAGCGGCCACGGTCGGCACTGTTCATTCCCATGTTGTGATAGGCAATGGCGCAGCCGTGACGATTGCCGGCCTTGCGGCATGCCTCGAGCGAGGCCTCGTAATGGGTCGAGGCAGCTTCGAGATCTCCCTGCACGTTGGCCAGAATCCCCAGATTCTGCTCGATCCGGGCCCGCAGTGCGGGAACCTCCCCGCCCAGTGCCAGGGCGCGGTCATACGTGACGCGGGCCTCCGTCATGTCCCCCCGCTCGAAGGCAAAGATCCCTAGCGTGTTGAGGGCTTCGGCGGCAAGGGTCGTCCGCTCGGCCTGCAGCGCGAGTTCGAGGCTGCGGGAGCAGAGCGCCGCGGCCTTTTCCGCTTCGTTGCGATGGTGGTGGATGATGCTGATCCGACGCAGCGACTCGATCAGCGCCGGCAGGTCACCGCTCTGCTCGGCGACCTGGATCGCGACCTGGTAGGCATCGGCCGCTTCAGCCAGATTGCCGGCCTGATCATGCGCCCGCGCCTCGGCCAGCCGATCTCCGGCCGCCGAGGCGCTCACGTTACTGCCAGCCTCCGGCCGCGCTGCAGCCACCTTACCAGGCCACGGCGTACCGCGAGAAATGATGCAGCGGGGCGGACACTCTCATCAGGAGCAGGTTGTCCACCGAAGTCAGGATGTCCAGGATCTGGAGCCGTTCGGTGGTGTAGGCCACGTGCTTCAGCAGCTGCAGCCGGCCGAGAGGACAGGCCGAGTAGTCCAGGGTAACCTGGGGCAGATGGCCGGCATTGAACTGAAGCCCTTCGGGGGAGAAGCGGACCGAGGCCACTTCATCCGACGGGGCTTCAGCAGTGATCGTCACGTCACGGTTGAGTGCCCCGCGCGGAATGACCAGCGAGTGCCGTCCGACCCGGATGGTGCCGCCCGCAACGCCGACCACCTGCGTGGTCCGGTTGTACGGCTGCTGCGAGCAGCCGAGCAGGCCATTGAGCAGCCCGCTGGTCAGTCCGTTGAGGCCGCCACCGAGGGTGTTGGTGAGACCGCCGAGAACGCTGGCGTCAGGCCGGGCCACCACCGCGACGACCGCCGGGGCCGCCGTGGCCGTCGGGCTTGTCGGGCCATCAGTGCCGCAGCTGGCCATGAGCAGGATGGCTGCGGCCAGGCTGAGGTCGCGGAGTGGGCGCCAGAACTTCATCGGAGTCTCCAGGGTCTTAAGTCAGAAGCGCCGGAAATTATCCGCGCTGGTGGTCAGTGGTTCAATTGGCAATGGGTGTGCCATGCACATAGATATATGTCTACATATCATACGATTTAGTAATTTATTATCATCTAAGTCTATATTTATCAGTTATTTAAGATATATTTTAGTGACAATAAATTGTACCATTTTTACACATATACATGCCGATGTTTGGGCCTTCGCCGACCGATGGTTACTCCGAATGTGGGGCGGATCACCACTCCGGTTCCGCACCCCTGCCGAGGTCAAGCCACAGCTCGGCGATCAAACCGATGGGTGGGTAGATTCCGGCCCATCGGCCAGACTTCTCACCCTCCACCCGACCTGACCAGATG
>JBEPVA010000280.1:0-3810 GCA_041691295.1 Gemmatimonadota bacterium
TTAGCTCAGTTGGTTAGAGCGCCACGTTGACATCGTGGAGGTCACAAGTTCGAGCCTTGTACCGCCCATGGTCCGGGACATTCGTCCCGGGCCTTTTTCTTTTGCTGACCCATCAAGGCCAGCAACGGCAACAGCAACTGGCACCGCAGAGGCGCCGAGCCCGCGAAGGCTCGCAGAGAAGGGCCTTGTGTGTGGTAGCATGCCCGAGCGTCCAATTCGGCCAGCGAGGCGGCGGGCCTTCACTCAAGGCCAGGGAACCGAACCACCGCGGCTCTTTGTGTTCCTCCGCGCTCTCCGCTCCTCCGCGGTCAAAGTTGCAGTCGCATTTTTGTGCGGTCTATCCCGACCCCGGATGCCGGGATACTTTATATGGAGGAAATGGAACCAATTGGTCCCGGGGTACGTTTCCCAACCTGTCCAACCCAACCTGCCGGCGAATCATCAGCAATTGACACTGCGGAGGAGTTCGCCGTGACCAGTTCGATCGCGTCCGTTCAGCGCCTCCGCCCGGCTCCGGCACCAGTCTTTCCCGTGGCGCCGGCCAGCATCCCCGGCACCGAGATCCGGGCCGGCGCCTACTCACTGCGGTTTGCCAGTACCGCCGCCGACCTCGACCAGATTCTCCGGCTCCGCTTCCAGGTCTTCAATCTCGAGCTTCATGAAGGTCTCGATACGGCCTACGCCACCGGCCGAGACGAGGACGAGTTCGATTCGCTGTTCCATCATCTCCTGGTCTGGCATCATCCCAGCCGCCAGTGCGTCGGCACCTACCGATTGCAGACCGGGGCCATGGCCCGAGCCCACCGTGGCTACTACTCCTCCGGGGAATTCGATCTCGCCGGCATGCCCGACGCGCTGCTCCACGATGCGGTCGAGATCGGCCGCGCCTGCGTGGCCAGGGAGCACCGCACCGGGCGGGTGCTCCACCTGCTCTGGCGCGGACTGGCGGAGTACCTGACCTGGAACAATTGCCATTCGCTGTTCGGCTGCTGCTCGCTCACCACCCAGGACCTGGCCCTTGGCGGCCGAGCCTATCGATACCTGCAGTCGATCGAGGCTGAGCATCCGAGCGCGCGAGCCGAACCGCTGCCGGGACTGGAGTGTGAACGGCTCGCGACCCTGCCCTGCCGTCCGGTCGAAACCGTGCACATCCCCGCCCTGTTCCAGAGCTATCTCAACCTCGGCGCCCGGATCCTCGGCCCTCCCGCCATCGACCGGCTGTTCAAGACCATCGACTTCCTGGTCCTGCTCGATGTCCGCGAACTCGACACTCATGCCTACCAGAGCTTTTTCCGTTAGAGCCGCCCTGCGGCTCGGCGCGATCGCGGCCTGGACCGCTGTCCTGGTGGCAGCACTCCTGGCCGGATGGCTGCTCGCCTTTTGGTCGGTCAATCTCCGGGCAGGCTGGCGAAGGCGGATCGTCCGGAGCTGGGGCCGTGGTAACGCGTGGATCCTCCGCATGCGCCGACTCGTCACGGGTCAGGTGCCGCAGGGCCCAGCCCTGCTAGTCGCGAACCATCTGAGCTATCTCGACGTTGTCTTGCTGGCGGCAGAGCTGCCGGCTGTCTTCGTGGCCAAGCGGGAAGTGCGGGGCTGGCCTGGACTCGGCCAGGTGGCGTGGCTGGTCGGCACGATCTTCGTCGACCGCGATTCCCGCCGGGACCTGACCCGGACCGCGGCCGCGATGAGCAGGGCGTTGAGCCTGGGAGACACGGTAGTCCTGTTCGCCGAAGGAACCAGTACCCGGGGTGAGCGGGTCCTGCCGCTCAAGCCGGCGCTGCTGGAACCGGCCGTCCAGGGCGGCTGGCCGGTGCGCTATGCCACCCTTGGCTGGCGCACCCGGCCTGATCAGCCCGGCGCCGACCTGGCGCTCTGCTGGTGGGGCGAGATGAACTTCCTGCCGCACCTGATTGGGGTCGCAGGGCTGACGGAGTTCACCGGCACCGTGGCGTTTGGCGCCGATCCGGTGTCGGCCAACGATCGCAAAACCCTGGCAGCCAATCTGCATTCGGCCATTGCCAGGCATTTCATTCCCGTCGGAGATGGAGTCGCACCATGTCACAGCTGACTGCGCTGATCGCCACCAATTGCGCGCTGCTCAGGCAGGGGCGGAGCGCGATGACCGCCGATGGCGGCGCGCTGTACCAAAACGATCCGGCGGCCACCCATAGCCAGACCGGCTCGCACTTCCGCCACGTCCTCGATCACTACACCAGCTTCCTCACCGGCTGGGCCAGTGGTCGGATCGATTACGACGCCCGGGCCCGCGATGCTGGCCTCGAGACCGACCCCGTACTGGCCGGCGCCGCAGCCCAGCAGACCATTGAACAGCTTGAGCAGTTGATCTCGGCGCCACTGAGCCGAGTACTGCATGTCAACGTGGCCGTCGCCACGGAGGGCCATGGCCAGAGCGAGTGGGCCGAGTCCACCCTGGCGCGCGAGCTGTCATTCCTGCTCAGTCATACCGTCCATCACTACGCGTTGATTGCCCTGTGCGCCCGGCAGCGCGGCATCGATCTGGGTGAAGAGTTCGGTGTGGCTCCCTCGACACTGGAGTATCGGTCGTCCCAGTTGGCCGCCAGTCACTGAGGTGTGTACCGTCAGTTGGCTGCCCGGACCGGGCGGTTATCTGCTGTGCTTCAACCGGGATGAGAATCGCGCCCGAAGCCCGGCGCTGCCGCCAACCCTCCGCGCGGACGGCGATCTCGAGATCATTGCCCCGACCGACGTCGATGGCGGTGGTACCTGGATCGGAATGAATTCCGCCGGCATTACCATCTGCCTGGCCAATCTGTACGACAGCCCCAACCCACCCCCAGCCGATCCGATCAGTCGCGGCCTCCTGGTGCTCGGCCTGCTGGGCCAGCGCCAGCTCGACAGCATTGAAGCGTCACTCGCGGCAATCGAGATCTGCCGTTACCGGCCATTCAGCCTGATCGGGCTTGAGCCGGACCGGCCAGCCAGGATCTGGCGCTGGGATGGTGCCCGGCTGACATCTCGAGTCCAGCTGGAAGCGGGTCTCCTGACCACCAGTTCCGCCGTCGATCAGCCTCGGGCCGAATCAGCTCGTCGTCAACTGTTCGAAGGGCTCTTTTCGAGCGACTCCCTGACGGCCGCTTCCCTGGTCGCGCTGCATCAGAGTCACCGTCCTGAGCGGGGCGGCCGCTCGGTCTGCATGCACCGGCCCGATGCGCATACGGTCAGCCTTGCCAGAGTCGAGGTCACCACCGATACCATTTCGATGGCATATTCAGCCGGGCCACCCTGTCTTCATCCACTCGGGACGCCGCTGATGACCCTCCGCCAGAGTCTTCGTGCCCGTAGCTGAACCAGTCAGACGACGCCGCTCCCGTTTCCGGATCCTGCTGCTGGTCTGGCTGGTGCTGCTCGGTGCCTCCGACCTGGTCCGCTGGTTCAATCCGATCCTGTATGCGCCCGGCCCCGAGGAATCCTCGGTGCGGCTCCATGCGGTGCGTGACACCGTGCAGCTCAGAGCGGCACCGCCGGTCAGGCTCGCCTACAAGATCTGGCAACCCGACTCGTCGAGTGAGGTGGAGACCATCGTGCTGGTCCACGGCTCGCCGGGCGATGCCGAAGTCTTCAACGGCCTTGGCCCGCTGCTGGCCAGACGCTACCGAGTGCTGGCGCCGGACCTGCCGGGGTTCGGCGGATCGAGTCACAGTGTACCCGACTACTCGATCCGGGCTCATGCTCGATACCTGCTTCAGTGGCTCGACTCGCTGCACATCGCCAATGCCCACCTGGTCGGATTCAGCATGGGCGGAGGCGTGGTCGAGGAGGTGTCTCGGC
>JBEPVA010000281.1:0-3693 GCA_041691295.1 Gemmatimonadota bacterium
GAAGCAGCCACCGCCCAGCTTCTTGGCCCCGTAGCCCGCCGCCAGCCCCCGCAACAGCTTGCTCACAATGACTCCCGGTTCAGGATCGTGTGTAGAGGTTCTACGGTACACGGTTCACGGTACGCGGTTCGTGGTCCCTCGGACACGGCTCATTGTGCTCCTGCGCATTGCGACTAACGGAAACCGCTCGAACCGTGAACCCTTTTGAACCGTGCACCCTTTTGACCTTGAACTCTTTTGAACCGTGCACGCTTCTGAACCGTGAACCGTTTTTCTCGACCCTCGACCTACTTCTTCCTCGGCACCTTGGCGCCCTTGGCCCGCGCCTCGGACAGGCCGATCGCGATCGCCTGCTTCCGGCTCTTTACCTTGGGGCCGTGCTCGCTGCCGCTGTGGAGCGTGCCCTTCTTCTGCCGCTTGATCGCGCTTTCGACGCTCTTGCCAGCCGCCTTGCCGTAGCGCTTGGTCGTGCCCGTAGCCATTCTGCCACCTCCCGTCGTATGGACCTGAACCAGCGGGCCACCGCCCCTTCCTGGTTCCAATGAGTTGAATGCATCGGCTCACCCCCCGGCGCTCGGGACCACTGAACCCTCGACCAACCCGATAACAGCCCGTAATACGAAAAAGCGCCGAAACGTCGGACCTGCCGACATTCCCGCGCCTTCGACTCTCGAGGCCCAGCCCCGAGCACCAAGGTGGCCGTGATCCGGCCTATGACCTGCGACTCCAATCTTGTTCGATGCTCGGCGCCGCGCAAGACGATAGTCGATGGCCGGGGCAGCCGGGCCTCCCAACCGGTACGGAGGCGGCCCGTTTTCCCTGTTCGCCGTCGACTCCCCTCGACCCGGTCTCTTGTCTCTAGTCTCTAGTCTCTCGTCTCTAGGGTCTCTCGTCTCTCGTCTCTGGTCTCTCGACCCAATTGTGACATCTGACCCCCGCCGAAATCCGGGGTCTTGCGCGTCCGGGGAGTCATTCCTACATTGACCCTGCAACAAAAAAAGGCCTGGTACTGGCCACCTTGAAGGGCGAGAGCAGGGGCTCGCCAGTCGAAGGCGCGATTGAGGTCCTTACGGATCTCTCGCGCCTTTCTTGTTTCGGTCACCCTGACCGAATGAGGGTATAGCAGTGCTCCGATTGGACCACGGTCCGATCGACCTTGGCCGACCGGGCAGCCCAGCGCCCGGCCTTTGCGCCCCGACCGCCCATCCGGGCGGTCGTCGCGCCGGCCTTCATCCAGACATTCTGTCTGCCGATCCGAAGCACTGAGAGAACCCCATGCTGCGCTACACCTCGCTCTACGTCATCGGATTGGTTGTCGCCATACTCGGGTTCGGCGGCCTCACCATCGTGACCGCCGCACTCGGACGAATCCTGATCATTCTCTTTCTGTCCGCCTTTCTGGTCAGCCTGATCGCCTTGGCCGTCGGTGTCAGCCGGTACGAGCAGGGGCAGAACCAATCGAATCATCAGGCGCGGGGAAATGCACTCTCCGCTGGCTCGGAACCAGCCACCGATTGAAGAGGCGGGGATGACCGCATTGCACACCATGGAAGAGCTGCTCGTGAGCCAGGTATCCGAGCTGTACGGTGCCGTACGCCAGATTACCCAGGCCCTGCCCAGGATGGTGGAGGCCGCCGCCAATGAGCGGCTGGCCGAGACGCTGCGCTTCCACCTGGCCCAGACCGAGGGGCAGCTGGCCCGCCTCGAGGAAATCTTCCGCTTCCTCGGGGCCAGCCCTCAGAGCCGGAAGTCGCTGGGACTGGCGGGCCTGTTCAAGGAAGCCGCCGAACGGCTCAAGCGCGGTGGTAATCGCGCCCTGGTCGACGCGGGACTGATCACCGACGCCCGGCGGGTCAAGCACTACGAGATCGCCGCCTATGCCTCCACCATTGCCCTGGCCGAAGTGCTGGGACTCGGCGCGATCGTCCGGCTGCTGACCCATTCGCTGCATGAAGAGACCGCCGCTGACGAAAAACTGTCACGGATCGCCCGGAATGAAGTGAATCCGGATGGGGTCTTGCTGGTCTCGGAGCCGGTGACGGAATAGCCGCGAGACGGCACTGACGGGGCAGGACGCGGGGACAACTGAATGGCATGGCGGGCGGGACGAGGTCCCGCTCTTCCTGGCGGATGGGGCACTGGCCTCATCAGTCGATGGCGCAACGAACGCTCCTGCAGGGAGCCTTCGCGGCGCCTTTTTTGTCGGCTCCGCCAGCTGTCGGCGGAGCCGAAGCACTCAACTCTCACGCGGAGTACTCCAATGTTACGCTGGGCTATGGGGTTCCTGGTGTTGGCCCTGGTCGCGGCCCTGCTGGGCTTCGGTGGTGTGGCCACGGCGTCGGCGGGCATTGCCAAGACGCTGTTCTTCATCTTCCTCGTGATCTTCGTCGTCACGCTGGTGCTGGGAATGGTCGCGGGACGCAAACTGGTCAAGTAGCCAAACCCGACCGCCACGTCCGCAGCGGGCGTGGCGGCCATTCAACGCGGGACTGGAGCATGACATGGCACTCGAATCGATGCAGGACCTCCTGGTGGAGCAGCTGCGGGAGCTCCACCATGGCGAATCCCGGATCAGCCGGATGCTGCCTCGAGTGGTCAGGCTGGCCGGGCACGAGTCGCTCGGCCATGTCCTCCGGACCTACCAGGCCAATACCGAGCGGCACGAGGCCCGGCTGATCGCGATCTTCGAGTATCTCGGTCTCTCACCGGCCGGCGGCGAGAGCCTCGCGGTGGCCGGCCAGCTCGAGGAGATTGACGATACCCTGCGCCAGGAAGGCCCTGATGAAATGGTCGATGCCGCGTTGATCATCCACTTGCGCGGCCTGACCCACATCGGCATTGCCGGTTACACCACCACGATTGCCCTGGCCGAAGCCCTCGGCGAGCCGCCGGTCATCACCCTGCTCCAGATGACGCTCGACGAGGAATTGGAACTCGAGGAGGCCCTCAGCACCATCGCCCGGAATGATGTCAATCCGGATGCGGTGATGGCGGGCATTCCCGAACAGGCCAGGTCGCTGGGCGCGGGACTCAACTGGACAGACTTCTAACCGAATGGAGTAGTACGATGTCGCTGGATACCCTGCAGGACCTGCTGGTGGCCCAACTGAAGGACATTTACAGCGCTGAGAAGCAGATTACCCATGCGCTGCCGAAGATGCTCAAGACGGCCAGGAACAAGGCGCTGGCGGAAGCCTTCAGCCACCACCTGGTCGAGACCGAGGGCCAGATTGCCCGGCTGGAGGAAATCTTCCAGTATCTGGGCGTCAGCCCGCGTGGCAAGAAGTGCAAGGGGATGGAAGGGTTGCTGGCCGAGGGCGACGAGACGATGGCGGAAAAGGGCGAGGAGCCGGTGATCGATGCCGGTCTCATCACCGACGCCCGGCGGGTCGAGCACTACGAGATCGCGGCCTACAACAGCACCATCGCGCTGGCCGATGTCCTGGGCCAGGGCAATATCGTCAAGCTGCTCCAGCACAGTCTGGATCAGGAGCAGGCGGCCGATGCCAAGTTGACCGAGATCGCCCGGACCGAGGTCAATCCGCAGGCGCTGGTAGCGGCGGTGAGCCCCGAAGCCGAGTAACGGCGCAGCAGATCGGCAAACGAATGGGCCGGTACTCCTGAGGACCGGCCCGTTTTGCATTCAGACCTACCTCCACGGCACTCGAAGTTCGAGAACTCGGCGGGGCGCTA
>JBEPVA010000282.1:0-3691 GCA_041691295.1 Gemmatimonadota bacterium
GCATTGCCCAGCTTCCGCGCGATCAGCGTGTCGGGCCGGGTGGCGAGCAGCGCGAGATAACTCTCGACCACGGCATCGCGCCACTCGAGTCCATCGCGACGGGCCTGTCGCAAGCTCGGCAAGGTCTCGCTAAAGGTGATCGCGAAGCCGGTGGCATATTCGCTGGCGATGGCGTCGCGATCGGCCGCCAGTCGCATGGCCTCGAGCAGGTTCACGGTCGGCGACCCCGACAGGTCCTGTGTCCCACTCGATCCCAGTCCACCCGCTCCAGCCAGGCGAATCGCGGTGTAGCTCTGCTCGGCGTCTGCCACAGTGGTGGCCGCCAGCACACGGCGTACGTCCGCCCGCAGCGACGTGGCGGAGGCCAGCACGGCCTTGGCCAGTGGTGCCATCAGGAGAATGATGCCGAGGTTCGTGTTGGCGGCGGTCATTCGGCGGGTGGCCTCAACCGCGGCAAGAATGGTCTGGCCAAGTGGTCGGTCACCGGCCGTGGCAAGGACCGGCCCGATCGCGACTCCGCTGACCAGGAAATCCTGGTGGCTCATGTTCCGGAACGGACGGCCCGGGTACACATTGCCGGGCTTCGGCGCCTCGGCCTCAAGGCGGCAGGCCAGCTCGACCGCAGCCGCTATTTCCGCTGGCGTCCGAATCCGGCTCATCAGGTCGGCGGGCGGTCGAGCAGCTGCCGGATGATCGCGTCGGCCACGTCGACGCCAGTGGCCTCGTGCAATCCCCGCCAGCCGGGAATCCCGTTCACCTCGAGCAGGTAGACTGCACCATCCTTGGCCGGCAGCAGGTCGACCCCCGCATACTCGGCCCCCACCGCTCGTGCCGCTGCCAGTGCCATCTCGCTCCACTCGGATGGCAGCGTGAACGGCTCGGCCTTGCCGCCCTGGGAGACATTGGTCCGCCATCCATCCGAGCTGCGCACGATCGAGCCGATGACCCGGTCGCCCACGACAAATGCCCGGATGTCCCTGCCTTGGTGCGGAATGAATCGCTGCAGGTAGAACACTCCCCGCACCTGCTCGATGGCCCGGAAGACCCGGAACGCCATCTCCTCATCACTAACCCGGACCATGCCGAGCCCCATGGAGCCGAACAGCGGTTTGACGACCACATCGCCCATGGCGCGAAAGGCGGCAAAGGCCTCGTCGATCTGTTCGCACACCACGGTTTCCGGCGTGGCCAGTCCGGCACGTTCCAGCAGCGATGATGCCCACGCCTTGTCCACTGATCGCTCGATGGCGCCGGCGCTGTTCATTGCCCGGACCCCATCATCCTCCAGCCGGTGCAGCGAATCCACCCGGTGGATGATCTGCTCCAGCGAACCATTCGGAATGATCCGGGCCAGCACGGCGGTGGCGTCAGCCAACTGGTGACCGCCGCCTGACACTCCCGAATTCCGGCCCATCCGGCTGGTCAATCGCTCCCACGGTACGATCTGGGGTTCATGACCCCGCAGACGCACCGCGCGGCAGAGCTGGTCGGTGTGCCAGCCCTGCCGCGCGGAGAGAATGACGACTTGCCCCACCAGCCGTTACGGCTTGGTGGTGATGTGCCCGATCAGGGCGAGCAGCCCGCCGGTGGCAAACTTGGGAAGGTCCTCGCCGACGGCCTTGAAGCCGGGAGTCGAGGTTCCGGTCTTGAGCGCCGCCGCGCTGGGGAAATACAGTTTGGCCTGGCGGTAGAACGCCGCCGGCGTGGTGCCGTCGAGGTTCTTGTCGAACTTGCTCAGCTCGGCCCGGGTGAATGAGATCTCGCTTGCCTTGGACCCGACCAGCGGGACGTGGTTGGCGTTGTAGTAGGTCTCAAAGGCGGCCGCATCGGTCGGGGTCTTGTAGATAACAGTGACGAATGAAGTGGTGTCACCAGCCAATGGATCGGAATGCTGGCCGGTCTCGGTGCCGATCAGCCCGACCAGGCCGCCGGTGGCAAAGTTCTTGAGGTCGTCGCCGATGGCCTTGAAGCCGGGCGTCGCGATTCCCTTCTCGAGATCAGCCATCGACCTGAACCAGAGCACGGCCTGGCGGTACTCGGAGGGCGCCTTGCCGTCGAGGTTGTGGTCGAACTTGGTCAGCTCGGCCGCCACCCACCCGACTTCAGCCTGCTTGGTGCCGACCATGGGGATATGGCTGCTCCAGTAATACTTCTCGAACGCCGAGGCGCTCTTGGGGGTGTGGTAGATGACCGTGACGTAGGCCATCGGCGGTGCCGGAGCTGGGGCCGGCGCCATGGCGGTGGTATCGGCCGCCGGCTTTTCGGCCGGCTTGGCGCAGGCCGCTACGGCCATGAGGAGAGCGGAAACCAGAAGGCGACGCATGGTAAATCCTCGCGAGGGGATAGGAATCGAGCTACTTCGAGCTGCCATACAGTGACTCTTCGAGCACAGCCGGATTCACTTCGCCGGCATGAAATGTCTTGCCGGTGGCGATGCTGGTCAGCCGGATCTCGGCCGGGCTGAACAGCAGCGGGTCGATCTTGTAGAAATCCTTGCCATTGCGTTCGAAAATTTCGTAGAACGGCCGGCCATAGTCCCGGGAAGCGCTGGCCGGCACCTTGGGCACCAGCGCCGCGAGTTTGTCGTCGCTGGCGTCCACTGTGTAGTGCACTTGGCCGCCATACAGAATGCAGTCGTTG
The DNA here is from genome assembly GCA_041691295.1 of Gemmatimonadota bacterium. Classification (GTDB taxonomy): domain Bacteria; phylum Gemmatimonadota; class Gemmatimonadetes; order Gemmatimonadales; family GWC2-71-9; genus DATEHG01. Next base: position 2,641 of record JBEPVA010000282.1, read on the forward strand.
GTCCGCCCGATTCCGCGGCCATCGTTCTTGGCCACCGGGGAAAGCGGGGCCGTCCCGATCCCGCTGATGATCTTCTTGAGGTCAAAGCCGAGCGTTTCCATTTTGTGCAGTCCGGTCTCGACCACTCGCGCCGAGATCTGGGTCAACCCGGCCAAGCTGGCGGTCGGTGCAATGACGAAGGTGATCTGCGACGGTGTCAGCCCTGCCTTCTTGCTCACCCACTCGGCCACTTCGTCGGTCGGCAGGGTCCGGCCCTCGAGGATCAGGACGCCTCGGTCCGCCTGCTCACTGTAGCCCAGCTTGGCGAACAGTTCCTTCTCGACCCGGGCATGCGCACGCAGCGGCCCCGAGCCCATCGCGAAGTAGTTGGGCGGATTGATCGCCCAGCCGGCGTACTGGGAGGCCATGCAGGCCACCGCCGGAAAATCGGTCCGGACCAGCAGGCCCGGCCAGTTGCTGCCACCGAGGTTGAGGGTGGTGATGGACACGTCGCCCAGGTCACCGAGGCAAAGCTCGGACATCATCAGGCCGGCGCTCAGCCCACCGGGCACTTCGATTCCGGCATCAATCACTCGGGCGCCCCCGGGCAGGTGATGCACCCGGATCCGCAGCGCATCGGCTTCCTCGTCCATGAGGTCGGCCAGCGCCCAGGCCCGCTCGTTCATGTTCAGACTCGCTACGCTGCCATCCATGCCAGAATTTCTCCCTTGCCGGACTCCGCCAGGTCCCCGCTGTAGCGCCGGTAACGGCCAGCGATCTGGGCGGGACTGATCGGGGCGCCATACAGTCGCGCCAGCCGGCCCAAGAGTAGTGGAACCGCGGGCGGATGGTAGCTGCAGGCGTAGCCATAGGTCACCGGGATCATCACCTGACCCAGAGCGACAATGCTCCCCCGTTTGTTCCAGAGGCCGAGGCTGTCACCCGACGAGCCGCCCAGCACCAGGCTGCCCGCGATCATCGACTGACCAGCTCCGCTACCCACCGCTCCGGCGACGAAGATCATCCCGCGCCGCATCCGGCAACCGGCATTGGCCCCGGCTCGGCCGAAGAC
>JBEPVA010000283.1:0-3678 GCA_041691295.1 Gemmatimonadota bacterium
CGTCGGCGGGGCGCACCAGGCCGAGGCGCACACTGCCGCCGCCGATGCCCGGCTGCCAGCGGACTTCGCGTACGACCTGTTGAACAGTGTACCGCCGTACGGAATCCTCTTTACCTACGGCGACAACGACTCCTTTCCGCTCTGGTGGGCCCAGGAAGTTGCCGGGATCAGGCAGGATGTGACGGTGGTCTGCCTGGCGATGGCCCAGACCGACTGGTACATGCGCCAAATCAGGGACCGGGTGCCGGGAGACTTCGACGAGACGGCCGCCCCGGGCATCTGGCGGGGCAGGCAGCCGGTGAAACCGGCGTGGCCATTGCACCTGATGACCGACGAGCAGATAGCCAGTTCCACCCGGGCCATCATGCTGTCCGACTCCCAGCCGGTCCGGATCGGGCCGGTGCGGGTCGTGTATCCCGCGCGCTCGATCTTCTATCCCAATGACCTGGTGACCATCAGCATTCTGCAGCAGAACCTCGGCCGGCGGCCCGTCGCCTGGGCGCTGACCGCGGCGGACCATCTGCTCGGTCTCGAGCATCATGTCGTGATGCGCGGTCTGGTCATCTCGGCCGAGGCCGCCGTGATCGATTCGACCACGCCCGGCGTCGATGCCCAGGGTCTGTTGGGTGCCCCGATCGATGTGCCAATTACCCAGGCACTCCTGACCCAGGTCTACCGCTACGCCGGACTGCTGGAGCCTTCGAGGCATCTGGTCGATCCAACCAGCCGAGGGGTGGCTGCCAACCTTGCAGTGCCCTGGACCCGGCTCGCGTCCTACTACGACCGGATCGGTAACGTTGCGGCTGCCATCAAGAGCCTGGAAACGGCTGGCAACTTGTCAGCCCAGCCGGGGCTCGAGGCTGCGCTGGCCGAGTTGCGGCTGAAGCAGGCCCAGGCCGCTCCGCGGGCCGATTCGACCCACCGCTGAGCGGTGGTGTTAACCTCGCTTCCCGCTTAGTTTTGCCGCCTATGTCGTACCCGGGTTTAGGCGATCGGCTGGCCCTCATCCGCCAGCAGATTGCGGAACGTCAGGCGGCGCGCGGCTGGACCCATCCGGTCACCATTGTGGCGGTCACCAAGACGCACGGGCCTGAAGCGGTGAAGGCGGCCATCGAGGCCGGGCTCGGCGCGGTGGGCGAGAACCGGGTGCAGGAGGCGCTGGGCAAGCAGGCGGCACTGCCGGAGGCCAGGGTTGAGTGGCACCTGATCGGCTCGCTGCAGACCAACAAGGCCCGGCAGGCGGTTGGCCACTTTGCCCTGATTCATTCGGTTGACCGGATCGAACTGGCGACCGAACTGGCCCGCCGTGCGGCCCCCGAAAATCGCCAGGCCATTCTGATTCAGGTCAACTGTTCCGGAGAAGCCCAGAAGGGCGGAGTCGAGCCTGCCGGCCTCGCGGACCTGCTCCAGCAGATTGCCGGACTGCCGGCACTCGAAGTCCGCGGTCTGATGACCATGGCTGAGCTGACCCATGATGCGGGCCGCCAGCGGGCGGCGTTCAGTCTGCTGCATGAATTACGGCAACAGATGGTGAATCAGGGCCATCGGCTGCCGGAACTGTCGATGGGAATGTCAGGTGACTTCCAGGTTGCCGTCGAAGAGGGCGCAACCATGGTGCGGCTAGGGACCCTGTTGTTCGGAGAGCGCGGCACATGACTGACGATGGCTTTCAACTCACACCACATGAAGTGCGGAGCCAGGACTTCCAGCGCGAACTGCGGGGCTATGACCGCCGGCAGGTCGACGATTTCAAGTTGCGGATGTCCGAGGAGCTCGACCGCCTGCTGCGGGAACGGGCGCTGCTCGAGGAGCGGATCAAGGCGGGACAGGAGCAGCTCAAGGCCTTTCGCGAGCGGGAGCGGGCCATGAACGAGGCGCTGGTGGCGGCCCAGCAGCTCCGCGAGGACAGCCGGGCCCAGGCCGGGCACGAGGCGGAGCTGATCATTCGCGAGGCCCGCACCGAAGCGATGCGGATTGTGGGGCAGGCGCAGGTTGATGAACAGGGACTGCGCGAGCGGTTCGAGACGCTGCACCGCCAGTTTGCGGTCTACCTGGCCAACTTCCGGGCCCTGCTTGAGCGCCACCTCGGCGAAGTTGAGGGCTACCAGGTCCACAGCCAGGTCATGCACCAGGTGCAGACTGAGCTGCTCCTCAAGCGGCAGTCATGACCTCCGCGTCACAGTACGACGAAGTCCAGGCGGCCGTCGCCGCCATCCGCAAGCGCACCCCGCTCCAGCCCCAGGCCGCCATCATCCTCGGGACGGGGCTCGGCGGCTTGGTCGGCGAGATGAAGATCGAGACCGAGATTGCCTACGGCGAGATCCCCGGTTTTGCGCTTTCCACCGTCGAAACCCACGCCGGACGGCTGCTGTTCGGCACCCTGGGTGGCAAGCGGGTGGTAGCCATGCAGGGCCGGTTCCACCGGTACGAGGGATACACCCTCCGCCAGGTCACCTTTCCGGTGCGAGTGCTGCATGCGCTGGGGGCGCCGGTGCTGCTCGTGTCCAACGCCTGCGGCGGGATGAATCCGCTCTGGGCCCCCGGCGACCTGATGCTGATCAGCGATCATATCAACTTCCTGGGAGACAACCCGCTGATCGGGAACAACGACGACCGGCTGGGACCGCGTTTCCCGGATATGTCGGCGCCGTATGACGCAGCGCTGCGCGCCATTGCCCGTGAAGTCGCCCGCAAGGATGGCATCGTGCTGCGCGAAGGAGTCTACGTGGCGGTCACCGGCCCGTGCCTCGAGACCCGGGCCGAGTATCGGATGCTCCGCGGCATGGGCGCCGATGTGGTCGGGATGTCCACCGTGCCGGAAGTGATCGTGGCGGTGCATCAGGGCATGCGGGCCCTCGGCATCTCGATCATTACCGATCAGTGCCTGCCGGATGCCCTTGAGCCGGCCGACATCACCAGGATCATTGCGGTGGCCGCCAAGGCCGAGCCGTCGTTGACCAAGCTTGTCACCCGCCTGCTGGCCGAGCTGCCTGGATGAGTTTTGCGCCGTGGCCGGCTGGTACGGCGGATGCACTCGAGGAAGGGCTGCGCGCCACCTGGAAAAAGGAAGCGCTGTTCCAGCAGACGCTCGACCGCACCCGGGATGGCCAACCGTTTGTCTTCTACGAGGGGCCGCCGACCGCCAACGGCCGGCCCGGCATTCATCACGTTTTTTCCCGGACCATCAAGGACCTAATCTGCCGGTTCCGTACCATGCAGGGGCGGCAGGTCACCCGGATCGCCGGATGGGACACCCACGGGCTGCCGGTCGAGATCGAAGTCGAGAAACAGCTCGAGCTCAAGGGCAAGAAGGACATCGAGGCCTACGGGGTCGAGAAGTTCAATGCCCTGTGCCGGGCCAGTGTCTTCAAGTACAAGACCGACTGGGAAGAGCTGTCGGACCGGACCGGCTACTGGCTCGACTACGAGCATCCGTACGTCACCTATACCAACCAATACGTCGAGTCGGTCTGGTGGCTGCTCAAGCGGCTGGCGGACAAGGACCTGTTATACCGTGGGCACCGGGTGCTCCCGTACTGCCCCCGGTGTGGCACGGTGCTGTCGAGTCACGAGCTGGCACTGGGCTATGAGGATGTGAAGGACAAGTCGGTCTATGTGACTTTTCCGCTGATCGACGGATCCAGTCGCGAGCTGGTGGTGTGGACCACAACTCCGTGG
>JBEPVA010000284.1:0-3610 GCA_041691295.1 Gemmatimonadota bacterium
GGGGGGCAGGGGGCGCGGCACCGAACTCATTTTCGAAATTCAAGGGGCATCCGTTCCGACGGTCCGACGTTCCAACGGTCCGACGGTTAAGATCCCAAATCTGGAATTGTCATCGATGCATACCCACGACCATTCACACCCTCACACACACGCGCCGGTGATGCGGGCCGGCGGCGCGGCCGCGCGGCAGGGCGATTGTGTGGCGGTGCTGCTGCCGCCGCCCACCGTGATCAAGCGGCTGTGGATCGTGCTCGGGATTACCGCGGTGTTCATGGTGGTCGAAGCCGTGGGCGGAATGCTGGCCCATTCGCTGGCGCTGGTGGCGGACGCCGGTCACATGCTGACGGATGTGGGGGCCCTCGGGCTCACCCTGCTGACCGCGTGGATTGCCCGCCGGCCGCCCGACGATTTGAAGAGTTATGGCTACCAGCGCTGGGAAATCCTGGCCGCCCTGGTCAACGGCGCCCTGCTGTTCGTGATCGCGGGGGTGGTGGTCTACGAGGCCATTTCCCGGATCCGCCACCCCGAGCCGATCGAGCCGAAGCTGTTCCTGGCGGTCGCGTGTGCGGGCCTGGTGGCCAATTCCGTCGCCCTCAAGCTGCTGCATTCCGATCACGGCCACAGCCTCAACACCCGCGGCGCCTATCTCCACATCCTGGGGGACCTGCTCGGCTCCGCTGGTGCCATCGTGGCGGCGCTGATTGTCGGGTACACCGGCTGGACCCCAATCGATCCGATTTTGTCGATTGTCCTCTCCCTATTGATCCTGTCAGGGGCCTGGCGGCTGGTCCGGGAAAGCACCGATATCCTGCTGGAAGCCGTGCCACGCCATGTTTCGATGGCCGAAGTCCAGCGGCGGATGCTGGCGGTGACCGGGGTGTCGGCTGTTCACGATCTGCATGTCTGGACCGTGACCAGCGGGGTGGTGGCCATGAGCGGCCATGCCATCGTGCCGGTTCTGACCGACCATCCGCGGGTGCTCAAGGACCTCCGGGGTGAACTTGGCGGCCTTGGAATTGGCCATGTGACCCTCCAGATCGAGGTGACCGAAGGGTGTCCTGATCCGCACTGATCGGCTGCCGCATTTTCCCGCCGGACGGTACCGTTTTCCGCCGCCTGACCGCCCGAGACGCCCGCCCTTGCACCTGACCTGTTCCTTATCTATATATGCGCCGCGAAGGGCAGGGATCGGCTGTCCCGGGGGCGCGGTACGCCTCCACCGCCTCTGCCGGCGTCTGTATTGGAAGACCTGATGGCCAGCGTTCCGAACATCCGAAACATCGCGATCATCGCGCACGTCGACCACGGCAAGACCACCCTGGTCGATCAGATGCTGCGGCAGGCCGGTGCATTCCGTCTGAACCAGCACGTCGAAGAACGGGTGATGGATTCCAACCCGCTTGAAAAGGAGCGGGGCATCACCATCCTCGCCAAGAACACCTCGGTGCACTGGAAGGGCACCAAGATCAACATCGTCGATACCCCGGGCCACGCCGATTTCGGCGGTGAAGTCGAGCGGATCCTGCGGATGGTGGACGGGGTGCTGATCCTGGTCGATGCGGCCGAGGGCCCGATGCCGCAGACCCGGTTCGTTACCCGGAAGGCGCTGGCGCTTGGGCTCCGGCCGATTGTCGCCATCAACAAGATCGACCGGTCCGACGCCGAGCCGTTCCGAGTGCATGATGAGGTGCTGGGGCTGTTCATCGAACTGGAAGCGAGCCACGAGCAGATCGAGGCGCCTTTCCTTTATACCTCGAGCCGGTTCGGCACAGCCACGACCGAGTTCGACAAGCCCAACGGCGACCTGGCTCCGCTGTTCGACGCGATTCTGAGCCACGTCCCCGCGCCAACCGGCGATGCGGACGGGCCGCTGCAGATGCTGATCTCGACCCTGGACTTTTCGACCTTCCTGGGCCGGATGGCCATCGGGCGGATCGAGCGGGGCCGGGTCAAGGTCGGGGATCCGGTGGTGCTGCTCCCGATCGGGGTGCCGGGAATGGTGCCCGAAGGGGAGCCGGGTGTGGAACGCAGCCGGATCACCAAGCTATTCACGTTCGATGGACTGAACAAAGTCGAGGTCCAGGAAGTGCCGGCCGGGGATATCGTGGTGCTGGCCGGCCTCGACGGCATCGAAATTGGCCGGACGATCACCGCGGTCGATTATCCGGAGCGGATGCTGGGCATCGCGGTCGAGGAGCCGACGATTTCGGTCGACTTCGTGGTCAACAACAGCCCGTTCGCCGGCCGGGAAGGGAAGTTCGTCACCAGCCGTCAGCTCAGGGACCGGTTGTTCAAGGAGCTGGAGCGGAATGTGGCGCTCAAGGTGGCCGACACGGACAGCCCGGACACCTGGGCGGTGGCCGGCCGCGGAGAGCTCCACCTCGGCATCCTGATGGAAACGATGCGGCGCGAAGGGTACGAGTTCCAGGTCTCGCGGCCCCGGGTCATTACCCGTGAAGGCCCGGACGGGGAGCGGCTCGAGCCGTACGAAGAGCTGATGATCGACGTGCCGGACGCCTATATCGGCACCGTGATCGAGAAGCTGGGGCCGCGCCGGTCCGAGCTGCTTGAAATGAAGAACCCCGGCCAGGGCATGGTCCGGATGAACTTCCGGATTCCGGCCCGCGGGCTGTTCGGCTACCGGTCGGAGTTCCTGACCGACACCCGCGGCACCGGGATCATGCACCACCGGTTCCTCGACTACGGGAACTGGGCCGGGCCGCTGGCCGGGCGCAAGAACGGGGTGCTGGTGGCGGACCGGGTCGGTGAGGTCATCGCATTTGCGCTGGGCAATCTGCAGGAGCGGGCCCAGATGTTCGTGACCCCCGGGGATGAGGTGTACGAGGGAATGGTCGCCGGCGAGAACTCCCGCCCGGGCGACATGGATGTGAATGTCAGCAAGGAAAAGAAGCTGACCAATATGCGCACCACCGCCACCGACGACAACGTCATTCTCGAGCCGCCCCGGCAGATCACGCTGGAGTACGCGCTGGAATACATCGAGGAAGACGAGCTGATCGAGGTGACGCCCAAGTCAATCCGGCTGCGGAAGCGGGCGCTTCAGGCGACGGATCGCAAGCGGGCCGCACGGGCGGCATCCCGGGCAGACGCGTCGTAAGTACGGCCGGTCGGGTACTCACTTTTTTTCAGGCTGGAGGCCACCATGCTGGCGTGGGAAGCGTCGATGGAAGCCATCGAAGTGCGGCGTCGTCGGGACGACGACGACATGGACGACGATGATGGGTTCACCTTCGATGATGATGATGACGAAGATGATGAGGACGAGGACGGCGAGGATGAAGAGGGAGCCCTCGACGACGAGGATGGGGATGAGGAGGACATCGACGACGCTGAGATCGAGGAAGTCGATGACGCCGAAGAGGAGCCACGGCCCCGCCGGCGCTAGATCGGCCTGAACGTTTCGACGCCCGGCCGGTCCGCCACCGTGCCGGGCGTTGCAGTGCCTGGCGCCGGGTCCGTCTTGTTCCCCGGACCCGGGGCCGCTAGAATGGTCCCGCTGGTGCAGGGCCTGTAGCTCAGTTGGTTAGAGCGCACGCCTGATAAGCGTGAGGTCGGAAGTTCAACTCTTCCCAGGCCCACTTGGTCCGCC
>JBEPVA010000285.1:0-3581 GCA_041691295.1 Gemmatimonadota bacterium
CATCTGAGGGGTTCGAAATCGACGAATTCCGCAATCGCTCGATCCGGGGAGACAGTTCCAGGCTGGTGCTGTTCGAGGGCTCGCGGACCAGCTTCCTCCCCAACGGTGCGCCGCCAGAGGTAGGATCGACCTTTCGTCAGCCCGCCCTGGCCGGCACCCTGATCCGGATCCAGGACAGCGGCGCCGCCGGATTCTATCACGGGATGACCGCGGGCCTGATCGTCGACGAGATGCAGCGCGGCGGCGGGCTGATTTCACTGGAAGATCTCGCCGCCTACAAGGCGATCTGGCGCTCCCCGATCACCATCAGTTACCGTGGCAATACGATCTACTCGATGCCTCCGGCGTCATCCGGTGGCGTGACCATGGCCGAGATACTCAATATCCTCGAGGGGTTCGGACCACTGCCGCCATTTGGGTCCGCCGACCTGCTGCATCTCGAGACCGAGGCCATGCGCCGGGCCTTTACCGATCGCAATACCATCCTCGGCGATCCCGCCTTTGTGCAGATGCCAATCGAGCACCTGACCTCCAAGAGCTACGCCACCTCGCTCCGCAACCAGATCGACCGCAATCACGCATCCAAGACGCCGGTCTTCGATCCCAGGGTCCGCACCGGCAGTTCCACCACCCACTACTCGGTGGTCGATGCCGATGGCAATGCGGTCAGCTGCACCACCACCCTGAATGACAGCTACGGCAGCGCCGTGACGGTCAGCGGCGCCGGTTTCCTGCTGAACGACGAAATGGACGACTTTGCCGCCGCCCCTGGCAAGCCCAACATGTACGGCCTGGTCCAGGGCGAAGCCAACGCCATCGCCCCCGGCAAGCGGATGTTGTCCGCCATGACGCCGAGCCTGGTCCTCGATCCATCGGGCAAGCTGCTCATGGTGGTCGGGACGCCCGGCGGCCCTCGGATCATCACCATGGTGTACCATGTGATCTCCAATGTTCTCGATCATCACATGAGCCTGGCTGATGCGGTGGCCGCGCCCCGGATGCACCACCAGGCGCTGCCCGATACCATCATGGTCGAGCGCGATGGCTTCATGCCGGCGGTACTCGATCAGCTCAGTGCCATGGGGCATGGCGTGAGGATCCAGGGTCACTGGGGCGACGTCGAAGCCATCATCCGGACACCGACCGGCTGGGAAGGGGTCAGCGACCCGCGGTACGGCGGGGGTGGAGCCGGGTACTAGATAAGCCATAAGCCATAAGCCGTAAGCCCGTTGTGGTGAGTCTTTGAGCGTTAGTCGATGGTCGCCAGTGTCCGGGAATGAAAAAAGGGAGCTGGCCTCGACCTGCGAGACCAGCTCCCTCTTGATTTCGACTCCAGACTCCAGATTCTCAGACTATAACCTAGCGTCTCTCGTCTCTTGTCTCTTGTCTACTTAGCCGCAAACGGCGCCGTGAGGGTCACGTAGATCCGCGAGCCCGGCACGATAACCACATCCCGATCTCCGCTCTCGACGGCCACTGCAGTGCCTGCGCCGGCACCCACGATGCCACCGATCACCGCGCCCTTGGTCTTGCCGATCAGGCCACCGATGACCGCGCCCGCGGCGGCGCCGCCACCAACCTTGGCCACGGTCCCTGCCGTCACGCCACGACCCTTGAGCAGGTGGGCGATCGAGTCAACGGTACCGGTCGGCGTGAAAGCCTTGCCATTGATGGTCAGGGTCAGGATGATGGCGGCAATTGTTCCGTCCTTGGCCGACTTGTTCGGCGCCGAAGCGAATTGGGTAAGCCGGAGCCGGAGCACCGAGCCGGCCGGGATCACGACGGCCCCAGTCGCGTCCATCACATCCGTCGTCACGCTGGTGTTGAACGCATAGGGAACCATCGTGTGCCGGCTGCTGATCGTATCCCCGGCCTCCGCCTGGAACCCGGTACCGGTGGCCAGAGTGTGGTTGGCAGCCGGCTTGGGGCGAGGGGTCGAGGTCTTCGGGGTCGAAGCCGGGTTGTCATTCGGCATGGTGGTCGTGGGGGTCGCCGGGGCCATTTGAAGATTCCGGGTGCTGTCGGCCGAAGCCGCTTCCTGCTGAGCGGACTTGCCGCAGGCGGAGGCCAGGAGCGCCGCCAAGGTCAAGCCGATTGCACGGGTGCCTGAAAACTTCATGGTAAACATCCTTCCGTTTATTTGGTCGGGACCTGGAGTGAATCCCGCAGTGACAGGTGAATGACTCCCCCCGCCGGAATGACCACATCCCGGTCAGCGGTTTCTACCGCCACGGCAGTCCCGCCCGCAGCGCCCAGGAGGCCGCCAATCACGGCTCCTTTTCCTTTCCCGATCAATCCGCCGATTACCGCGCCAGCGGCGGCCCCACCGCCGGCCTTGGCCACCTCGCCAGCGCCGATTCCCCGCCCCTTCAAGATATGGTCGATGGAATCAATGGTGGCATTCGGCCTGTAGTCGACACCGTTCACCGTAACCTTGAGCAGGATTGCGGCGAGCTTGCCGTCCTTGGCCGACTTGTTCGGCGCCGGGGCAAATTCGGTGATCCGGATCCGCAGCAACGAGCCGGCTGGAATCACGACGTGCCCGTTCTTGTCGAGCACATCGGCCGTGACCGGCGCACTGAAGGCGTATGGTGGCTTGATCTGGCGGGTACTCATCGAATCCGGTGCGGTAGCCTCGATCCTGGTGCCGGCGTCGGCGGTGTAGAAGGCGGACGGGACCGGCACCGCGGCCGGCCTGGGCTGTGAGGGCTCGTCCACCTTCGGCTTGGCCGGCTTTTCGACCATATGGACCGGTGGCGCCACGATCGGCTTTCTGGCCACGGGCGTGGTGGTGTCCGCCTGCGGAGTGGGCGCCGGGGTTGGCTTAACGGGCGTCGAGTCGATCGCCGGACGGTCATTGAGCCGGGCAGTGGTATCGAGTGGGGCCAGCTGCAGGTCGCGGGTCAGGCTGTCGGCTTTGGCGGTTTCGACCTTTTCGCCCCGGGAGCAGGCTGCCAGTGCAACGGCGACCGTTAGGGTCAGCCGGAAGTGTGAACGCTGTGTCATCGGACCTTTCCTCAATCTAGTTGGACCATCCATGGAAGATCGGACCCTTCCATGCCAAATTGTGCTGATGCTCAGACAGTTACGCCGCGCCATTCCCTACCTCAAACCGTACTGGCGCACCTATTCGCTCGGCCTGCTCTTCATCCTGGTCTCCAATTACCTGGTGACCAAGGGCCCCGAATTCATCCAGCGCGGGGTCGATGCTATTGCCCAGCACCGGCCGATCGCCGAGGTCCACCGCGCCGCGCTCTTTCTGCTCGCGACCGCAGTGGGGGGGGCGGCAGCCCGGTACGGCATGCGCCAGACCCTCAACAGTGGCAGCCGGTATATCGAGCTCGACCTCCGCAACTCGTTATTCCGTCATCTCGAGTCGCTGTCGGCCGAATTCTACGACCGCTGGTCCACCGGCGACCTGATGGCCCGGCTGACCAACGACCTGCTGGCGGTCCGGATGGCTTCCGGGCCTGCTATAATGTACCTGATTGACACCGTAATCCGGGGCGCAATCATCATTCCACGGATGATCCAGATCAGCCCCCACCTGGCGGCCCTGGCCCTGCTGCCAATGCTGGGCC
>JBEPVA010000286.1:0-3530 GCA_041691295.1 Gemmatimonadota bacterium
GGCGGCGGCACGCCCCGAGATCTGCTGGGAGGCAATGGCGCCGAGCAGAGATTCGAAGGCCGGCCGGGTCTTGAGCCTGGCGGGTCCGTGTTGTTGGCACAGCGTGGCCATGGTCGGATCAGCCAGCAACGGCGGATGCATGAAAATCTCCCGAAGGGTGAGCAATTCTAATCGTGTCTGGCCCTCCGGACTGGCCGGCTGCAGATTGTCGCTCGTCGGCGGCGCCGGTCACCGGCTATCCCAGTCATCCGAAGGACCCATGGCAGAGCAGTCAGTACCGGTTGCACGTCCCAAGCGGCTCGATTCCCTGACCGGCCTGCGATTCCTGGCCGCCTTTCACGTCGTGCTGTTTCACCTGACCTCGGGATTCCTGCACCGGATGCCGTCGCCAATCGCCGGCGTGCTCCGGGAAGGGCCCGAGAGTGTCACCATCTTCTTCATGCTCTCCGGCTTTGTCCTGGCCTACACCTACCGCGATCGCGCCGCACACCATCCGGCGCCGTTCTGGTGGGCCCGGGTGGCCCGGATCTATCCGGTCTACCTGCTGACGCTGGCGCTGGCCCTGCCAATGTTCCTCGGCCATCCGCAGCAGTACGATGAAATCCAGCTCGATACCGCGCGGGTCTCGATGGGGGCGTTCTTCAATACCCATTTCATCGCCGGGCTGGCCTGCATCTTCCTGCTGCAGGCGTGGCTGCCGCCGGCGGTGCTCAAATGGAACTATCCGGGGTGGTCGCTGTCGGCCGAGGCGTTTTTCTACCTGCTGTTTCCCAGGCTGTCGAGCCTGATCGCCTCGCAGTCACCCTACAAATTGCGCCGGGTGGCCATCATTGCCTGGCTGGCCTCGATCAGCATGGCGGCAGGATGGTGGGCCATCAGCTGGGAGCTTCCGCCTGAGCCCATCCTCCACGCCTGGTGGGGCGATGTGCTCCAGTTCAACCCGCTGATCCGGCTGCCCGAATTTGTGATCGGGATGGCGATCGGCTTCCGGTTCATGGATGGACCCGTGCCAGGGCGGGCTGACCGGAGCGCAGCGGTTGCCGCCCTCACTATCATCGGGATCTGGGCGATCCACTGGTCCGAGGCGTCGTCCCACTTCGAGAATTCGCTGCTGCTCCCGGTGTATGCCAGCCTGGTTCTGTCGCTCGCGTATGAGCAGGGACGGCTGGCCCGGTTCCTGGCCTCGCCAAAGATGGTGGAGCTCGGGCACGCCAGTTACTCCCTCTACCTGGTCCATGCCCCGATCATCTTCCTGGCCCAGCGACTGGCCCCCCCACGAGAGGCCGGCACCGGATATGTGCGGGCCGCGCTGGAGGTGGTGCTCACCGCGCTGGTGGCGGTGCAGGTCTCGTTGTGGTTGTACCGGTGGGTCGAGGAACCGGCCCGTCGGGCCGTCCGCCACTGGGCCGCACGGCGCGAAAGTTCGGCCGTGGCCGCCGCCGCGCTGAATCAACCGCCCCAGGCTTGACAGCCCCCCGGTCCGGCCGGTATTGTATCTTTATGCATCGTCATCAGGGATTCGGCTTTTTCTTTACCGGTGCCGGCGCGGCGCGAGCCGTGTCGGGATCGGCGTAGTCACAGCCGCTCCTGACCACTCGACGCCCCGCCGGCCTGCCGGCGGGGCTTTTTCGTTTCCATATCCGGAGTCATCGTATGCGTGTTGCCATTCAGGGCACCCGTGGAGCCTTCAGCGAAGCCGCCGCTCGGCTGCGGTGGCCTGACCTTGAGCTGGTCGCCTGCCGGGAAGTCGGTGATGTGGCCACGGCGGTTCGGGAGGGGCGGGCGGATGCCGGCTGTCTGCCAATTGAGAACTCGCTGGTCGGCTCGGTCACTCCGACCTATGACCTGCTGCACGAAGCCTTCGGAGACGGCGCACTGCATCTCGCCGCTGAAGTGCTGTTGCCGGTGCACCACTCGATAATGGCACGGCCCGGCGCCGCGTTGAGCGGGATCAAGCGGGTACTGTCCCATCCGGTCGCTCTGGGACAGTGCCGAATCTGGCTCTCGAGGCATTTGCCCGACGTGGAACTGGTGAGTGCCTGGGATACCGCCGGCAGCGCCGAGATCGTGGGGCAGAGCGAGGATCTCAGCCAGGCCGCCATCGGGCCGAGTCATGCGGCCGCCTACTACGGGCTGCGGCTCCTGGAAGAGCGGATCGAAGATGATCCGACTAACCAGACCCGGTTCCTGACCTTCACCAGGGAATCGGCGGCCGCCACCAGCGCCGACCTGCCAAAGAAGACCTCGCTGATCGTCTGGCTCGACCACCGCCCCGGAATGCTCGCGGCGGTGCTGCAGGCTTTTGCGGCGCGCGGCATCAATCTCACCGCTCTGCAGTCACGCCCGGAGCGATCGGCGCCGTGGACCTACCGGTTCTACTTCGACGTTGAAGGCACCCCGGCTGACCCCCGGCTATCGGAAGCGCTCGAATCGATCGAGGCGCTGGCCGCCCGGATCGTGATCCTGGGCAGCTACCTGGCCTGGGTCGGTGAAGGGACCGTGGCCAGCCCGCCGCAGCCCGCCGCGCCCAATCACCGCCCCAAGCCCGACATGCCACTGTTCGATCGGCGTCAGCGGCCGGAAGGAACGATCATCAAGGTCGGCCGGATCGAGATCGGCGGAGATCGCCCGCTGATCATTGCCGGGCCCTGCTCGGTCGAGAGTGAAGCGATGCTGCTGGAGACGGCCGATGCGGTGGCCGCCGCCGGCGCCGACATGCTGCGCGGCGGCGCCTTCAAGCCTCGCACCTCACCCTATGACTTCCAGGGCCTCGGCGTGAAGGGGCTCAAGTTCCTGGCCGAGGCGCGTGAACGCACCGGCCTGCCGGTGGTGACCGAGGTGATGAGCTGGGAAGAGGTGCCGGTGGTGGGGCGTTACGCCGACGTGCTGCAGATCGGCGCCCGCAACATGCAGAACTTCGCGCTGCTCCGGGCCGCCGGGCGGAGCGGCATCCCGATCCTGCTCAAGCGGGGCGCCGGGGCCACCATCGAGGAGTGGCTGCATGCGGCCGAATATGTGCTGGCCCACGGCAATCCGAACGTGATGCTGTGCGAGCGGGGGATTCGCACCTTCGAGCGGGCCACCCGGCATACCCTCGACCTCAATGCGGTGGCGCTGGTACGGGAACGGACTCACCTGCCGGTCATCGCCGATCCGAGCCATGCGGCCGGCATGCGTTCGATCGTGCTGCCGCTCACGCTCGCCTCACTGGCCGCCGGCGCGCATGGGGTGATCGTCGAGGTCCATCCCCATCCCGACCAGGCAATGAGTGACGGCCCGCAGAGTCTCGATCTGGCGGCGTTTGCGGAGTTGGCGGGGAAGATCCGGGGAAATGCGGTGGTGGTGGGGTAGGGCCGATCGACTGGTGCGCTTTCGGGGAGAACGGGGCAGTCGCCGATCGGCCCGAATCTATCGAGGCAGGACGGGACCCAGTCGCGGGGCGGCGCGCCCGCTACCCCCCCCCCAAGTCTAGTGGGGCGTGATGAGCCAGACATCGAGCCAGAGTTAATGCCCGGGGTCGGAGCGCTGCC
>JBEPVA010000287.1:0-3442 GCA_041691295.1 Gemmatimonadota bacterium
CGATATTGCCCTGGCGCCCAATACCTGCTTCGGGATCGGCGTCGCGGCCCGGGCGCTGCCGCTCAAGCCCGGCGACAAGGTGGTGGTCAGCGCCAGGGAATTCCCCGCCAATGTCTACCCCTGGATGCGGCTGGCCGATCGAGGGGTCGAGTACGAACTGATCCCGGTGACCGAACAGGGCTGGCCCGACGAAGCCCGCCTGCTCGAACGAATGGAGGATCCCGCGGTGCGAGCCGTGGCGGTCTCGCTGGTGCAGTTTGCCTCGGGATACACCATCGATCTGGCCCGGATTTCCGCCGCGGCCCGCCGTACCGGGACATGGCTGGTGCTCGACGCCATCCAGGGGCTGGGGCAGATGCCGATCGACCTGGCCCAAACCCCCGTCGATATCCTCTGCTGCGGTGGGCAGAAGTGGCTGCTCTCACCGTGGGGCTCGGGGTTCCTGTATGTCCGGAAGGAACTGATCGGCCAGCTCGACCCGGCGATCACCGGCTGGATGGCCTTCGAGGGGACCGACGATTTTTCGCGGCTGACCGACTACAACATGACGCTACGGCCGGACGCCCGGCGCTTCGAGCTGATCTCGCTCCCCTATCAGGATTTTGCCGGGATGAACGAGTCGGTGAACCTGCTGCTGGAACTCGGCATCGACCGGATTGCCAGTCACCTGCAGTCCCTGCATCAGCCGGTAATCCGCTGGGCCGGAAACCACGGTGTCCGGGTCACTTCACCGGTCGGGGCGCATGGCTCCGGGATCCTCTGCCTGGCCCCATACGATTCCGCCGGCGCCCATCGGGCACTCAAGGCCGCCGGCGTCAGCTGCAGCCTGCGGGAGGGATCGCTGCGCCTGGCCCCGCACTGCTACACCGCGCCGAGTGATTTTGGGAAGGTGATGGAAGTGCTGGACGGACTGAAGTAGGATTTCGGTTCCGGGTTCCGGGTCTACGGATCACGGGTCAGGATGCGGGCTGCCGCGAATGCGGCGTCCTTGCCGAGCCTCGGCTTCAGCCGAGGGCGGCGCGCCGTCCGGGCTCACGGTTCCGAGGTCTCGGGCAGGTTTCACCGAGAGGCAGACAAAGCATGACTTAAGGCATCGTTATCCTGCCCGTCTTGCCCGTCTCAACCGCCCTGTTCGTCCTTCTTATGGAATCAGACCATGCCTCCGACGCCCTTCGATACCGCCCTCGCCACCGCCTACGGATTCAATGAGCCTGCCCTGATCCTCGGCGCGGCGCTCGCCGGCGCCGCGACGCACCCGGATCCCAAGGTACGGATTCCGCTCAGCATGATGAACCGGCACGGGCTGGTGGCTGGCGCCACGGGCACCGGCAAGACCAAGACATTGCAGTTGATGACGGAGCAGCTCTCAGCTGCGGGCGTGCCTGTGTTCGTGGCCGATATGAAAGGGGATCTCTCCGGTCTGGCCATGCCCGGTCCCAAGGACGCGAGGGTCGACGCTCGCGCCACCGACGTGAAGTACGACTGGAAGCCGGCGGGCGCTCCAGTTGAGTTCGTCTCCCTCACTGGTGCGCTCGGCGTTCAGCTCCGGGCCACCGTGAGTTCGTTCGGCCCTCTGCTGCTGGCCAAGGTGCTCGAGCTCAACGACACCCAGGCCAGTGTCCTGTCGCTGGTCTTCAAGTTCTGCGACGACCAGCAGCTCCCGCTGCTCGATTTTCCCGATCTGCGGGCGGTGCTCCAGTACCTGACCGGCCCGGACAGCAAGTTGGCGCTGGCCCAGTACGGCGGGATGTCGGACGCCACGGTCGGGGTGTTATTGCGCAAGATGATCGAGCTGGAGCAGCAAGGGGCCGAGAAGTTCTTCGGTGAGCCGGAATTCGATGTGAAGGACATGCTGCACGTGACTTCGGATGGCCGCGGTGTGGTCACCTGTCTCGAGCTGCCCGATGTGCAGGACAAGCCGAAACTGTTCTCCACCTTCATGATGTGGATGCTGGCGCAGCTCTACCACAACCTTCCCGAAGCGGGGGATCTGCCCAAGCCGAAGCTGGTCTTCTTCTTCGACGAAGCCCACCTGCTGTTCGACGGCGCCTCCAAGGCCTTTCTCGAGCAGGTCCAGCAAGTGGTGCGGTTGATCCGGTCCAAGGGGGTCGGCATCTATTTCGTCACCCAGGTGCCGACCGACGTGCCCGATGACATCCTGGCCCAGCTCGGCCACCGGGTGCAGCACGCCCTCCGGGCTCACACCCCGGATGATGACAAGGCGCTCAACGCCACGGTGCGGACCTTTCCGAAGACGACCCTCTTCGATCTTCGGGAAACGTTGACCACCCTTGGCATCGGCGAAGCGGCCGTCACCATCCTCGACAGCCGCGGTGTCCCGACTCCGGTCTTTCCAGTGCGGCTGATACCGCCGTCCTCGCGAATGGGTCCGCTGACCGCGGACGAACTCAAGGCCGATATCCAGCAGTCCGATCTGCTTCGGGAGTACGGCACCGCGGTGGATCGGGAAAGCGCCCGGGAGCTGCTGGCGGCACGACTGACCAAATCGGCACCGCCAGCCGGTGCACCGATAACGCCAGCCGGATCTCCGCCTGCAGGCGGCAGGACACCAATGTCCACCGGGGCCAAGATCGGCACCGCGGTTGTGGCGGCACTGGGAACGACAGTGGCGAGAACGGTGGGCCGGGAGCTGGTGCGGGGAATATTCGGAATGCTGGGCGGCTCGCCATCACGTGGCACCACCCGGAGCCGCTGGTAGTCGTGCGCCGCTCAGGCCCGGAGGCCGGCCCGCACCGGCATGCGCTTGCGGCGAAAGACTGCCGCCGGCAATCCGAGGGTGAAGAATCGATTGCCATGGATCGAGTTCCAGCCCCAGGCGGCGCACCAGAGCACCCCGATCGACGCCACGAAGTAGGGGATCATCAGCCAGCGCTGCGGAACGGGCAGGATCGGGACCAGCAGGTAGTAGAGGTAGAACTGCAGGGCAAAGATGAACAGCGAGGCCCGGCCAACCACCGCGGCCGCCTTGATCAGCCGGTTCACCAGCCGACGCTCGCTCAGGACGATGACCGCGCCGACCAGGATCAGTGCCAGTCCGCCATAGGCCAGCAGGTAGGTGGGACCGGGTGGATACTTGTCGAACGGTGTGGTCAGATCATACAAATCACGCCAGACCGGCGGCATATCCTCGTACGAACTCCACATGGTCGGCCGGCACATCAGGTACACACCCTTGACGGCCAGCGCCGCGATGATCCACCGGGGTCCGGTGGTGAGCAGCCGCCATCCGATCCGCTCCAGCCCACCACCATCGCTGGCCTCGGCTATCCGTTCGCCAAGGACGGTGGCGGCCAGGTATACCGAGAACCAGGGAATCAGCGGAAAATTCTGGGCGACATCGGTGTACTGATTGGTGCTGCCGAAAAAGACTTCCTTGAACAGCTGGGCCGCCCGCTGCTCGGGATGCCAGAGCAGCACCAGG
>JBEPVA010000288.1:0-3429 GCA_041691295.1 Gemmatimonadota bacterium
ACGCCGTGCAGGTCGACACCGGTCCGAAAAATCTTCGAATCGCGGGCCAGGGCGTGCGCAGTGAGCAGGCCCCCGTAGGAGCCGCCCCAGATTCCGATCCGGGTCGAATCGACGCCCGCGAGCTTCCTGAGATACATCCCCGCCGCCCGCACATCCTGATACTCCGCATTCCCCGCCGGCCCCGCATGCGCAGGGTGATGAAAGTCGTGACCATAACCAATGCCCAGCCGGTAGTTCACGGTCATGACCACATAGCCATGATTGGCCAAGTACTGATTGAGCGCATAGCCGTGCGAGTAGTAGCCCATATAATGCCAGCCGAGCAGCATCTGCCGCGGCGGCCCGCCATGAACGAACACGACACCGGGATGCTTGCCAGCAGCGTTCTTCGGCCGGAACAGCTGGCCGTGGATGGTGAGCCCGTCGGGCGACTTGAACGTGACCCTGGTCGGCACCACGAGTTGGGCGGCCGGGAAGTCGGCCGGCACGAATTCGACGCCGATCGATCGTGCGGGGCCGCCCTGGGTGGGCACCACACCGGGAACCGGGGGCTGCGCCGTGCCGGCACCGATATAGGCCACCTGTTGGCCATCTCCCGTCACCACCGGCCCCCACTCGACCCCGTCACCCGGGGTCAACGCCACCGGTTCAGCCCGATCGACCGGCACCCGGAAGATGTGGCGGCGGTCATCGTCGTTCAGGTCCGGCCCTGTGTTGGCCGAATAGACAAGAAAGCTGCCATCTCGGCTGATCGAGATGAACTCGGTCATGAAGTGACCGCGGGTAAGCAGCGTGGGCTTGCCACCGCTCACCGGCACCGAGTACAGGTGTTCCCAGCCATCCTCATCCGACAGGAAGACGATGCGATCGCCGGCGGCCCAATGGAGATTGGCGCTGCCATCGGTCTCGGGGTACGAGCCGTGCAGCGTGTTGCTGCTGGCCCAGACCTGCTTTGCGGTGCCACTCGTGACGTCGGCGGTCCAGATGGCCCACGGGTCTGGCCGGTCCACCAGCATGGGACGCGGGGCGCCTCCCTGACCCGGCATCCGCACAAAGGCGACCTGCGTGCCATCGGGAGACCAGCGCGGCATGAAGTCGCGCGAGGTCGTCGGCCCGAGCCACTGAATCGGGGTCTTCTCGTCGCGGTAGATACCGATGAAGCTGTGGTCGCCGCGATCGGCGGTAAACGCGAGAGCCGAGCCGTCGGGAGACCAGGTCGCGTCGCCGTTGGTGCCGCGGGCATAGAACAGCTGCTTCGAGGTGGTGTCGGCGAGGCCCATGACCTGGACCTGCCCGCCTTTGACGAAGACCAGCCGGTCCCCCTTGGGCGAGATGACCGGGAAATCCCCCTCGGCGAGCTTGCGGGGATCGCCACCGCTGGTCGAAACCGCGAAGATCTCGATCTTCGGCTGCACCGTGGCGGCCGCAGGATTGACGACGCCGTCACCTTCCCAGTTGGAGTCGTGATCGCCGCCGCGCACGTACACCACCCACTGGCCATCCGGCGAAATCGACAGGCTGGTGAGCTCCATCCCGTCGTCGTGATCGTAGGCGGTCAGCTGCTTCGGCTTGAAGCCTGGCCCTTCGGCCGTCCAGACATTCCGATGCCCCCCCTGATTCAGCACCCACGCGATCCGGCTGCCACTCGGCGCGGCCACCAGGTCTTCGGTGAACGGGTAGCTCGAGACCTGTTCGAGGGAAACGGTGTCCGCCGGTACCTGCGCAGCGGCGAGTGCGGGAACCAGCAGAGAGGCAAGTGTGATCAGGCGCATGGTGATCAGGAGCTCGGCGAAGTGGGAAATTGACAGGTGGGAAGTTGACCGTCCCGGGCCAACATGCAAGCGGGGGGCGGACCAAAAGCCGACGGACCGTTGGACCGACGGAACGAGGGTAGTCACACTCCTCGACCGTGTACCATGAACCGTGAACCCCGAACCCGCCGCCCGCTTGCATCCGCCCCGACCAACCCCCAGCTTCCCTCGTCCGAATCACCAATCCCTTTCGCCGAGCTGGAACTGTGACTCTCGATCGCCGCGGCTTTACCGGTCTTCTCGCTGGCGCCCTTGGGGGCGCCGTCCTGCCATTCAGCAAACGCAGCCGACCGCTCATCACCGAGTCTGACCCCTGCCACCTTCCCACCGCGGTCTCCGGCCTCAAGCCGATGCTGGATGGCGTGGTCCCGATCAGCGACGATGAACGGCGAGCCCGGATGGAGAAGGCTCGTCGCCTGATGGCAGCCAACGGCATCGGCGCGCTGCTGCTGGAGCCTGGTACCACGATGAGCTACTTCACCGGCATGGGCTGGGGGCTGTCCGAGCGGCCGTTCGTCGCGGTGCTGCCCGCCAAGGGGGAACTGGCCTTCGTCTGTCCTGGCTTCGAGGAGGCGCGGGCCCGCGAGCGGCTCCAGTTCACCAGTGACGTCCGGGTCTGGCAGGAGGACGAAAGCCCGTACCACGTCATTGCCGGGATCCTGCGGGACCGCGGCATCACGACCGGCAAGGTCGGGGTCGAGGAGCGGTTCCGCTTCTTCGTGGCGGACGGTGTCCACCAGGTGACGCCGGCGCTGGCGCTGGTCGGCGCCGAGTCGGTCACGGCAGGATGCCGGATGATCAAATCAGCGACCGAGCTGGCGCTGATGCAGCGAGCCAACGATATCACGATGGCGGCGCTCAAGGTCACCTTCTCGCTGTTCAAGGAGGGGATGACCCAGTATGACATCCAGGAAATCCAGAGCCAGTCCATGACCCGGTTCGGCGGCGCCGATCCATGGGTGCTGGTGGGGCTGGGTGCCGCCTCGGCGTTTCCGCATGGGTCAGTCAAGCCGCAGCAGCTCCACGAGGGAGACATCGTGCTGGTGGATACCGGCTGCGCGGTCGAGGGGTATCAGGCCGACATTACCAAGACGACGGTGTTCGGCAAGCCGACCGCTCGGCAGACCGAGATCTGGAATCTCGAGCGTCGAGCGCAGGACGCCGCGTTTGCGGCGGCCCAGCTCGGGGCCATGGCCGGCTCAGTCGATGATGCCGCTCGCAAGGTGCTTACGGATGCCGGCTTCGGGCCCGGTTACAAGGTGCCCGGACTGCCGCACCGCACCGGCCATGGCATCGGGATGGATGGCCACGAGTGGACCAACTTCGTGAAGGGGAACACGACGAAGCTGGCACCGGGGATGTGCTTCAGCGACGAGCCGATGATCGCGATCTACGGTGAGTTTGGCGTCCGGCTGGAGGACTGTCTGTACATCACCGATCAGGGGCCGAAGTTCTTCTCGCCGCAGAGTCCGGGAATTGACAGGCCGTTCTAAGGAGAGAGGAGAGAGGAGAGAGGAGAGAGGAGAGAGGAAAGAGGAGAAGGAAAGAGAAAAAAGAGAAACGCGCAAAGAGAAATTAGACAGTTCCCACTACCCACGAAGAACGCGAGAAGCTCGAC
>JBEPVA010000289.1:0-3395 GCA_041691295.1 Gemmatimonadota bacterium
AGATAGAACCCGGTCGTGGGCACCACCCCGAAGCTCAGGGCATTGAAGGTGTAGGGCGCCGCGGTGCCCGCATCGTTGACGGTCAGCGCCGTGGCGGTGGCCGCGGTGTGGATGAACGAGACGGTGTCAAACTCGGTGATCGTGCCGCCGCCGACGATCAGCGGGATGGTGTCCAGGGTCAGCCTCGTGATGTTGACGCCTGCTGCGGTCAGCGCACCCGCGGTGCCATGAATGACCGGGGTGATGCCGGTCGGCCGCGAAATCAGCTGGCCCGCCACGTAGCTGCTGTTGACCAGGCTCAGCGTGGCGCTCGAGACATCGAGGATGTTGAAGTGGGACTGGGCCGCGCCGGCTGAGGCCATGGTGACCGTCTGCAGCGCGCCGCCGGCGTTGAAGATCGTCCGGTGGCTGCCGCTGGCGGAGAACGATGTGGTTGAGCTGAGGCTGGTTTGGTTGAAATCGCCACTGAGGACGAGCGTGCCGGCCGTGAGCTGCCCGGTCTCGCTGCCGCCGCCGAAGACGGCGTTGATGGCAATGAGGGAGTCGAGCGGGTTGTTCATCGTCAGCACCGGCGAGTCCCCGGAAAGGCCGACCTGCAGTTGCTGGGTGACGAGGGTGTGCCCGCCCAGTGTGAGGTGTCCGTTGTTGAAGACCAGGGTAGAAATCGTCGCGTTGGTCCGACCGGTGAGGGTGGCGGTGCCGCTCACCGCGAGCGTGGTGTAGTTGATGTTGGCGGGGATCTGCTGGTTGGTGCCCTGGAACAGGGTGCTGTCGCTGACGTCGTAGGTGCCGGCGATTGTCAGAGTGCTGCCCAGGACCAGGATGGCCGGACTCAGGGTTGAGCCGGCGGTCGTCGTCAGCGCCCCGAGTGCGGTCAGGCTGCCGGTCGGCCCGGTGATCGTCCCTGCGACGGTCACCGATCCGGTGACGACGAAGCGGACACCGGTGCCGAGTGCCAGCGTGGCACCGGTCTGTACCGTGATCGCCGCCACCGTGTCCAGCGAGGAGATGATGGGCTTGTTGGTGGTGTTGGGCACCACCACACTGTCGGCTGCGGTCGGGAGCCGGGTCGGGTTCCAGTTCCCGGCGGTGCTCCAGTCAGTGTTGACCGCACCGGTCCAGCTGATCACCGGCGTGGCGCCCGCCGGCCATTGCAGGGCGGCACCACCGCTGGTCGACGAGAAGGCGCCGGGAGTGGCCGGCGTCGGGTTGACCATGTTGACGCCGAGGAGCAGGCCGTCGGTGGTGGCGTTGTCGTTGACCGAGAGGTAGAGGCCACCGGTTGTCGGGGCCGACTGGAACACGATGTTAGTGAAGATGTAGCTCGTGCCGGTCCCGGGACCCGTCACCGTGAGCTGGGTCGCGGTCGGCGCCTGGTGGCTGAAGGTCACGTTGTTGAACGCTGTGACCGGGCCGGGGTTGAGGACCATCGGGATGGTATCGAGCGTGAGCTTGGTGACGTTCACCCCAACGGCGACGAGGGTGTCACCGGGCTGACCACTGATCACCGGCGCGGCACCGGCCGTCACCGAGGTGAGCACACCCAGCACGTGTACCGGGCTCAGCAGGCTGACCGATGTGGCGCCGCTCAGGTCCAGGTTCTGGAACGCGTCAGTCCCCGGGTTGGTAATCCGGATGGTACCGCCGGTGCCGAACATCCGGACCGTGAATGCGCCGGACGGGGCAAAGGCATTGGCCGCGGTGAACTGGCCAAAGTCCTTGTGCACTCGGATGACACCGGCGGTGAGCTTGCCGACCGTCGAGCTACCGTCGAATGAGACGCTGAGCGCGTCGATCGAATCGGCGGCGCTGGTCATGGTCAGGGTGCCGCCGTTGAGCGTGGTCATTCCGCCGGCGATGACGGTGTAGTTGCCGTTGGGGTTGTAGTCGCCACCGGAGATGTTGAGGTTGTTGGCCACGGTCACCGGACCGACCGCGGTCACCGGTCCCGCCACGGTCAGGAACGGGAAGCCGCCCCGGACCTGACCGCCTGAGAACATGAAGATGTTGCCGCCGCCATTGATGGTTCCGTCATTGAAGACGTTGCCACTCACCACCAGCTGGCTGAAGCCGAGGTTGAAGACCGCGCCGGTGTTGATGGTCAGCGGGCCGGAGCTGAGGTTGGTCGACAGTGTCGGCGCGTTCGGCGTGCCGGCAGGGATGGTGACCGCGGTTGTGGCCGACGGCACCCCGCTCGGCGTCCAGTTGCCGGCCGTTTCCCAGGCGGTGCTCACCGTGCCGTTCCAGCTGGCCGCGGCGATGATCAGCGGCCAGTTGATGACCGCTCCTCCCACGACATGGGTAAATGCGCCCGGCGTGGCAGGCGTGCCACCTGCGACATTGATGGTCAGGACATTGGGTGCGGCGCCATCGGTATCGTTGGCCCGGAGATAGAACCCGGTTGTGGGTACGACTCCGAAGCTGAGGGCATTGAAGGTGTACGGAGCCGCTATGCCCGCGTCATTGACGGTCAGCGCCGTGGCGGTGGCGGCCTGATGGATGAAGCTCACCGAGTCGAACCGGGTAATGCCGCCGCCGCCGATGATCACCGGAATCGTGTCGATCAGCATCCGGTTCACATTGACTCCCGCCGCCGTCAGGGTCCCGGCGGTGCCGGACAGCACCGGCGTGCCACCGGTTCCGGGCAGCGCTACCAGCTGGATGGCGTAGGCGCTGCCGCTGAGGCTGACCGGGCCGGTGGCCACCGAGAGATCCAGAATGTTGAAGTGAGACTGGGCCGCGCCCGGCGAGGCCATCGTGAGCGTCTGGCGGGTCGTGCCGTTGAAGACGGTCCGATGGCTGCCGCTGGCGGAGAACGATGTGGTCGAGCTGAGGCTGGTCTGGGTGAAGTTGTTGCTGACCACCAGCACACCGGCGGTCAGCGACCCGGCACTACTGCCGCCGTTGAACACGGCGTTGCCGGTGATCACCGAGTCGAGCGGGTTGGTCATGACCAGGGAGGAAGTCTCTCCCGGGGCCTGCCCGATCTGGAGCAGTCCGGTGAGCAGGGTGTGACCGGCGAGGCTCAGCCGGCCGGCGCCGATGACCAGGACCGACGTCGTACTGTTGGTCCGGCCGGTAAGCGAGGCGGTGCCGGTCACCGTCAGCGTGGCGTAGGTGATGTTGGCCGGGATCAGCTGGGCGGTACCCTGGAACAGGGTATTGCCGGTGACGTTGTAGTTGCCGGCCACCGACAGCGTGCTGCCGACCACCAGTACGCTCGGACTCAGCGTGCTGCCGGCCAGGGTGGTGATCGGGCCAAGGACCGTCAGGTTGCAGTTGACGCAGCTGAAGCTGCCCGAGAGGTTGAGCCCACCGGTGACCAGGAAGGTGAAGCCCTGGGCCATCGAGACCGAGGCGCTGGTCTGGATCGTCATGGCGGCGATGGTATCGGC
>JBEPVA010000290.1:0-3385 GCA_041691295.1 Gemmatimonadota bacterium
CAGGGTGACTGCGGTCGACGAAGTCATACCGACCAGCAGCCCGGCGATGGCGTACCCGCGGCGGCCGCCAACCCAGCGGCGCGCCAGGTAGCCGAGGAAGTTGAGTCCGCAGAGAAACAGGACGATGGTCCAGAGTTTTCGAGGCTGGATGCCGCCCAGCGGACCGTACGTGCCGTCGGGCAGCAGTGGCAGGAGGACCAGCGAGAGAACGGCAAACTGGAGGCCGGCCCGCATCTCCACGTCACCAATCCTGGCGACGAAGCGGTGAATGGCGCCTTTCTCCCGGAGGGCCAGCACCATGAGGGCGGCGGCCCCGGCGGCCAGCCGGAGTTCGCCGAGGCCGGCGAGCACCGAGGCGCCCAGGACCGCGAGCGCCGCGGCCTCGGTGGTACCGTCCATCGCCTCACCGCCGGGGCGGGAGGCCATGATGTACGCCGCGACCAGCAGCAGCACTCCGCCAGACAGGATGACGGTGGCCGGCCCGCTGATGCCGGCGTCGTACAGGCACCCGGCCACTCCGCCGGCAAAGCCCAGCAGCAGGAAGGTACGGGCGCCGGCAAACCGGGCGCTCGGACCGGTGGCGTGGCCGGACCACTCGCGCTCGATGCCGACCGCGAGGCCAACCAGCGCGGCGACGGCCAGCCTGATGGCGGTGACCTGCTCAGAGCCCATGGTCAGTGCCTGTCTGCAAGTGTCGAAGCCCGGGACTGGGGTGTAAATACCGGAGGCGCCCGATATCGGGAGCGGTCTCTGGGGGCGCCTGGTGGTGCCAGTGCGCTATACTCAACCGATGCAAACCTCCATCGGATTCCTCGGCATGCGTACCAGCTTGCTCCTGCCAGTACTCCTCTTCCCGTGGGCCCTCGCCTCGGGCCAGGCCCTGGGGCAACGGCCCCCCGAAGTGACCGACTCGGCCGTGGCCAGGGGGGCCGAAGTGTTTCATGGCGCCGGTGGCTGCTTCACGTGCCACGGCCTCGAGGGAAACGGTACCAGGACCGGCCCCGCGCTGCGCCTTGGCGTCTGGCTCCATGGTCCGGACAGTTACCCCGCCATCGTGTCGCGGGTGGTGCACGGCATACCGAAAGACGAGTCGCTGCGGGATACCGCCATGCCGACACGGGGGGCCAGCCAGGCACTGGCCAAGGATCAGGTGCTTGCGGTTGCGGCGTACGTCTGGTGGATCAGCCACGCCGGAAAGCATGGCGGCGGCCGACCTCAGAATTAACCCGACCATTCGACGACCACCGGCTACCGGCTGACGACCGGGAGCATGATCTTCGAGGCGTGAACCCGGTCATGGTAGATCGTCACCCGGGCCTTCTGCACCCGGTCACTGGCAATCTCCGACTCCCCACTATTGAGATTTCGCGAAAACCACGGGAAGAACGCGGTCGAGATCTGGATCCGGATCCGGTGGCCTGCGAGAAATCGGTTGCCGGTCAGCAGCTCATTGAGGTCCACCGCATACGGCCGGCCCGGAGTAAGCAGCTCCGGGGTCCGCGCCTCGTGGCGATAGCTGACCCGCATCAGGTCGAGGCCCGGGTTCATCAGGTTCCAGGCGGTACCGTCCGGTGCCACGTCGAGGATCCGGACCCAGAGATCGGTATCCCGGCCGGTGGTGGACAGGTAGATCCTGGCGTGAATCGCGCCCACCACCGTGACGTCCTGTGGCATCGGCTGTGAGTCGAAGGTCAGCAGGCCGGCGACCCGGATGAAATCGTGGTAGTCGTGCGCCCCGCTGTAGCCGCCATACGGGTCGGTAACCGGATTGGCGGGATCCGACTCCAGTGTTTCTCCTGAATGTTCCGCCCTCGGCGCGGTGGTGCTCAACCCCGCTGCGCTGTCGCCGGTGAGATAGAGCGTGATCGAATCATCCGCCACCGGCCAGCGATCCGATTCCAGCCAGCGCCCCCCGCCCATCACGTAAACCCGGACTGCCTTTTCCCGGTCGACGCCATTGTCGATCCCGCGCAGGTAGTGATCCATCCATCGTAGCACCACATCATCGTAGTCAATCCGGGCCTGGTCTCCCATCTCGCGCTTTCCCACTCTGGAGCGTCCGGTGCCATCGACACCGTGGGCCCAGGGGCCGATCATCAAATGGGTATTGGCAGAGACCAATTGGCGGCGGGCGGCACGCAGCCCCAGGAAATTCCGGACCGCCCCGGAGGGACCGTAGTCTTCGTCATGCCAGCCGGACAGGTTGAGCACCGCGGCGCGGGTCTTCCCGTAGCGCCCCGTCAAGTCGGCCCAGTTCCACCATGGGTCGGCCGGCGGATGCGCCAGCCACTCGTAATACCACGGCGCAATGCCCCGAAAGGCGGCCATCGATTGCAGCGGCAACTGACCCACCAGGCTGTCGCCGATGCTGTCCCAGGCCGCCGAGGCGGCGGCGTAGTCCTGCGGGCCGGGGAGATGTTTCGCGGCGCGGACGTCGGGTGCGATGTCGGCCCAGATCCAGTTGACCCAGGACAGGTCCCAGACTCCGCCGCTGTAGAAGAAGCGGCGCGGGGTGGCAAAGGTCATCGCCGGGACCATTGCCTTGAGGTGCGGCGGGCTTTCGACCGCGGCCAGCCACTGCACCGCACCGGGGTAGGACAACCCGAAGGTCCCGATCAGCCCGTTGGACCAGGGCTGGTGGGCCGCCCACTCGATGGTATCGAAGCCGTCCTTGCCCTCGTGCTGATAGGCGACGAACTCTCCGCCCGATCCGAACCGGCCCCGGACGTCCTGGACCACCACCGCGTAGCCGCGATGCACCGCGGCCGTGAAGGTGGTGTAATCCTTGAGCGCGTCGGTTTTTCCGTAGGGGGTCCGGTAGACCAGTACCGGAAAGGGTCCGCGGCCGGTTGGCCTGAGGATGTCGGCCGTGAGCTGGATTCCGTCCCGCATCGGAACGACGACGTTGGAGTCGAAGACGAACGATGAATCGGCCTGCTGGGCCGGCGCTGTGTGCGCTCGAAAGGCGAGGACGATCGGTACGAGAACGGCGGCCAGACGCATAGATGACTCGGGGCAGTGGGTCAGCTCAGGCAAGTGCCTGAACGGTAACCTCCTGCCCCCCTGTCCACTCTGCCCCGCCAGAATCGCGGGCCGCGCGACTCCGCCTATTTCAGCGTCAGCGTCGGCGGATTCCGTTTGCCCGGGAGTTTCTTCGTCGTGCCGCCGTTGATCTTGAGGGCGGCCTCGGCCTTCAATGCCCTGGGCTTGAGGCCACGAAGGCCACTGGTCTTTTTTGCGCTCGCCACATCGATCCTTTCCGTGAACGGAGAAACCTGACATTCCTGAAGCGATCCCTCACATTGCTCGGGATGAGGGCTTCTTGTAGTCTCGGTCCGCCCGTCCGCCCGTCCGCCCGTCCGCCCGTCCGCCCGTCCGCCCGTCC
>JBEPVA010000291.1:0-3352 GCA_041691295.1 Gemmatimonadota bacterium
GGAGCCTTCACCGGCTGAGGCCTCGTCCAGCCGACTGGCGTCGATGCCCTTGCTGACCAGGTAACGCCGGACCGCGACCGCTCGACGCTGGCCCAGGCTTTGGTTGTAGCTCACCGAGCCCCGATCGTCGCAGGCGCCGGTGATGCGCAGCCGAACCGTCGGGTTGGCATTCAGGATGGTGACCTTGCGGTCCAGTGCATCGCGGCCGTCCGGCTGCAGACGGGCCTGCCCGACGTCGAAGTGCACCAGCACGCCGAGCTCGGTCCGCAGCGCGGTGACGGCGGCGAGAGCCAGTCGAGCCTGCTCCACGGAATCGGCCCAGGCCCGCGCCCGTGCGGCTGAGTCGGATCTGGCGCGATCGGCCGCGTCGGCCGAGTCCTGGTTGAACACATTGCGGGCCGCGACGGTCGGGGTTGGCGTCGTGGTGACCACCGGTACCGGCTCCGGTTCCGGCGGCGGGGCGCTGTGACAGGCCGCCGCCAGGGCGAGTCCTGCCATCACGGTGATACTGGCAAACTGCTTCATGACTACTCCTATGCCTCGTAGGGGGCCACCTGCCCAGCCCCTCGCCCCGCGTGGTCCCAGAACCGCGGGGGAGGCCCGAGGCGACAGATTCGCCCCGGTAACAGTCGCACTCAGCCGGCTGTGTCGAAGCCGGCCAGAAATTCCCGGACGATCGCGATCACGGCCAGCAGCAGGACGAGATGGATCCAGCCGCCGGCAGAGTGAAAGACGAAGAAGCCAGTGGCCCACACCATCAACAGCAGGATGGAGCAGAGTGCCACCGGACGGAGCGGGCTGCTCACTGCGCCACCCGAAGCCCTGGCCGATTGGCCGACCAGAGATGCCAGAACAGGCACGCCAGGGCGGCCAGCGGAAGCAGGCGAATCGGCAGTGCGGTGACATGGAAGACGTCGAACGCGAGTATCCAGCCCTGGACCAGCACGAGTGCGAGAATGGCGAACATGGCGCTAGGGCTTCCGGATCCGGAGTTCGGTACCGCGCCGGTGGAGTGCGTGGCACTCACCGGTGTCGTTGGGAGCGATCGCCAGCGAAAGGGTAATGAATGACAGGGACATGGAGCGCTCCAGGTTACCGGCGACATCGATGCTCAGCGATTGCCAAAGGCACCAGATGGGGTCTGCGTCGATGTCGGAGCTCCCTGCCCGTGTAACCAATGTCACGCAACGGGGATCAGGGCAGAATCCGCCGGAGGATTGAAATAGGAGTTAGCTCCGCGCATTGCCGCGGCAGTGCCCGGATGAAGCGGGGGGCTGATTCAGCGGGGAGCTACTTCGAAGGGATGGGATCCAGAGACGAGAGACTGGAGACGAGAGGCGAGAGATTATAGACGAGAGACGAGAGAATATAGACGAGAGGACAAACAGCGCATGGTGGCAATGCGAGACAACCTGCCCGGAGCGAAGCGAGAGAACTGGGCGCGCGGTGTGAGAACGAGGTCCGCTGCCGAGTTCGGGCCTCACCCCCGGCCCACTTCCTCGCGGCCGCGGCGCCAAACTGCGGCGCCAGAGGGCCGCTCAGTCGCCAGCCGAGCTGGAGAGGGGAGACTTTCGGTCGCTATGCCATCACGAGGGACAGCAGCGAGCGAGGGATCTAGATAGCCCCGTCGATACGAGGCTTGGCGCCGTTAATGACAGGCTTAATCCCCCCGCAGCGACTCGATCGGATCGACGCTCGACGCCCGTCGAGCGGGGAGGTAGCTGGCCAGCAGGCCGATGATGACCATCGAGATCGACATGGCAATGAAGGTGGGCGCATCCAGTGCCTGGACTCCATACAGCATGCCACCCAGCGCCTTGGTGGCGGCGAGTGCCACCAGCAGTCCGATCACGATACCGGCACCAACCACGCGGGCGCCCTGGGCCACGACCATGGCTCGTACCTGCTCGGCACGGGCGCCGAGTGCCATGCGGACTCCGATTTCGCGAGTCCGCTCGGCGACGACAAAGGACAGAACACCGTACAGACCGACGGCGCCCAGGATGAGCGCCAGCGACGACAGCACTCCCAGCGTCAGCATGGTGAACGAGAGCGACACCATCGACCGCTGGGACAGGAAAGCCATGGTGTAGATCCGGTACATCGGCGCCTCGGGCGCGACTTCCTTGACCAAGGCGCGGACCTCCGACTGAATCGTTTCGGCCCGCTTGGTCTTGATGACATAGGCTGGCGATGACACCCGCCAATCCGACGCCAGGTGCCCGACCAGCGGCAGATAGACCAGTGACTGGGGCACGTCCCGGAAGCTGCCCTGCATCACGTCTCCCACGACCCCGACGACATTGTACCAAGCCGAGTCGCCGACCATCTGGATCTGACGGCCGATCGGGTTGTCGGCGGGCCAGAGCAGCTTGGCGGCCGACTTGCTGATCACGACGTTGTCGGCGCCGGCCTGGTTGTCCGAGGGCTGGAAGGTGCGGCCCTGCAGCACTGGAATGCTCATGCTCTTGAAGTAATCGCCGGCGCTGAACGTCAGGTTGAGCAGGGTGCCACCCGCCGGCCCCGGGCTGCTGCCGCTGGCAATGACCCGACTGGCCTGGGTGCCTTCATCGAGCGGAATGTTGTCCACCAATCCCACTGACTGCACCCCAGGCAGCGCCCGCAGGCGGTCCATGAAGTTCTGGTCGAACTGGGCAAAGGTGGGCCCATCGTTCAGCGAGGGCCGTGAGGGGGCAATCTGGAAGGTGAAGATGTCCTCGGTGCTGTACCCGGGATCGACGTGACGCAGCGCCCGGAAGCTCCGGACCAGCAGACCGGATCCGATCAGCAGCACCAGCGCCAGCGCCGTCTGCGCGATGACCAGCCCATTGCGGCCCCAGTTCCGCCGGCGCGTCGCGTTTCGGCCGCCATCGCGCAACCGCTGGAAATCGGGTGACGACCCGCGCAGCGCCGGTACCGCGCCACAGGCCAGGCCGCAGACCAGCGCCGCCGCCAATGCAAACCAAAGCGTTGCCGCATCGAGGCCGACCTCACCGATCCGGGGAATGCCCGCCGGAGCCGCTCGGAGAAAGGCCGGGAAGGTGATAGTGGCGAGCACCACGGCCAGCACGCTGGCGATGGCTGCCACAATCAGCGACTCAGCCAGCTGCAGCCGGATCAACTGACCCCGCCCTGCCCCGAGCGCTCGACGCACCGCGAGATCGCGTTGGCGGCCTTCGGCGCGGACCAGGAAGAGATTGGCCACGTTGGCACAGGCGATGATCAGCACGATGCTTACCGCTCCAACCAGGACCCACAGTGAGAGCGCCACCCCTCCCAGCATCTGCTCGGCCAGCGGCCGGACAATGGTGTGGAGCCTGGCAATCACAGGAGCAAAGTTGGGCGGCCCGCC
>JBEPVA010000292.1:0-3323 GCA_041691295.1 Gemmatimonadota bacterium
GCAAAGCCGCCGGTTCGAACCGGAGCTGCTCGAGCTGTTCGGGATTCCCGCCGCCCTGCTGCCCGCTATCGTCGGTTCGTCAGCGGTTGTGGCTGAAACCGACCCATCGATTCTGGGTCGGTCGCTGCCAATCGCCGGAATCGCGGGCGACCAGCAGGCGGCGCTGTTCGGCCAGGGCTGCGTTCAGCCGGGGAGCGCCAAGAACACCTATGGCACCGGGGCGTTTCTGTTGACCCACACCGGCGACCGGCCAGCCTGGTCGTCGCAGGGACTGCTGACGACGGCGGCGTGCGGCCCGCGCGGTGAGCCCGCCTATGCGCTCGAGGGCAGCGTCCTGGTAGCGGGCGCCGCTCTGCAATGGCTGCGGGATGGATTGGGAATTCTTTCGACCGCCGCCGAATCCGAATTGATGGCCCGGAGCGTGGCGGATACCGGCGGCGTGCATTTCGTCCCGGCCTTTGCCGGCCTGGGGCCGCCGCACTGGGAGCCGGAGGCCCGCGGAACGATCACCGGCCTGACCCGCGGCACCAGCCGGGCCCACCTGGTGCGCGCGGCGCTTGAGGCCATGGCCTATGCCAGTGCCGACCTGCTGGAGGGGATGGTGCGCGACTGCTCGGCTGATCTCGGCGTGCTGCGGGTCGACGGTGGGGCCTCATCCAACGACTGGCTGATGCAGTTCCAGGCGGACATCCTTGGGGTGGCGGTCGAGCGGCCGGATATCGTCGACTCCACCGCGATGGGGGCCGGTAGCCTGGCGGGATTGGCACTTGGGATCTGGCCGGATGCTGAAGCATTCATCTCCGCTCGCCGGGTCCGGACATTCGAGCCAGGAATGTCCCCCGCGGAACGGGTCCGCCTGAGATCCGGATGGGCCCGGGCCGTGGCCGCGACAGTGGCCTGGGCGCGCGGCTTGTCGACCTAGGGCTGTGCCCTGAGAATGGGCGGATACCAGGACCGTTCGGAGAGCGGCGCGGCCCCGCGTCTTCCCCGATCAGGCCCGGGACAGCAGCGCTGCTGCCGCAGTGGCTGCGAGAAGCAGGAACGCGACGAACCCGTGACGGCGGAACTGATCGAATGCCGGCTCTTCCCGTTTGGACCGCTGCCCATGGCGCAAACCATCGACCGACCATCCCGGAAGCTGGCCATCGATGATACGCCGTCCCACATCGAAGCTCCGGGCGTCCGATTCCCGCTCGCTGCGGCACTGCTCAAGCAAACCGAAAGGCCGCCCCCGTCCAGGACGGTGGATCTCGAGATCGACCGTCCACTCACCGGAAGGGCGGATCTGATAGGCGCGGGACGTGATGGTAAAACCCTTGTATCGAAGGGTGTGCATCAGCTCTTTGAGGATTCAGGCAGAGGCAACGGAAGGGCAATCAGCGGCAGCCGTACTCGATCGACGGCCGTCTCGTCGGCATCAGGCAGGGACACGACGGGCTGATCGGTCTTGCGCCGCCGGTGGTCATGCTGCCTGACTGGCGGGCTGGGGCTGCTCGGGCTGCTCGGGCTGGGGTCGAGTGTCTGCTTCGCTTCGTGACCGATTGAGCGCAGCACCGCTCCATCCAGGCTTGCCATATTCACCTCCAGTCACTGGTGAATTCAGGATCAGCCTGAGGAGGGGAAGGAGGAGGACATACCACTCGGCATGCCCCCCGGGGGTCCTGCGAGGACTACCAAGATCGGGTATTGAACGGTGCGAAACAATCGATCGGTAGAGCGAATTTTGACCTCGCTCCAACGATTCAGGCCGATAGCGCGGCCTCGCTCCCGGTCGGAAAGGCCGGCCGGGGAGCCTTGCCGCTGTGGGAAAACGCGGCCAGTTCGAGTCGGCTGTTGATCGCCAGCTTGGAGAGCACCCGGTGGACATGGTTCTTGACCGTGTAGAGCGCAATCTGAAGCCGGGCCGCGATGGCCTTGTTGCTGAGCCCCTGGGTGATCAGAGACGCTACTTCCCGCTCCCGCTTGGTCAACCGGCCAGCCGCGAGCGCCACTGGCCCTCTGAGCGGCGCGCCGTGGCGCTTGATCTGGGCGAACAGTGACCGGGTCAATTGTGATGGCAGCACCTGGATGCCGCGAGCCACACACCGAATGGTCTCCAGAAAATCCTCGAACGACGATTCGGCCAGGACGAAGCCGCACACCCCCGCCCGGATGAAACTGGACAGATCGCCGTGGGTGGCCTTGAGCCCCATCAATACCACACGGCACTCGGGTGCCGTGCCATGGAGGGCGCCGGCCATGGTAAGGCTATCGGCGCCCTTCTGCGGCAGATTGAGCAGTATCAGGTCCGGCTGGCTGCGGCGGACCTCAGCCAGCGCCTGCTCGATTTCGGCGGAGGTGGTGATGATATGGAATCCGGACTCGCGCCGGATCAGGGAGACGACACCGGCTGACTGCAGCGGATTGTCGTCGATCAGCAGCATCGAAATGGGACCGGTCATGATCGCCGGCTCCGATCGGTTCTCGAACTGCTCGCTTTCGGGGGACCACATAGGCGCTCACCTGGCCAGGCGGGTTGCCGGCTGGTGCACCGGACTTCTGACTGCTTGATGAAAAGGTGGGTTATCAGGGAGGGTTCAACAATCGCTCATCAGGACCAGTCATGGCCCGCTCGAAGGAGCTATTCGCTGGCACCTCCGCGCGGCCGGATCCGGGACTCGCTGGAGTGAGAAAAGGCGGCCACTTCAAGCCGGCTGTGCAGGGCCAGCTTTTCCAGCACGTTGTGCACGTGGCTCTTGACCGTGTGCACGGCAATGTGAAGCCGGGTCGAAATCTCCTTGTTGCTCAGTCCCTCACCAAGCAGGGCGATGACCTCGCGTTCACGACTGGTCAGCCGGACCGCTTCAAGGAGCTTGGCCTTGCCGCTGACGCCGACATTGCGGGCAATCTGGCTAAAGAGCGAATTGGTCAACTCCGGAGGCAGCACCTCGCCGCCGCTGGCCACCGCCCTGATGGTGCTGAAGAAGGCTTCGCTGGAGGCGTCCTTCATGAGGAAGCCGGAGGCCCCAGCCTTGACGTAATCCGCCACGTCCTCCTGGGCCGGCAGCAGCCCCATGACAATGATCCGGGAGTCAGGTACCTCGGCACGCACGGCGGCCGTGAGGCTCAGACTGTCATGATCCTCCAGGCCGAAATCGAGCAGCACGATATCCGGCTTTACTTCCCGGACCTTGGCCAGTGCCTCGTCGATGTCTGCCGAGGCGGCCAGTACCCGGAAGTCAGGCTGGGTATGGATCAGCGCCGCCATCCCCTCGCGGAGGAGACGGTTATCGTCGATCAGCACCAGCGAAATGGTCGCTGCGGCTGGCTGGACTGGGGGTGGA
>JBEPVA010000293.1:0-3310 GCA_041691295.1 Gemmatimonadota bacterium
CCTCCGAGATGTTCCACTCCAGCCTCAGTTCGAAGTTGGCGTACTGGGATTTCGTGATCAGGTCGGCGCCGGATCCGACTCGCGTCAAGCTGCCGTCGATGACCTGCCACCCCGTGGGTACTGTATCCATTCGGAACCCACGCCAGCCGCCCGTGGTATGGCCATCGAACAGCGAAACGAATCCGTCAGGGCCCGGATCAGGCGCGGGTGTCATGGCGTGACCGGGGGAGTGGTGGCATCCGAGGAATGCACCTGCGGCGAGAAGGGCGAGCGCGGGGCTCATCCAGCGTGAGGGCATGGTCCGTCCGGGAATGGTGGTCGAGCATTGGAACTGCGCCAGCGCAGGCGGTCAGACCGAAAGTAAGGCGCGCCGAAACCGGC
The DNA here is from genome assembly GCA_041691295.1 of Gemmatimonadota bacterium. Taxonomy (GTDB): domain Bacteria; phylum Gemmatimonadota; class Gemmatimonadetes; order Gemmatimonadales; family GWC2-71-9; genus DATEHG01. The sequence goes on from JBEPVA010000293.1 coordinate 382, forward strand.
CGCCAGTAGCCTGACTCAATACAGCCGACCGCGGAAGAACGCGGACCTCCGGGCGCGGATGAACGCGGAGTGGAGAAAGGTGATGGTCCGCATGAGGTAACCAGAGCGCGCAGATCCATCGCACTCTATGCATCAGACCACACTATTCTTATCCGCGAGCTTCATAGTTGTTTTCCGCGTTCTGCCGCGGCTGCGGTTCTCGCGCAAGGATTCGAGATGCCTGAACTTCCCGACATCGAGGCGTACCTCACGGCGCTCCGCCCGCGGATCGTCGGCCAGCCACTCACCAGGGCCACCATCGCCAATCCCTTCCTGCTCCGGACCTTCGATCCGCCGATTTCCGCACTGTCGGGCCGCACGGTCCACTCTCTCGAGCGGCTCGGCAAGCGGATCATCTTCGGCTTCGATGATGAACTGTTCCTCGTCCTCCACCTGATGATCGCCGGTCGGCTCCACTGGATCGAACCCGGTTCGGCGAAAAAGGGCGGCAAGGCGCTGGCCAGTTTCGAATTTCCCACTGGGAAGCTGACCCTGACTGAAGCCGGCACCACCCGCCGTGCGTCACTCCACCTGGTCCACAGCCGTCTGGCGATGATTCCATTCGATCGCGGGGGCCTCGAGGTACTCGACATCCGGCCGGACGTCTTTACGATCCGGCTCAGCAGCGAGAATCACACTCTCAAGCGCGCCCTCACCGATCCCCGCCTGTTCAGTGGCATCGGCAACGCGTACTCGGATGAGATTCTCCACCGCGCTCGGCTTTCACCGATGACGCTGACCAGCAAGCTCTCCAGTGAAGAGTCGGCGCGTCTGCTGGCCGCGATCAAATCGGTACTGATCGAATGGCGGGATCGGTTCAACGCCGAGGCAGCCAAGACATTTCCGGAAAAGGTGACCGCCTTCCGACCCGAGATGGCGGTGCACGGCCGCTACGGCAAACCCTGCCCCGATTGCGGCTCCCCGGTCCAGCGGATCCGCTACGCCAGTAACGAGACCAACTATTGCGCCACCTGCCAGACCGGAGGACGGTTGCTGGCCGACCGCTCGCTGTCCCGGCTGCTCAAGAAAGACTGGCCGAGGAGCCTGGAGGAGATGGAGGAGCTGACGGCGGAGAGTCGGAAAGTCTGATGGTCGGATCGTCGGATCGTCGGATCGTCGGATCGTCGGATCGTCGGATCGTCGGATGGGCATTCGACAGAGTTTAGATCTGGTTTCATCACTCCAGTTGCCTGGCCTTGCCCAACTTGTTCGTCCTGTCCGTCGATCCGTGCAGCCGTCGCCCCGCTCGTCTTCCGCGTTACCGCCCCGCGTGATACTGCTCCGGGCACTTCACCACGCAGGGGCCCTGGGTCAGGACCAGCAGGCACTCGCGTTGCTCCGCACCGGTCTGGTCCAGCGCCTCGGCGTCGATCAGGCGTTCATCAGTCTGATTCCGAACGTCCACGACCTCTCGAAGTGCACCGAGTGCCGGGAGCTGTACCAGCACCGGGGGGGTGAAGTCTTCAAGACGGAAATCCGCCTCTACTGGGGAAGAGGCGGGGGCAGCGTGTCACTCGAAATCCAGTAGTACACGTCGGCCCGGCCGTGACCGAGCGCTCCGCCGCGAGGGCCTGACCGGGGCGGAATCCCGAACAGGAGCTGGCCGAACTCGCCGGATGGGATATAGGCGTTCTGCCCCGCAGGGGCATACAGCGTGGCGTACGAATCCCACGACCAGTACACCGGCCAGGGGCCCATCGGATGGGCCCGCCAGTCGCCCAGGGGCTCGATGCCGTCCTGCAGCAATCCCAGCGGAATATCCATATCGAAAGTCCTGGTGCCTTCATCCGGACCGGGCAGCGTGTTGACCGCGTGCTCCGTCACCGACAGGGTCGCATGAACTGAGGGAGCCGCGAAAAACTGGAACGTGCAGTTGTTCAGGTTGACCCGCAGCCTGAAGCCATCGACTCCCGGCGTCGGCACGGGAGGTCCGGCGCCGTCGAGCGTCGCGACGATGGTGGGATCCGAGATCAGATCCTCACTCTGCTCATGGATTTGTACGGCCGTGTCGGCCATACTGCCGCCGGCATAAATGCTGGGAAAGAACTCGCCGGTCCATTCAACGACCCCTCCGACCGGAGGTCCGGTCGGCGCAAGAGTAGCTCCCAGGGCCACGATGTGACTGGTGGTCACCGTGGCACTGGGGTCCACTGGCCCATGGTCTGAGTACCACATGTTCAGGTGGACATGCCAGGCCTGAATGGTCTCGATCGCATTGCAGGGCTGATCAACCACCAGGACCACCACCGTGTCCGCGGCCCCGGCGGCGCTGGCCCGCACCCGCGCGCTTCCGATGCTGTTGCCTGTGACCCCCCCGGTCGAATCCACCGAAGCCACCGAAGCATTGAGTGAAGACCAGGTCACTTCCGTCCCCGAAAGCGAGGCGCCGGCGGCATCGCGCGCATCCGCCGTGAGGGTGCCGGTGCCACCGAGCGAAAGGGTCAGTCCATTGGGCGCGATGGTGACCCTGCCGCCACTCGCCGGGCCATTGGGACCCGGGCCACAGGACGACAGCCCGAGTGTGATCAGCAGCAGGACAGGGCCCAGTCCGCCTGGGGAGGAAAATCGCGGATCGTGGTCGCGGTGCATGCCCATGGCAATACCCCTGTCGAGTCGAGCGGGAACTGTCGGTTGGACTTCTTGGTGTCGGTGATGCCGGTGCGGCCGCCGCTCGGGACTGGGCGGCGGGCCGCGGCGGATCGCTACCGCTGTCTTATCTTGCGTTCCACCTGGAGCTCTTCAAGATCATCGTCGTCCCCTCCCGCACGACCACCACGGACCTGATCGGCGTTCTCCGGCTTGATCACCTGCGGGTCCAGGTCCATCGCCTTGTCGATCCTGCGGGGTTCCGTCGGATTCATCGTACCCTCCTCGTGTGAATGGGGACAGC
>JBEPVA010000294.1:0-3284 GCA_041691295.1 Gemmatimonadota bacterium
TCTCGATCACGGGCGGCGTGGTGGTGTTCAAGATCAACAGCGTGCTGACCTCGTGGGTCGGCACCCAGGACCTGATTTCCCGGCGGTTCCACAAGGACTCTGAGGAAAACGACCGCAAGTACACCCACTATTACGAGATCTATCCCGACTCCGGCTTCAGCCGGGAAAACCGGGACTCCTTCCCCTCCCCACACCAGCCGATGGATGACGCGGCCTTCTTCTACTTCATCCGCACCATTCCGCTCGAAGTGGGCAAGACCTACAAGTTCGACAACTATTTTCACCTCGATACCAATCCGGTGGTGGTCAAGGTGGTCAAGCGGGAATCGTGTGACCTGCCCGATGGCAAGAAGACCCAGTGCCTGCTGCTGCAGCCGACTGTGGGCAAGGACGGAATGTTTGCCCCCCGGGCCGAATCGCAGATCTGGCTCACCGACGACGTCCACCGCACCCCGGTCAAGTTCAGGACCCGGTTTCCGTTCGGCACCCTGACGCTGCAGATCAGTGCCATCACGTACGCGCCGGCCGACAGCGCCGCCGCTCGCCCGTGAGCTATCGCGAAGCCGATCTCAGCCAGCTCCGACTGGTCTCGCGCGGAGCCCGGGCCCACAAGGTCGAGCAGGGGCTGCTGGCCCACCCGCCTGGCGCCGACCGTTCGTTCCACGCCTTTCTCGACAGCCTGCCTGACCAGCTCGGAGCCCGCAATCTCCGCACGGTGATCGCCGGGGTGGCGGCAGCCGCGCGCCATCGGCGCGGCGTGGTGGTCATGCTGGGCGGGCACGTGATCAAGGTGGGGCTGGGGCCGCTGCTGGCGGAGCTGATCCGGCGGAAGGTCATCACCCACGTGGCGATGAATGGTTCGGGCGCCATTCATGATTGGGAACTGGCCGTGTGCGGCGAGACCAGCGAGGATGTGGCCGCCGGACTGGCGGATGGCAGCTTCGGCATGGTGGCGGAAACCGGCGCCGAAATGAACGAAGCCATTCGCGCCGCGGCAGCAGCAGATTGGGGATTGGGAGAGGGATTCGCCAACGGACTGGCGGCGCGGAGGGATCTGCCCGGCGGTGCAGCCTCGATCCTCCTGGCCTGTGCCAAGGCTGATATTCCGGTCACGGTCCACGCGGCGATCGGTGCCGAAACGATTCACCAGCATCCCGCCATCGATGGTGCCGCCCTCGGAGCCACGACCCATCGGGACTTTCTCCGACTGGCGGGCAGCCTCCCCGACCTGCATGATGGTGGCGTTGTACTCAACCTCGGCAGCGCCGTGATCATGCCCGAGGTCTTCCTCAAGGCGCTGACCATTGCCCGAAACCTGGGCCACGGGCGCCCGACGGGATTTCTCGCCGCCGATTTCGACATGCTCCGGCATTACCGGCCCCGGGTCAACGTCGTCGAACGCCCGACCCAGGGAAATGGCACAGGAGTCCAGCTCACCGGGCACCACGAGCTGATGATCCCACTGCTGGTCTGGGGAGTACTCGATGCCCTCGAACCCGATCGCTGATACTACCCGTTTGCTGCTGGCCGCCCTGGTACTGGGGTGCGCTCCAGCCGGCCCGCGAGGCCCCGCCTCACAACCCGTCATCAGTCCCCAACCCACCGATCCCGCCAGCGTCATCGCCGCCGCCAACCAGGGCAGCGCCCCCACACCGGCAGCCACCGACGCGGACCTGGCCGATCAGGCCGGCGATGTCATCACCGCTGCGCTCGCCGCCGATGCCCGGGCGGACGACATCGACACCCTGTATGTCCGTGGCGCCATTGTGATCGCTGATGGTCACCGTCGCGAGCAGGGGCCCCGGTTTGCCGGCGTCGAGCCGGGCGGCAGCGTGGCCATCGGTGGCATGCAGGTGGTGGTCCGGGACAAGCTGATCTGGGCGGTGATCGACTACCGCTGGTACTCGGTGAGCGACAATCTGGCTCGACTGGGCCAGGCCACCGTGCTGCTGTCACCGCCGGATGGGGACCGCGGCTTTCGGATTGTGCATCTGCATTCGTCGATCAGTCGGTAGTGAGACGAGAGACGAGAGACGAGAGGCGAGAGGCGGGAGGCGAGAGGCGAGAGGCGAGAGGCGAGAGGCGAGAGGCGAGAGGCGAGAGGCGAGAGGAAAGTATGATCGGAGCCACGCGGAACGCGGCATGCGGAACCTTTTCCCCGACATTAATGCTCCGCCCCCACCTCCCGTTCATACGCCGCGAACACGTCAGCCCGCCCGATCGTGCCGAGCAACTTCCCCGAGTCGTCGGCGGCCACGACCGGAAGCAACAGCGCGCCGCGGCTTCCCAGCCGTTTGAGTGCGGTCAGCATGCTGTCCTCCGCCGTCACGGTCTCGGTCACCGGTGAGGCTGCCTCCGACAGCGGGACGTCTGCGTCGCCATCCGGCCGCGCCATGGCTCGGCGCCAATCGGCCAGGGTAAAGAGCCCGACCAGCCGCCCGCTGCCGTCCACCACTGGGAATTCCGCTTCGGAACTTCCCTGCACCGCCAGCAAGGCATCCGGAAGCCGCATGCTGGCGCCGAGGAGGGCCGAGTCCTGCCGGAAGCCGTTGGCCACCCGGAGCCGGCTGAGCACCGCTTCGTCCGTGCCATGACTGATCTTTTCGCCTCGCCGCGCCAGCCACTCCGAATAGACCGACTCGGGATACAGGCTTCTGGCCACGACGTAGCCCAGGGTACCCGCCAGCAAAAGAGGCAGAATCAGGTTCCAGTCGCTGGTGACTTCCAGCACGATGAAAATGGCGGTGAACGGTGCGTGCACCGCACCGGCTACCACGGCGCACATGCCAGCCAGGACATAAATCATCGGAGAGCTGATCAGATCGGGCGCCAGCAGGTGGAGCAGCCCGCCGAGACCGGCACCGAGGGCGGCACCCACCGCCAGCGCTGGGGTAAAGAGTCCGCCGGCGCCCACCGCCGCTAGCGTAATCGCCGTGGCGACGATCTTGGCCCCCACCATCAGCAGCGAGCGACCCGGCTCGACCGCCGCGATGGTGCCGAGGTCGAGACCGGCAGAGCCCCAGGCGCGGGGCGCAAATGGCAGCGCCAGCGCCGACAGCGCCAGCGCCGCGGAGACCACCCGCACGGGCAGCGGAATTCGTTCGAGCAGGTCGCCCAGGAGCCAGATGCAGCGGTTGTAGACAGTGCCAATGGCGCCGCCAGCCACTCCGATCAGCAGGGCCACCAGCAGGTCGAGATTGTGCCACTGGGTGGCGTCGTGGCTCATCCGGATCAACTGGTGGTCGGCGCCGACCCGGGTCCTGGTCCCCGCCGCCCCCGCCCCC
>JBEPVA010000295.1:0-3280 GCA_041691295.1 Gemmatimonadota bacterium
TCTCCGGACCGTGTCGAACAGCTTTCCCCCCGCGAGGTCAGTGGGGCACACGCCGGGCTGCCGGTGATCCGGGTGGTCTACCTCGACGCCCCGATGCGGGAAATCTGGCTCGACCAGCAGCGGGGGCTCGGGCGCAGCGCCCCGAGAGACACGGTGCTGCTGTGGACCGAGGATGGGGGACAGAGCCTGCAATGGATGACCGGCACCGATGACTGGCTCTCGTTGACCGGGCATCTCACGGCCGATTCGCTCAAGGCACTGGCCCAGTGGGTGCGGTGAGACGGGTCACCGCCTGAGATCCCGTACCGGGATATCTTCCAGCCCATGCAGCATGTCGATCAACTGACGCTGGACGCGGTCATTAATCATTCCCTGTCCGAGGTCCAGGTGGCCCGGATCAAGGAGCACGTCCGGGTCTGCCGGGTCTGCGCCCGCCGGCTGGAGGAGTATCGCGACCTGTTCAGTGAGGTCGAGATCATCATTCCGACAGCCGAGCGCGATGTCATCGCCAAGCCGGAAGCGGGACGCAGCTGGCGGGAGGTCATCCGCCCCCGCTTCGATGATGCCCTGCCGAGCGGCGACAAGGCCATCAAGATCGGCGTCGGTATCGTCACCATCCTCGTGATCGGAGTGGTGGTTTTCCTGATGCGGAGTCCGGCCCAGACCGGTGGTCCAATCGTGCTCGCGCCTTCGACGCGCACTCCTGCAGCAACGGCGCCGGTCACCACTACCACGCCATCGACGCCGGCGCCCACCGGGATGTCACCCACCACTGCCAGGCCAGCGCTCAGTCCTCCCGCCCAGCCCACCGCCACACTCAGCTCGGCTGCGCCGGCCAGGGTCGATCCGCCGAAACCGACCAGGACGCCCAGGCCCGCCGCAGCTGCGGTAACGACACCGCGGCGCTCATTCGCCGCACCGGTACCTGCCAAGGCAGCGGTTGACCCTGCCAGGACAGCGGCGGCCCCATCCGGCACGCCACCGAAGGAAGCCGGTCACACTCCCCTATTTCACCGGGTTGAATCGACCGAGGCGCTCAGCGCGCTGGGTGGCTCGATGCGGCTGATCGATGGGACGACTCCCGATCATTTCGAGATGGCCCCCGGCAATGTGGTGCCCGGAGCCGAAGAATCACTGCCCGTCATCCGGGTGATCTACAAGCTGAGTGGCGCCACTATCCTGCTGGACCAGCAGCGCCATCCCGAGATCTCCTCCCGCGACTTGAGCAGCGGAACTGCCCCTGAAGGGGTGTCCGTGGTTCAGTGGAGCTCCGGTGATTTCTGGCTGACCCTCGCCGGTCGAGTTCCCGCCGATACGCTCGAACTGCTGGCGCGCCGGGTCCACTAGCCGGCCAGGGGCAGCATGCCACTCACCAGAGATCAGCTCAGGGCATCCTTCGAACGGGCCGGTGATGCCCATTGGGGCGCGCTGATCGCGCATCACGAAGAGGCCTACCCCGAGTCCCGTCCCACCCCCGGTGACATCGCCAAGGCCGAGGCCCAGCGGCTCAACGATGCCGGCTTCGGTGAGAGCGCCAGGTACCAGTTGCTGGAGTCGCTGGTGCAGCGACCCACCCCGTCACGCGTCACCATCACGCACCGGATTCGCTCCCTGCCCGAAGGCCCGGTCCAGGAAACGGAGCCGTTTACCAACTACGAGTGACCCGATTCGAAGGAATATCATGCGGCTAAACGTGGCGGGGCTGGTCGTGGGATTGATGACGCTGAGCGGAACCAGGGCCATGGCCCAGAGCGACAGCGCGCGAGTGGTGGCGCGAATGCAGAGTTACGCCGGATTCCTCAAGACTGGTCCGGTGGATTCGGTGGCGGGATCGTTCGCGTCAGACGGGCGGCTGATCTCGCCCGGGATGGACCCGCTGATCGGTCCGGCCGGGATCAGGGGATTTCTCACTCCGCTGGTCGCCGCGTTCAACGTCGAGTCATGCACCATGACAGCGGAGCGAGTGGAGTTGTATGGCTCCGCCGCCTACGAATGGGGCGACTACACACAGCGCGCCGGACCGAAGGGCGGCCAGGCGGCGGACTATCACGGCCGATTCGTGGCCGAGTTGAAGAGGGAAGCGGACGGGCAGTGGCGGATCGAGCGGCTGTTCATGCAGCCGGCGCCGCCGGGATCCTGATTACAACAGCAACAAACACCGCACAGCCGCGATGACCGCAAAGGTTCGCAAAGAAGACACCGGCAATTTCTTCGCGAGCCTTTGCGAACTCGGCGCCTTAGCAGTCCCAGTTAACGATCTCGGCCCGCGGCTCCGATCCCCGCCGCGCGCCCGGTGGCCCACGCCCACGCGAAGTTGTACCCCCCGATCGGCCCGAACGCGTCCAGTATCTCACCACAGAAATACAGTCCCGGAGCCTTCCGGCTTTCCATTGAATGAGGATCGATTTCCGCCAGCGCGACCCCGCCACCAGTGACCTCCGCCTTCTTGTAGCCCTCGTCACCGGTCACCGGCAGTGGATACCGGACCAGTGCCTCGATCAGCGCCTGGCGCTGTTCCTTCCGAAGCTGCGCCAGCGATGTATCGCTCGGCACACCGGCCTCAAGCAGCAGTCGGTCCACCAGCCGAGCGGGGAGTTCGGCCCGGAGCAGGGTGTTGATCTGGCCGGCGCCCCTGGCGAGCAGGGCGGTCTGCCAGAATCGTTCGTCCCGCGCACCCCAGCGCACTCGAAGGGTGGCCGGCATGTGTTCCTGGCGAGCCCGGACCAGCACATGCGCAACATCCAGGACCGACGGCCCGCTGTAGCCCCGGTGGGTGAATAGAAATCCACCCTCGGACTCGGCCGACCTGCCTGCGCCTGCCGCGGTGAGGCCGACAGGCAGCGAGATACCCGAGAGAGCAGCGTGCACCGCCGGCGCGGCGATGAGTGGTGTCAGCGCGGCGTAGGTGGGATGAATCGTGTGTCCGAGCGCGCGCGCGACGCCGAGTCCCCAGCCATCGCTTCCGGTGGCCGGCACTGAGAGTCCGCCAGTCGAGAGAACCACCGCTTGCGCCGTCAGTGTTTCCCCGCCACCCAGGTCGAGCTGCCAGGCATTGTTCAGGCGCGACAACGACTCGACCTTGACCCCGAATCGCAGGTCGACGCCGGCTTTCCGGGCGTGATTGACCAGTCCATCCCTCACATCCCGGGCGCGATTGGACACCGGAAACAGCTTACCGCTCTCCGGTTCCAGCACCAGCGGCAGCGCCAGCTCGAACTCGAAGAACCGGCGCTGGTCGGCCAGCGGCCAGTTGCGCAGCATCTGCTTGAGGGTGTGGGGG
>JBEPVA010000296.1:0-3225 GCA_041691295.1 Gemmatimonadota bacterium
GAAAGGTGAAAGGTGAAAGGTGAAAGGTGAAAGGTGAAAGGTGAAAGGTGAAAGGTGAGCAAGACGATGCTCTGCAGTCTGTAGCAGGCGCGGGATCACAAGTGCAGTACATCCACAACACCCATCTTCACTTTCGAGGCGAAACTCCACTGTCGGGAGGAGCGGTCCGCGTCGCGCAGCGTCCGCGTTCATCCGTGGCAACACCGATCTCGGCGGTAACAGCAGTCGGCTAGCGGGATGGACCGGACCGGCGCAGATTTGGGCGACTCCCACCCGCTGAGACTCCGGCCGATGCGTTACCCGCTCCCCGTTGCACTTGCGCTCGCCATCTGCGGCACCCTTGGGTGCGCCAACCACGCCAGCAGTGACTCGGAAGCCGGCCGGCTCAAGGCCCGGGCCCAGTCCGTGCGCATCGTCCGGGACGACTGGGGCATCGCGCACGTCCACGGCACCAGCGACGCCGATGCGGTCTTCGGGATGATCTACGCTCAGGCCGAAGACGACTTCAACCGGGTCGAGACCAACTACCTCAACTCACTGGGCCGGCTGGCGGAGGCGGAGGGCGAGGGTGCCGTCATCCAGGATCTGCGGCAGCGGCTGTTTACCGATTCGCTGCAGCTCAAGATCCAGTACGAGGCCAGTCCCCGCTGGCTCAAGCAGTTGATGGATGCCTGGGCCGACGGGCTCAACTATTACCTGCTGCGGCATCCGGCGGTCCATCCGCGCGTCCTGACCCACTTTGAGCCCTGGATGCCGCTGTCCTACAGTGAGGGCAGCATCGGCGGCGACATCGAAGGGATCTCGCTGGCCCACCTGGAGGATTTCTACGGCAAGGGGCCGAAGACCGTCGCCATGGTCAAGTCGGTCTTCCCGCCTGAACCCGGTGGATCGAATGGATTTGCCATCGCGCCGTCCAATACGGCGGGTCATCATGCGCTGCTGCTGATCAACCCGCACACCTCGTTCTTCTTCCGGGCCGAACTGCAGATGACCAGCGACTCAGGGCTCAACGCCTATGGCGCGGTGACCTGGGGCCAGTTCTTCATCTACCAGGGCTGGAACCCGCGGGTGGGCTGGATGCACACTTCGAGCGGAGTCGACGCCGTCGACGAGTACGCCGAAACGATTGTCAGGCAGGGGGACAGTCTGTATTACCGGGAGGGCGGGGCGCTCAAGCCGGTGATCAGCCGGACCATCACGGTGCCGTACAAGGGCGCCACTGGCCTGGAGCAGAAGGCCTTCACGGTGTATCGGACCGGCCACGGGCCGATCGTCCGGGAGGCCGACGGCAAATGGATCAGCGTCCGGCTAATGCAGGAGCCGGTCAAGGCGCTGACCGAATCGTACAGCCGCACCAAGGCGCGGAACTACCAGGAATTCCGGCAGACGGTCGAGCTGCGCTCCAATTCGTCCAACAACACGGTCTACGCCGATGCCGATGGCAACATCGCCTACTTCCACGCCAGCTTCATTCCAAAACGTGATCCGAAGTTCGACTGGAATCATCCGGTCGATGGCAGCGACTCGGCCACCGAGTGGAATGGGCTGCTGACCGTCGAAGAGACGCCCAGTTTCGAGAATCCGGCCAACGGCTGGATCCAGAATACCAATAACTCACCGTGGACCGCCGCCGGACCGAACAGCCCGAAACAGAAGGACTTCCCGTCCTATGTCGATGTCTATGAGCAGAACCCCCGCGGGGTGCACGCCATTCGGGTGCTCGAGGCCCGCAAGGATTTCACGCTGCAGCGGCTGATCGACGCGGCGTTCGACAGCTACCAGCCGTCGTTCGCGCTGCTGGTCCCGCCGCTGATCAAGGACTGGGATCATCTCCCCGTCGGCAATCCGCTCAAGGGCCGGCTGGCCGAGCAGATCAAGCTGCTCCGTGCCTGGGACTACCGCTGGTCGGCCCAGTCGGTGCCAACGTCGCTGGCGGTGTACTGGGGGGAGGCATTCTGGCGGGCGGCCTCCAAGGATGCTGACAACGAGAACATCTCGGTCTACGACTACATGGCCACCAAGGCCACGGTCGAGCAGCGGCTGACGGCGCTGGCGGCAGCATCCGACACGCTCACGGCCGATTTCGGGAAGTGGCAGACGCCGTGGGGCGAGATCAACCGGTTCCAGCGGCTGACCGACGACATCGTCCACCCGTTTTCCGATTCTGGCGCCAGCATCCCGGTGCCATTCACCTCGGCGCGCTGGGGCTCGCTGGCGTCGCTTGGCGCCGCCCACTACAACGGCAGCAAGAAGATCTACGGCAGCTACGGCAACAGCTTCGTGGCGGTGGTTGAGTTCGGCGATTCGGTCAGCGCCCGGGCTATCACCGCCGGCGGCGAGAGTGGCGACCCCATGTCGAAGCATTTCAATGATCAGGCCGCGCGATATGCGAGTGGGAATCTGCGGCCGGTGTATTTCTACCCGAGCCAGCTCAAGGGACATACGGAGCGGGAGTATCAGCCGGGGGAGTGACGGGAGATAGGAGATAGCAGATAGGAGATGTAGGAGATGGGAGATAGACGAGCGGTGGCAGGCAAGAGGAGTGGCGCAGCGACCTGAGTACTGGGCGAGTCGAGGGGGTTGCTTCGTCGGCGGCGTCGCCACCATCGCGCAATGACAGAACGGCTATTTCAGAAGCCGGCCCCGACGGGGCCGGCCTTTGCCTCAGCAGCGCACGTCATTGCGAGGAGCTCACGAACTGAGCGACGAAGCAATCTGGGTGGGAAGACAAGAAAAACCTCTTCGTGGCCAGAGAGAATGTCCGGAATTCCTTGGATTACAAGACTGGCCGAACTGCAGGCGGAAATGGCTGATACTGGGTGGCTTGGCGTTGCTCGCCAATGTGCTATACACCATTCCCGTTTTGTCGATCAAGTTACGTAGATAGAGGGCTGTGCGGTCAAATCCGGAATGATCCTTGAATTGGTCGTGTTCGGCCGTCGAACTAGTTGAGTCTCGATCCATCGGACATGCCCGTTCCAGGAATTGACGATGCCAACCCATTCCGTCCGCCCAATCACCCTCGATGAAATCAGGGAGGCCCGCCGCCGCATCGCGGGTACCATCACCAGGACCCCGCTGGTCCGCCTCGAACTCGGCGCCGGCTTTCCCGACATCCGGCTCAAGCTGGAGAACCTGCAGCCGATCAATGCCTACAAGCTGCGCGGAGCGGCCAATGCCGTGGCGCTGCTCAGCGAGGCCGAGCGTCAGCGAGGGGTCTGGACC
>JBEPVA010000297.1:0-3224 GCA_041691295.1 Gemmatimonadota bacterium
CTCGCGACAGCGTGACATGCCCGTCTTCCAGTGGCTGGCGGAGGACTTCGAGCACATTTCGGCGGAACTCTGGCAGTTCATCAAGGAACAGCACCCCGCCGTGCGCGAGACTCACTTCCCCCGGCCGAGGCCATGATCCGCCGCCAATCAATCCAGCATCGCTGATGGTATGGTGGGGGGCGCGGAAGGGGCGGATGGTGGACAGCGCGCGTCCGGCCGGCAACAGTCCCGCCACACTCTGGATCTTGGTGGTCTCCAGGGCCTCTTCGAGGGTCAGCGCGGGGAGAATCGTCGGCAGCCGGCGCGCCAGCATGGTCTTGCCGGCCCCCGGTGGTCCGAGCAGGAGCACATTGTGACCGCCGGCCGCCGAGATTTCCAGGGCCCGCTTGGCCGCGGCCTGGCCCCGGACATCGGCAAAGTCAGCCAGCTCCTCGGTCCGTTGCGCCATCAGTGTTGCCAGGTCAATGACGGTGGGATTTATGGTATGTGCGCCCGTCAGGTGAGCGACCAGTCCATCCAGCGTATCGGCCCCACGCACTTCGAGGCCCTCCACCACCGCTGCCTCGCTGACGTTGGCCGAGGGCAGCAGCACGCCACGAAATCCGGCAGCCCGTGCTGCGATGGCAATCGAAAGGGCGCCGCGGACCGGACGGAGGTCTCCCTGCAGCCCCAGCTCACCAAGAAATAGCTGTCCTTCGGCGACATCAGCCGGGACCTGCTCGCTGGCCACCAGTATGCCGATCGCGATCGGCAGGTCGAAGGCCGATCCCTGCTTGCGGACATCGGCCGGGGCCAGGTTAACCGTGATCCGTCGTGGCGGATACGAGAAACCGGCGTTGACCAGGGCGGCGCCGACCCGCTCGCGGCCTTCCTTGACGGCGCCCTGCGGCAGTCCCACCGTGGCAAACGACGGCAGTCCGTTGGAGAGATCGGTCTCGACGGCGACGATGTAGGCATCGACGCCGAGTACAGCGGCAGAGTGAATGCGGGCGAGCATCTGGCCTCTCGGCTGGGATGCACGATGGTAGGCTACGGGGCCGGTTGGTCCGTCACCGAAATACGACGGTGGGGGTGTGCGATTCCGCAGCGGCCTGTCGTCAGTTGGTGATCCCGAAACCAAACGGAACTCAATGACTCGCGGTACAGCCGGTGTGATGCAGAACCTGCTCGTCGTGTCAGCTGCAGCTTGCGGAGCGGGATCGGGCCAGACCATCGTACCCAGCGACCGCCTCCTCCTAGTGGCGTGGAACTATCCTGATACCGGTGTCACCCGAATCGAGGTACAGCGGCAAGCCGGGATGGCTGACGATGGTCCCACCGCGCCGGGGCCCGTCGTCGCCAGCGTTCCGCTGACCGGTACACTGCGAAGTTCGCAGCACTCCATTGTGCTCAGTGGCTCCTATAACCTCATCTCCAACACCTTCGGACTTGCCCGCCGAAACGGGGTCGATTCGGTGATCATGCTCGGCGTCTACAATCCCTTGCAGCCTGACAGCCCCGTAATCGCTGATGTCACCTTCTCGGGCCCGCCCTCCGGGAATGGAAGCGGGTACGGAATTCGGGACAGCACCGGTCACGCGGTCATCTTCTGCGGCAGCTACGCCTACGACAGCGCAAGCGCCAGCCGCTCATTCGGGATGGTCGTGACCGATTCGCTGGTGGTGGGAGTTGCTGCCGGGCTCGGGGTGCCGTTCACGGGACTCGTGAACGGCAATTCGATCACCCTGCTGAGTGGTGGGATGACAGGAAGCTTTTCTGCCGACCAGCGTTCCGTGACGGGTTTATTGAACTTGCACTGGTCGGCCGGTCATTGGAGCGGGCTTCGGTGTGGAGCAAGCACCGACTGAGTACTGCAATGCAGCGTCAACCTTCGGCTGTCTCGTGAAAATGCACGTTGGGGAAGTGCCCCTCCATACTGGACCGAAACAACGCCCGGTTCTTGAAATAGCCGCCGGGATAGAGGTGCAGCTCGCGCCCGACCAGGCAGGCGCCGATGGCGACGTGCAGCCGATCGGTGTGGATCACGGCGTACCTCGAGATGGCCTCGAAGAAGGGACCGGCCGGAGACAGATGATCGCCGAGCAGCGAGAGGTCGACGTTGGAGGCGGGAATCGGGATCCGGTTGGCGCTCTCCGTGTCGGTCCGGAGGAACCAGCCGGTGCCGGTGCCGGCTGGATAGACCTGGGGGCCGAGGCAGAAGGCCATGTCGTGACAGAAGACCGCGGCGGGAGCGTTGGCCTGGCTTTCGAACCGATCGCGGCAGAACAGGTCGATCTTCGGCAGGTCCACCTTCTTCTCGAAAGTAGACGGGAGAACCACCACATGTTCGAACAGGTGGCCGACCTTCTGAATGGTTCGATGACCATGGCTCCAGAAATTGCACCAGGCGCCGCTGCCGCCATACAGCAGCGTTCCTTTCCGCCGCCACGGCAGCCAGCGCTCGCCGCGGCTGACGTGCTGGGTCTCGGTATACTCGATCCCGATGTCAGCCAGGAATCTGTGGGTACCGGACCGAATCAATCCATCACCCCAATTGCCGTAGTCAGCCAGGTACCAGACCGGGCCGCGCTGGCAGGCGGCCTTGACGGTGGCCTCGAGGCGGGCGAATTCAGCCTTCACCGATCAGTCCTTTCCCCGGCTGGCAATTGGAGTGACTAGCGAGGTCCGAGTACTGCCAGGCTGATGATCAGCAGGAGGCCGGGAATCTGCACGCAGTAGAACAGACCCAGCTTCCGGATCGAATCGTTGACCTCGGGACTGTTGGCAGGCGGGCCGGGGTTGGCGGCCAGTGCCTTGCCCATCTTCTTGCCGAGGCGCTTGGCCACCAGCTCACCATTGAGCGAGAGCAGGACCACAAGCAGGAGTTTGATGGTCAGCCAGGTCTGGCCCCAGTCGACCCAACCCCGACTCGACATCAGCCCCACGCCCGACAGGATCATGAGGAGCACTCCGACCTGCGCCATGATGCCGAATCGAGGCACCATCGACACCAGCCCCGGCACCTGGGCCGGCGCGGACTGGACCGCTCGGCGCAGCGCGAAGTACACCGTGAGGCTGCCGATTGCTCCGCCGGCGATGATCAGGAACGAGAGCAGATGGAACAGGAGCGCGTGGGTCACGCTGGCCTCAGGAGTGGGGTCGGCCGAGAAGGTAAGGAACAATGGGGGCGGCCGCCACGGGTACGGGAGGTCGGCTGGTCGGAAGGTTGGATGGCTGGAAGCTCG
>JBEPVA010000298.1:0-3161 GCA_041691295.1 Gemmatimonadota bacterium
CAGATTGTGGATGACACCGCACTGGCCGGGGAAGAGGCGGTGCGGCTGGCCTCGCGTGCGGGCCAGCCGCAGAGGTGTGCTCTCCAGCGCTCGCCATCGGAGGCGCACTCGTTGAGGGCGTTGCTGGTGCCCAACTCGCTGGAGCTCTGGCTGATGCTACTTCAGGTAGCACCTTCAACTCGGACAACAACAGTGGGTCGAGAGGGGGCGGGAATGGGTCGAGCAGCGCCGGCAAGATGCAGAGGGAGGTCGAGCGTGGCCAGGCTCCTCGAAGTGTGGGTCGTGTTGACAAGGGTCGGGCGTTTAAGGAACAAGACAACATCCATTTCAAGAGCGGGGACGCTCTCAACCGCGACGGATCATGGAAACACGGCGGGCGGGAGCTGACCAATGGGGAACAGGACTGGGTATCTGGCCACGGTTGGACCTTACCCTCGCCATAACATATGAACACACCTACTGCCCAACACACTATTCAGCGATGGATGGCCGACGTCATTGAGCGCAAGGGGTACGAACGCTTCGAGGATCTTCACATCGATGTCGTTGACCCCCTCAACCGCGCGCCCGATACCTGGCTTCGTGCCGCAGCCGATTGCCTGGCTGTCGCTGCAGCAACTCGTGACCAAGAACGCTGGCCCTTTCAGGTGGCACTCGGAATGTCTCTCCACTCAGCGCCGGAGCGGCTGGGCCTGAACTTCCATGGCTTTCACGCAGCGGAGAAGGAGCTCGACTGGTCGCCGCCTTCGCTCTACCTATTCCCGGAGGGTGACGACTCCTGGCTTGGCGGGGCTGAATCTCAGCAGCTTCCCGCCCAGTTTCTGCCACCAGGTCCAGCAAACGTGAAGGCTTACCTTCGTGAATGGTATGACGAAGGGGACGGTGAGTATCGGAGAACGCTCTGGCTCGTCGCCTAACGCTCATCGGCGAATCACGCGTGCCAAGAGGGCGCCCTTCGGCGGGGCGCCCTCTTGCTTTACTCCGCTCTCTGAACTCGACGGACTTAGCTTGCGGCCCTCGATCGGCCCCGGGACGCGAGGAGCGCATTAACGACCTTGAGCACGGCGCGCGGGTCGGTGGGCGGGAGGGCTTCGACCTGCTGCAGGCGCTTCCGGAGGCGCCCGGTCTTCGGCTTCGGGACCTCGGGGAGACTCTTCACACAAGCAGCTCGTCGGCGGTGACGTTGAGGGTGCGCACCCAGTGGGCAAGGAGCGCACCCGGTGGCTGGCCGCCCTCCCGATCGTAATCGGCACTCACGCGCCGCGAGACGCCGGCGGCCTCGGCCAGCTCCTCCTGGGAGAGCCCGCGGGCGCCGCGCAGGACGGGGCGAGGACAGCGGCCTCGACTTGACCGAGTATGCCAGATCGCGCATATTCCTACATGCGTCTCCCGCCGCGACTCCCCGTCATCTGGGTCGGCTCCTCGCGGGAGGATCTCAAGGCCTGTCCCGGGCCGGTGCACAGCGTGATGGGCAAGGCGCTGCTCCAGGTTCAGCTGGGCCAGGTCCCGCGGATCGGAAAACGGCTCAAGGGGCAGCTCGGCGGGCTGGTGGAGCTGGTGGATGACTTCGACGGGGATACCTACCGGGCTGTATACACGGTCAAACTGGTGGGGGCGGTGTACGTGCTGCACGTCTTCCAGAAGAAGTCGACGCACGGGATCGGGACCCCCAAGCATGTGACCGACCTGATTCTGCAGCGGCTCCGCACCGCGCAGGCGCACCATGCGGAGCATTACGGAACGGAGGCGTGAGATGAGCGAACGGATCAAAGTGACCGTGGGCAGCGGCAATGTCTTCGCGGACCTCGGCTACCCGGACGCGGAGGAGCGGCTGGTGAAGGCCAGTCTGGCGCTGGAGATTGAGCGGATCATCGACCAGCGCAAGCTCACCCAGCGGGCCGCCGCCAAGCTGATGGGGGTCGATCAGCCCAAGGTCTCCCACGTCATCTGCGGGCGCCTCGAGGGGTACTCCACCGAGCGGCTCATGGGCTTCCTCACGGCGCTGGGGCGTGACATCGAGATTGTCGTGCGGAAAGCCCCACGCTCACGGCGCCAAGGCCGACTAAAGGTCGTTGCTGCCTGAGCGCCCTCCGCCTGCGACTGCCCCATTCCGTGCACGCCCGGGCCCGTGAACTGGCCGAGCGAGAGGGGATCTCGCTCAATCAGTTCGTCAGCACGGCGGTGGCCGAAAAGCTGTCGGCGCTTCTGACGGAGGAGTACCTGGCGGCCCGGGCCCCGCGCGGGTCCCGGGGAACGTATCTGAAAATTCTGGGAAAGGCGCCGGCCGTGGCGCCGGTGGCAGGGGATGAACTGCCCGGCGGACGCCCTCCACGACCGAAAGCCCGGCGGCGGCAGGACCGCGGGAAGGCTCAGCGATAGCCGGTTCGGTTGTGCACCGTCGCCAGGGGGCGGCAACCGGCGGTATGATCTCCATCTGGGATGCCTGCTCACCCAGGATCCCATCGGCCTGGCCGGCGGCGTTAATCTGTATGCGTATGCGGGGAATAATCCCATATCCTTCAACGATCCGTTCGGATTAGGGCCTGACACTGTAGACCTTCAGGAGCATAAAGTCGCGGGCAAATGGCATCACGCATCAATCAGGATTACGCCGGATGATCAAGCAAGATGGACCTCTGACAGGCGGTTCACGCGAGATGCCCGGGGGCGTGCCACCCTTACAATTGGAGCAGGGCCCGGGCTCAACCTCCAAGGGCTTGCCCTTGTCTCCGGACTCAACAGAACGAAAGACGCGGTGCCGCACGGGATGGGTGCTGTGGTAGCATCTGGTGCCGGTGAAAATGAAGTAATTTCTCGTCTTCTCGCAGCGAACGCGAGCTATCAGAATGATCTCCCATATCAGGCTTTCCCGGACGGTGCACCCTGGAGTGGATTCAACTCGAATTCGTACGTGGCCGGACTCCTCACGGCCGCCGGGATTTCTCCCCCATCAATGTCAGTGGACCTTCCTGGCTATAACGATCCTGTTCCGCAGTCGAGTTTCGGCCAACCGTGAGGGTCATGATGAAATTCCATCCCGTGCTTATCCTCGGAGGATTGAGCTTGCTCGCCTTCTTGGGAACCGCCTTTTCTGGGCTGGACTACGACAGCGGTGGTTTTCAAACGACGGCTTTCTCCGTCGAATACATACTATCATTCCC
>JBEPVA010000299.1:0-3143 GCA_041691295.1 Gemmatimonadota bacterium
AGCGTGGCCCAGCTCACAATGGAAATGGTGGGGCGGGGCGGCGTCGCCGATGCTACCGGACGCACCAAGGAGGGTGAGCTGATCCACGGCAATCCCGACTACCTGCAGGTCATCGGCTCGCGCCGGCTCTCGACCGAACTCGGCGACCTGCTGGTGTCGACCAACCGGGCCGGCAAGCACCCGCTGCGGTTCGACTACGCGCTCGACGCCAACGGCCATCCGACCAACATCTACTGCCGGAGCGATCACTACGAGTACGCCCGCTACGGGATCCCGATCGTCTTCTTCACTACCGGCGGCCACGCCGACTATCACCAGGTGACCGACGAACCGCAGTACATCGACTACCAGCGGATGGCGCGGGTGGCCAACTTCGTCGCGTCGCTCGCGACCAGGGTGGCCGATCTCGATCATCGAGTGGTGGTCGACCAGCCAAAGCCGGACCCGCAGGGCGCCTGCCAGCAGTAGACCCGCTGACCGTGATTGAACGCGGACCCTGCGCGACACGGTCGGTGGTGGCCAGTGAGCAAACCGCTGGCCGCGGATGAACGCGGACGCTGCGCGACACGGATTGCTCCGAGCCTCTGTTGCAGGACGTACCGTCTGGGGGAGTGCAGTATTTGTCGCAACTGCACTGCCCTCGTGAGACCCGGGGAACGAGTGCTGTTGATACAAGAAAATGAAGTTGGCAGGTGTTGCGGTGTTTCAGGAGAGAGCGGAGCGATCCGTGTTGTTCCGTGGCCTATTGCCTCGGCACTGCCACAAGGCCTAGCGGGACCTTACGACAGCCGCGCCACAGTGCGGGGCCCGTTGCAGTGCTGCGATAGAGCTGAATGAGGCTGTGAGAGCACCCGCAATCAGGCGCTCGTGACCGGCTCCTGCGCCGCCGCCGGGGCGCCTTGGCGGAACTTGAGCCGCAGCTCATCGAGCAGGGTGTACACCACCGGGGTGAGGTAAAGCGTGATCAGCTGCGAGAAGGCCAGGCCGCCAACCACCGCCACGCCGAGTGGCCGGCGTGACTCGGCGCCGGCACCGGCGCCCAGCGCGATGGGCAGCGTACCCATTAGCGCGGCCATGGTGGTCATCATGATCGGCCGGAACCGCACCGAGCAGGCCTGCAGAATCGCGTCCCTCGGCGACCTTCCTTCCTTCCGTTCCGCCTCCAGCGCGAAGTCGATCATCATGATCGCATTCTTCTTGACCAGGCCGATCAGCATGATGATGCCGACAAAGGCGTACACGCTGAGATCGAGACCCACCAGCCACAGCGTCAGCAGCGCCCCGAATCCGGCAAATGGCAACCCTGACAGAATCGTGAGCGGGTGCACGAAGCTCTCATACAGGATGCCGAGCACGATGTAGATGACCACCACCGCCAGGACCAGGAGCATCAGCAGCCCCTGCTGCGAATCCTGGAAGGCCTGCGCCGTACCGGAGAAGCTGGCGAGGATTCCGGCCGGCAGCTGGTTGGCCGACTCCTTGTTGACGGCCGCGACCGCGTCACCGACGGCTACGCCGGGCGCTGGGTCAAAGGACAGCGTCACCGAGGGCTGCTGCCCCGAGTGATTGACCGCCAGCGGCCCCAGTCCTTCCGTGACCCGGGCCAGTGCGGTGAGCGGTACCAGGGTGCCATTGGCCGCGCGGACCGAGAGCAGGCTCATGGCGCTCAAGTCCCGCTGGTACTGGGGCAGCAGCTCCATGATCACCCAGTACTGGTTGGTCGCGGTGTAGATCGTGGAGGCCTGCCCCGCGCCGTAGGCTTGGTACAGAGCGTCCTCGATGACCGACGGAGAGACCCCGAACGCGGCCGCCCGGTCGCGGTCGATCGCGATGTGGATCTCCGGATTCTTGATCAGCAGGTCGGTGGTGACGTTGCGCAGCTGCGGCAGCTTGCGCAGCCGGGTCTCGAGTGCCTGCGAGGTGGCATACAGCTGGTCGATGTCGGAGCCCTGCAGGGTGTACTGATACAGGCTCTTGGTCTGGCGGCCCCCGATGTTGATCACCGGCGGATTCTGCACGAAGGTGTTGATCCCCGGGATCTGGCGCAGCTTGGTGCTGAGCTCTCGGCCCACCGCGTCGGCATCGAGCCTGCGCGTCGCGGCCGGGGTCAGGTGCATGATGGCCCGGGCCTGGTTGGCCGAGCGGCTGCCGCCGCCGGTGGCGGTCATGAAGCCGGCAATGTTCGAGTCGGCACCGATGATCTGGTTGATCTCGACGATGTAGCGCTTCATGGCGTCGAACGACGAGCCCTCGGCCGCTTCGACCGTGGCCCGGAGCTGGTCCTGGTCTTCGCTGGGGATGAATCCCTTGGGCACCGCCACGGCCAGCCACCCTGTGACCAGCAGCAGCACGCCTGATACCGCCAGCGCCAGTCCCCGCCGGTCCATGATCCAGCCCAGGGAGCGTTCGTACCCGTGCAGTACCCGCTCGTAGAATCGCTCACTGGCCTGGTAGAACCGGCCGTGCTGCTCGTGCCCGCTCTTGAGGAAGCGGCTGCACAGCATCGGGGTCAGGGTCAGCGATACCAGGGCCGAGACCAGGATGGCGGCGCCGATGGTGACCGCAAATTCGTGGAACAGCCGCCCGATCAGGCCGCCGAGGAACAGGACCGGGATGAAGACCGCCACCAGCGAGATGGTCATCGACACGATGGTGAAGCCGATTTCGGCCGAGCCCTCGAGGGCCGCCTCCATCGGTGGCTTCCCCATTTCCATGTGGCGCACGATGTTCTCCAGCATCACGATGGCATCGTCGACCACGAAACCGACCGACAGGGTCAGGGCCATCAGCGACAGGTTGTCCAGGCTGTAGCCCAGCAGCGCCATGACCGCAAAGGTGCCGACCAGCGACATCGGCAGCGCCAGGCTGGGGATGATGGTGGCCGGGATGTTCCGGAGGAACAGGAAGATCACCAGGACCACGAGACCGAGCGTGAGGTACATGGTGAACTTCACGTCGCTCACCGACTGGCGGATCGTCACCGAGCGATCGTACATCACCGCCACCTTCACCGACGCCGGCAGCGAAGCCTCCAGTTCCGCCATCGCCTCGCGGACGCCCTGGGCCACCTCGACAGTGTTGGTGCCCGGCTGGCGCTGAATGGCCAGCACGATGCCACGGTTGCCGTTGTACCACGCCGCCTG
>JBEPVA010000300.1:0-3139 GCA_041691295.1 Gemmatimonadota bacterium
GTCCGGTGCGCGGCCTCGGCGGAGAGTCCACGGGACCGATGGGCGGCCGCGGACTGCTCAACGAAGTGACGGACCTCGTCGTGAATGTCCGCATCCGCCGCTGGCCGATTGATCAGCACCCTGAGCCCGCGGCTCAACTGCCCCCAGAGCGACATGATCAGCCCTCGGCCTTGAGGAGCCGGGCCACCGCCGACGCCCGGCGAGCCCAGTCCTCGGTTTCAACCTCGAGCTGCTTCCGGCCGGTCCGGGTCAGCGAGTAGTACTTGGCCCTCCGCGAGCTGTCGGTCTGCCGCCACTCGGCATCCAGCCAGCCGGCCCGCTCCAGGCGCCGAAAGGCGGTGAGCAGCGAGCCCGGATTGACCTTGAAGACCCCCCGGGAGATCTGCTCGATCCGCCGGGCAATGCCAAAGCCATGCAGCGGCTCGAGACTCAGGGTCTTGAGGATGAGCAGGTCCAGCGTGCCCTGAATGACATCGGTACCGGGTAATTCCATGGGCTCCCCTGCCGCGGTGTGCCGACAGGATAGCGCTTCTACATCTTGATTGTCAAGATGTGACTGGCAACAGGACTGGCGGGGCGGCGGTCCCGGGAATGCCAGCGCCCCCGGTTCAGTTACGTTGCGGTCCGGGCACCGGCGGCAACCTGCTGCGAAAGGGCCGATATGGCGGTGGAGTCCCGATCCAAGCGGGTGATCTATGCCGGGCTGGCCGGCAACATCCTGGTGGCGGTCACCAAGGGAATTGCCGCCACGACCAGCGGCAGCTCAGCGATGCTGAGCGAGACCATCCATTCGGTGGTCGACTCCGGCAACGAGCTGCTGCTGCTGTACGGTCTCCGGCGCTCCGCTCGTCCCGCGGACCACAATCATCCGTTCGGCCATGGTCGCGAGCTGTATTTCTGGAGCTTCATGGTGGCGCTGCTGGTGTTTGCGCTGGGAGCGGGAGTATCGCTGTATGAGGGCGTCCTTCACCTGCGCCACCCGGTCGAGATCAGTCACCCGAACGCCAATTATGTTGTCCTGGGCTTGAGCTTCCTGTTCGAGGGTGGTTCGTGGCTGGTGGGGTGGCGGCAGTTCCACCGGGCCCAGGGCAGCGCGGGCTTCTGGGAGGCGTTCCGCCGCAGCAAGGATCCGCCAACCTTCATGGTCCTGTTCGAAGACACGGCGGCGCTGGTCGGGATCGTGATCGCGCTGGCGGCCACCTACCTGGCCACCACGCTGGTGATGCCCTGGGCCGACGGCGTGGGCTCAATCCTGATCGGGGTAGTGCTGGCGGGGACTGCGCTGCTGCTGGTGCGGGAGAGCAAGAGCCTGCTGATCGGCGAACCGGCCAACAGTGCCCTGACCGAGTCGATCGTTCACATTGCCCAGGCGGAACCGGCGGTGGCCAGGGTCAACGGCGTGCTGACCGTGCAGATGGCGCCGGACCAGGTGGTTGCGGCGCTGAGTCTCGAGTTCGGAGCGGACCTGCGAACCGCCGACATTGAAGAGCTGGTACTGTCCATCGAGCGGAAGGTCCGGGTGGCCCATCCCTCGGTCGTGGCGCTCTTCATCAAGCCGCAGACCGGCAGCGCCTTCCGCGAGGCTCGACGCCGGCGCCAGGAGGCGGAAACCAGCGCCGGGTTCGACAATCAATCGCCATTGCGCGCCGATAATCAGTTGCCGGAAGACGAGTAGTGGTGGAGAGCGGAGAGGGAAGAGTGGAGAGCGGACGGGACCCGCCGCTCTAGCTGGTCGTGTGGAGCCGGACCCCCGCCAATGCCCCATCCCTTGCCGAGCGACCGCTGCGTTGTCATCCTGAGCGCAGCGAAGGATCTCGGCGCTGGCTTGCTGCGTGGGGCGGCCGCTCGGACGGACGACAGCCAGGAAGGGTGCTTCTTCCCTCTCCCCTCTTCCCTCTTCCCTCTCCCGCAGTTCAGTGCCCCGACGAATCCCCGTGCCGGCCCGACTCGAACAGGAACCAGCTGCGGCGCTCGGTCTCGTCGACCCAGACCTCGATCAGGCTGGCGGTGGCAATGTCGCCATGCTCATCACAGGTGTTGTGGGCCGCCCGCAGCCGACCCGTCAACGACTTGTTGTCTTCCCCCAGTTCGGCCAGCATATCCGACGGCTCCACATATTCCGCGTCATTGTCCACGATCCGCTGATTCCGGGCAATCTGACCGATCGACCGGATCGTGATCCCGCCGACCTTCCGGACCCGCTCGGCGATGGCATCGGTCATGGCAAACAGCTGGTTGGCCTGCTCGTCGAGCAGCAGGTGATAGTCGCGAAAATGCGGCCCGCTCATGTGCCAGTGAAAATTCTTGGTCTTGAGGTAGAGGGCAAAGACGTCGGCCAGAACGCCATTCATGGCGGCGGTGATATCCCGGGTGGCGGCGGGCTTGAGATCGGTCGGAGTCTGCAGGGCGGCGCTCCGGCGGGCCGACACTTCGGCGCGCTTCTTGGCATCAACCGGCTTCATGGTGTGTCCTGTGGGTAGGGGCCAACGTCGAATTTCGGTGACAAGGCAGAGTAGGCAGAATGATGCTGGCGCGGAAGCCCTACTTCGGTGTTACCCGGGCCACCCGAGTGGTGAACCGCCGCAACACCGATCGCCGCTCGGCTTGGCGGACTGCCCCGGGTGCCTCCGACCCATGATCCGGATGACCGGCGATGACCCGCCGTTCTCCTCGATCCAGGGCTCGAACCGTCGAGGGACGAGCGAGGGTCAGGTCCGGCAGTCCCGCCCGGGAGGGGGTGACAGGGTGGCGTCCGGCCACTATATTTACGTCAATATAATAGCACCACTACCCGCCGAGTCCGCCGCCTCCCAGCGGCCGCTCGATACCACTACCGGACACCCCAACGCCATGACTGCCGACCCACTCAGCGTGTTCCGAATGCTGGCCAATGGTGTGTATCTGATTGGCGCGGCCCACGACGGGCGCGCCAACGCGTGTACCGCCGCGTGGGTCACCCAGGTCTCGTTCGATCCGCTGCTGCTGGCCGTGAGCCTCAACCACCGCCATGCCACCTATTCCCTCATCGTCGACAGCGGTGCGTTTTCGATCAACATTCTCGGCCGCGACCAGCTCAACCTGGCTCGGCACTTCGGCTGCCAGTCGGGCAGCGAGGTCGACAAGCTGGCCACCGTTCGCC
>JBEPVA010000301.1:0-3128 GCA_041691295.1 Gemmatimonadota bacterium
GGGAACCAACCGCGTCAGCAACGAGATTCAAGGCTGCACAGTGGAGGAGCATTGGACCGATCAAGCCGGCGGTCGGGGCCGGAGCCTCAACACCTACGACGCCGGCACCGGGCGTTGGAGCCAATTGTGGATGGACGCCACCGGACTCGCGCTCTATTTCGACGGCACCGCGTCGCCAGGGCAGATGAGTCTGGGCGGCGACCAGCCGAATCAGGTCGGAGGCCCGGTGATCGGCAACCGGCTGACCTGGACCCGGCTCCGGGAAAACCGGGTACGCCAGTTCTGGCAGCAGAGCCAGGACGGCGGCGCCACCTGGTCGACCGCGTTCGACGGCGACTATCGACGGGTCAGGGTATTCACCCCAGCAGCCGAAGTGCCCAACGATTTCTGCCTTTCACCCGACCATCCCCGCTTCCTCTGGTTCGATTTCCTGGTCGGCGAGTGGAGGATCCACGCGGGGTCTCCCGAAGGCCGGATGCTCGGGGCCCTGTCGGTGACCAAGGACCTGAGCGGATGCCTGCTGGAGAGCATTTTCCGGGGCGAACGAGGGTATCAGGGCAAGGCGTTCGCGGCCAATCATTTTCCTACCCGGCTGTGGCATCGCACCTGGATCGACTCCGATGGCGTTCGGGTCGCGCTCACCGGGGCGCTGGTCGGCTCGAGCATGGTGATGACCGGGCCACGGGTGGCGCCAGGAGGTGTCACTCAGGACTTGCGCCTCACCTGGACCCCGGTAGACCCGAACCGGGTGGACGAGACTTGGGAGGTTTCACTCGACGGTGGGGCAACCTGGACGGTGGATCACACATTCATCCTGATCCGGCGTCAGTAGCTGCCGGTCCCGCTACTCCGGAGGACTGGCGTTCTCCGGGGTCGCGAGGCGGTACCCCGATTTCCAGACCGTTAGGATGTACAGCGGCCGGTCGGGATTCTCTTCCAGCCGCGCGCGCAATGTCGCCACATGAGTATCGACGGTCCTGGTCATGACACTGGGATCATATCCCCAGACCTTGACCAGGAGATCCTTCCGGCTCAGGACCGGATGAGGGTCAGCGGCGTCCGAAGCTCGTGGGTCACACTCGAGGTGAAGTCGGCGCGCAACCGGACCAGCTCCACGCTGCGCCAGGTGATCCACCCCATCCCGGCCAGCGCGCCAAGACCCAGGCCCAGCAGCAGGGCAATCTGGGCCGTCGGCAGGCGAGGCAGCCCACCGACGATGAGCTGGTCCACGAACGCGGGATTCAAAATCGCCGAGTACCGCAACGCCCCGCGACCGGCGTCCAGGACCAGGGAGTCGCCGTGCGGTGAACGATGGACGGTGGGCGACCGAAAAATCGCCGTCCCCGTCGGGGTGGTGACCGCCAGCATAAGGTAGTCGGCGTTCGACACCTCCATCGGGAGCAGCCGCGGTGCGAGGCGCGTGGTTTCAAAGGCCCGAGCGAAGACCTGATCCGCCATCACGGCATGGGAGACGATGACGCCGTAGAGCGTGCGCGGCTCCCGGCCGCGGGCCGGCCGCGCGGCGGCGAGCACGAAGGGAGCCTCGGGGACCCCGGCCGGCGCCAGCAGCACGATCCGGCGATTGCGGCCCGTCAGGGTGTCCAGCATGACCATCACCGACGACAGCCACGGGGGCGCAGCGGTGACGCCTCCGGAGGAATCGACCACGATGGTCCGGGCCGGATGATCCCGGTCGCTGGCGAAGTACAGCTCGCCCCAGGCCACCGCAAGGCAACCGCAGGGGTCCTCCCGGCGGGTGCGGGTTATCTGAAGGATGTCCTGAAGGTCCATCGATCGGCCGGCAGAAATGCCGTCCGGGCTGTCCACCGGATACAGCAGAGGGATGCCGGCCATCCGGATGAGCGATTCAGCCGAGCTGGTGTACCGGTCCAGGGCGACACTGGCGAAGTCGTTCAGCGTTTCGAGGCCGGCCTGGCGGTGAGCCACGCTGGTCCGCCAGAGCTCGACCGCGAAGACACCCATGGCGAGAAAGCTCAGGGCGGCGACCACAACCGGGACTCGGCGCAACAGCGGTGCGTTCATGCCGGAACCTAATGCGGCTCACGGCTCGCCCACTCCTTCACCACCCAGCGCTGGCCACCGGCCGACAATTCCAGTGTGGCAGCCCCACTGGCACGACCGCAGGTGGCGCCAGCAGCGCGTCGGAACGGCAGGCGGAGATTGAGCCGGTCCGGCTCCACCAGGAGCAGCGGCGCGGTCGCCGTACACTGCCTGGCCAGCGGCCCGAGGTCGAAGCGAGTCTTGGCCGAGTCGGGATCGGTGGCCAGCGAATCCTGCCACCCGTACCCCGCCGCCAGCGGCAGCCTGCCGCGAGACTCGATGACGATCGCGCCCGAGAAGGCCCACTGCGTCACGAGGGACAGGTAGGCATTCGACCGCCTCGCCAGAGCGCTCGAGGAGTCGGTCGCCGTGGACGAGCTCGGGGCGCTGACAGGCACTTGGATCCCGATCATTCCCGCCAGCGCGATGACGCGTGCCTGCCTGAAGCTGAACATGGGCCGGATGGGTGAGAGAGGTGGTAGCGGATGATATCAGGGGATCGGCCGGGGAAGATCTGAATCAGCGCGCATTTGACGAACCTCGGACATCTCCGCTGGTCAAGACGGCTATCCTCAGGACATGATGATACGGACCACTCTGGGGTTGCTCGCTGGAACTGGCATGGCGTGCGGGCATCCGGTGGCAGCTCCGATCGAGGCTCCCGCCGGAATCGAGTCAAGTGACACTGTTCACTTCCTCAGCTCGGGGGTGATTCTCCAGGGCATCCTGTATCTCCCCAGTGGCCGGGCCCCGTTTCCCGGCGTCGTGCTGGTGCACGGCTCAGGACAGGTGCGGGCGAGCGACCAGTACTGGATTGCCCGGATTTTCCTCGACCAGGGCTATGCCGTGCTGTCCTACGACAAGCGCGGTGTCGGAGGTTCTGGTGGCCAGTACCACGGAGTGGAGGCGCCCAGGAGCGACAGCCTGATCCGGGTACTGGGTGGGGACGCCGTGGCCGGTCTCGAGATGATGGCGGGCGATCCGCGAATCGACCGGGGTCGGCTCGGGCTGGCCGGCGGCAGCCAGGCGGGCTGGATCATCCCCAACGCCGCGACCCGGTTTCCCGC
>JBEPVA010000302.1:0-3100 GCA_041691295.1 Gemmatimonadota bacterium
CTGGTGGAACTCCTCGTCGTCCTCGCCATCCTCGGCATCCTGGCCAGCGTGAGCGTTGCTTCGCTCCCCAGCCTGACCAGCGCGGCTCGAGTGACGGTCGCCGACCGCATCTCGAAGACTCGGCGCGACGCGATTGCCTCAGGCCGCCCAGTCGGACTGTCCCTTCCCAATCCCGCCACTGGCGGAATGCGCTCCTGGCGGTTCTGGCCCGATGGTCGCGCCGTTGGACCGGGAATCGATTCGAGAAATGGGGCCGTGACGGATACGGCGCTCTCGATGGAACTGACCCCGTGAGTACGGCCCGTAGTGGATTCGCCCTGCTCGAGGCCCTCGTGGCACTGACCATTGTGACTACGGTCGGGGTGAGTGTCGTGACCCTGGCCCAGACCGCTATCAGGAGCGAGCAGTCCAGTGCCGAAGAGGAGCGGGCCACCGCCGATGCCGAACGCATTCTGACCGCGATCTCACTGCTCCGGCGGGCCGAGCTGGATCAGCGGCTGGGTGGCCACGAGGTTGGCGAGTTCACCGTCACAATCGAGCGACCCCAACCTGCCCTCTTTCGGGTCAGCCTGGCGAGGACAGCCGCCCCATCACGCGAGCTCCTGGTCATCGTCCTCTATCGCAAATCCGAGGCGGCCGGCTGATGCCGTCTCGCGGCTTTACCCTGGTTGAACTCCTGCTGAGCATCTCGCTCAGTGGCATTGCGGTGTTGCTCGGCGCCCTGATGTGGCGCCAGTCGCTGGCGTCGGCCACTCATCTCGCGGAGCATCGAGCTCGGCTCGATCGAACCAGCGGCAGCCGACGCTGGCTGGAGACGATGATCGGCTCGATCGACGTCGGCGCGGTCGGAGACCGACCGTTCACCGGTCATCAGGCATCGGCCCAGTTCACGGCATGGATCCCGGGCTCGGCCGGTTGGCCTGAACGTCAGGCGGTCTCGCTCGGCGTGGCCGGGCAGCAGTTCCAGGCCGACCTGGGCGCCTCGGGCTCGCTGGCATTGATGGATAGCGTGGCGTCGGTCGGTTTCGATTATCTGCTCGAGCCAGGACTCAACACAACCTGGGCCAGCACCTGGGAATCTCCAGTCAGCGCGCCGCTGGCGATTCGAGTGAGGCTGATGAACCTCGGCGGCACGGCCGACACGATCCTGGTGCTGGTGGGGCCACGAGGATGAGACAATCGGGAAAGGCGAAAAGCGAACAGCGAACAGGCGCTCTCCCGGCCCCGGAGGGGCTGGCATCCCCATTCAGTGCCCTCGTCATTGCGAGGCAGCCTGCCCCGAGCGCAGCGAGGGGAAACAATCCTGCGGGGATGGCTGAGGGCTTCAGGCAATCCCTCGGTGGCATGGAAGGACAACAACGTGTTGTCTGGAGGGAAAGCCTCCGAAACGCGCGACGAGGCAAGGTCGGTGGTGCGACTGAGCGCCTCCGGCACCGTCCCGGCGGCATTGAGCCGGCTGCTTCGTCGAGAGCTGCGCTCTCTCCTCGCAATGACACCGCTTTGGGTATTAATGCCGGCCCCGGAGGGGCCGGCAACACGCACACGGAACCACGTCATTGCGAGGCGGGACCGAAGGTCCCAACGAAGCAATCTCCCCAGGCACGATCCGAAGCCCTGGAATCACTCCCCGTGGAATCGCCTCGCCATCCGGAGTGGCTCGCAATGATCCGGCAGGCTTGTGCGCCGCTGGCCCGGCAAGGATCGGCAATAGGATCCAACGGCCCTGTCAGTGCGAGGCCGCGCAGCGGCCGAAACAATATTCCGAGGAGACTTTCCCGGTCTCCTGTCTCCCGTCTTCTGTCTCCTTGGTCGGATCGTCGCGGCTTTGCACTCCTCGCGGCCCTCTGGCTCTGCGTCGCGCTCACGATCGTCGCGGCTACGTCGCTGGCAATCGGTCATGTCGGCCTCTCGACCACACAAAACCGGCTGGCGCTGACCCGCGGCACCTGGGCGGCCGAAGCCTGTCACGCCATCCTGGATGCGCGGTATGCGGCCGATCAGCACACTCGGTCGGTCGATACCACTGACGTCGGCAACGGGGTCTGGTGCACGGCCGAGCTTTCTGAGCCTGCCACGCGGCTCAATCTGAATCTGGCCGCGCCAGCCCAGCTTGCTGTCTTGCTGGGCGCCGACTCGCTAGTCGATGCGTTGCTCGACTGGTGTGATCCAGACACCCTTCCCCGCCCCAATGGCGCCGAGCGCGGCTGGTATCTGGCCCGCGGCCGCCAGCCCCCGCGGGATGGCCCGCTGTCCGATCCGAGAGAACTCCTCTTGGTCAAAGGATTCGACAGCGCCACGGTCGCTCATCTGCTGTCCCTGGTCACGACCCTGGGCGATGGCCGCGTGGATCTCAATTCGGCCTCATCTCAGGTCCTCGCGACGGTGCCAGGGCTGGGCACCGAGGCGCTCGGCACGATTGCCTATCGGAGATCGGCAGGTCGACCGCTGGAGTCGATCGACGCGTTGGCGGGGGCGCTCTCCCCGGCTGGCCGAGCCCAGCTCTCGGAGTCCTGGGCAGCGTTGCAGCAGAGCGTGGTCACGTCGCCAACGCTCTTCGCGGGTCATTTTCATGGCGGCGTCCGTGGATTGCCGGTGTCCGCCGAGGTCGTTGAGCTGCTGGTACCCGACGGCGCCCGCCTGGCCGTGGTCCGCCGGGTCATGCCATGAAGCCGAGACTGATCGTTCGCGTCGGTCTCGACGCCGTGCGAGCCGAGCAGCAGGGGCGCGGCGAGGCTCCGCCCTGGACCAGGCGGCTCGAACGAGCATCTGACCGCCCATTGGAGTTGACGATCGCGGAGCTGCTGGACGGCGCCCCCACTGTCAGCAATGGCCTGATCACGGTCGAAGTCGAACCGCCCATGGTCCAGATCAGGCGGCTCGACTCGCTGCCGCCGGTACGATCGGCGGCGCTGAGTGCGCTCGTGGCACATCAGGCCAGCACCTTCTTCCGCAAGAACGGGCACCCGCTGGTCACCGGTGCCACGTGGCTGGCCGCGAGCCATGGATCCCCACGGCAGGCGCTGATGGCGGCCGTCGACCTTGAGGTGGCCGAGGCGCTGGTGGCGGGGGCGGCCAAGGCGGGATTCGGGATCGAGCGCAT
>JBEPVA010000303.1:0-3079 GCA_041691295.1 Gemmatimonadota bacterium
TACGGTGGACAGCCGCTGCGCAATCGTGGTTTCGCCGTACTCGTCGATGGTTGAGAGCGGCAGGGTGGCGGAGTTGAGGGCGTACAGGATGATCGGTGCGGCGGACGGATCAACCTTCTGGTAGGACGGCGGCACGATGTTCCGGGGCAGCGTCCGAATCGTCTGGGTGATCGCCGCCTGCACGTCGGCGGCGGCCGCGTCGATGTTGCGATCAAGATCGAACTGCAGGGTCAGCGAGGTCTGGCCCTGGTAGCTCGAGGATGTGATGACATCGAGACCGGCAATGGTGGAGAACTGCCGTTCGAGCGGAGTGGCCACCGAAGAGGCCATCGTCTCAGGGCTGGCGCCCGGCAGGCTGGCGCCGACAGTGATGGTGGGGTAATCGACCGACGGCAGGTCACTGACCGGCAATCCTCGATACGCCACGATCCCGAAGATCAGGATGGCGGCCATGATCAGCGTGGTCATGACCGGCCGCCGGATGAACGGTCCCGAAATGTTCATGGCCTGGCCGACGCGAGGGTGTCTCGGGCTGCACCGACCCGGCCCGGGCTTTCGGCTCGGACGGCCACCTTGGCTCCCTCGGTGAGGCGGAGCTGCCCGTCGGTCACGACGGTGTCCCCAACCTTGACCCCCGACAGCAGGACCGAGGTGGTATCGTCGCTCTGGCCGACCTGCACCTTGCGGACCGAGACCTGCTTGTCGGCCCCGAGCACATACACGATCGATCCCTGCTGGCTGTTCACCACTGCGGTGGCGGGGACCACCATGGCACCCTTCTGCACATCGAGCCGCAGCACCACGCGCACCAGCCCGCCGGGCCAGAGCGACCCATCCTTGTTGGCAAAGCTGGCCTTGAGGAGCACCGTGCCGGTCAGCGAATCGACACCGTTATCAATGAAGGTCAACTGGCCGGTCTGGGTCCCGGTAATGGCCTGTCCGACGGGAGTGGCCTGGACCTGCAGCGTCTGGGAGGACTTGCGGCGGATGTCGCCCAGGTGGGTCGAGGGCACCGCGAACCGGACCAGGATCGGGCTGATCTGGTTGATGACCACCATCGGAGTCGATGCGTTTGCCTTGACCAGGTTGCCTTCTTTCACCAGCAGGCCGCCGGCCAGGCCATTGATCGGGGCGCGGATCGTGGCAAACTGCAGATTGATCCGGGCCTGGGTCAGCATCCCTGAATCGGCGGCCAGGGTGGCGCCCGCGGCAGAGGCGGTGGCCCGCGACTGATCGAGCTGCTGGGAGGTGACGAACTCCTTACCGGCCAGCGCCTCGAACCGCTGAAGATCGCGACCAGCGCTGGTGAAATGGGCGGCGGCTCCCTTCACCGCGGCTTCCGCCTGCTGCAGGCTGGCCTGATACGAACGGGCGTCGAGCTGGAACAGGACCTGGCCCTCCCGGACCTGGTCCCCCTCACGAAAGGCCACCTTCTCAAGCAGGCCACCGACCTGGGCCTCGACGGCGGCGGTGCGGATCGGCTCGACCGTGCCCGTCGCCTCGATCACGGTGGGCACATCCCGCGCGACGACCGGGGCCACCACCACCACGGGATCCGCTGGCGGTGCGGCTTTGTGGCCGGAGCAGGACTGGAGCAGGCCTGCACCCAGCCCAACTGACAGCGCGTAGCGTAATCTGGACGACCGCTTCATCGAGTATTTCCGCTGGTAGAATCGGGTGAAATATGCAGGGTGCTCCGGCCACGCTCATCGAGCAACGCGGCATCGTGCGCCAGCTGTACCAGGGACGTGTGCCAGTTGAGCCGCGCCCCGATCAGCTGAGCCCGGGCGCTGGCCAGTGCCTGCTGGGCCTGCAGCAGTTCGAGCAGGCTGCCGACCCCTTCCTTATATCGACCCAGTGCCGCCTCGGTCGACTGCGTGGCGCTGGCAAACAGATCGCGGGCAGTGCTGACCTGCTGGGTGGCGGTCTGCAGCGAGTGATACGCGGTATAGACCTCAAGCGTCACCTGCTGCGCTACCCCGGTCGCCCGGTAGTCGGCCGCCTCGGCCAGGGCATCAGCTGCGCGCGCGCTGTAGGTCCAGGCAAAGCCATTGAAGATCGGAATACTGAGGCCGAGCGTCGCGGTGTAGGTGTCACCGTGGCGGGTTGGATCGGTGAGGTACGTGCGGCCGGCATTGCCGGTCAGCGACAGCGAGGGCAGCTGCTGGGCATGAGCGGTCCTGGCCTGCTGGTGGGATTGCGCCGCATCGGCCCGGGCCGCAGCCAAGTCAGGCCGCTGCTGCAGCGCGGTGCCGATCAGCGAGTCGACCTGGATCGAAACGGCGCCGATATCTCCAATGCCTGCCAGGGTATCGATCTCGAATTCGGCCAGCGGGGACATTCCAACCGAGGTGGCCAGCTGACCCCGGCTGATGGCCAGGTTGCCCTCATCGGTCTGCGCCTCGAGCAGCGCCTGCCCCACCGCGGTCCGCGCCTGCAGGACATCCGCAATGGTGGCCACCCCGTTCCGCCGCCGTTCTTCGGCGGCATCGAGATTGGTCCGGGCCTCCTCCAGCGTTGCATGCTGAGCCTGCACCAGCGCACGATCGGCCGCCTCGGTGTAGTAGTAGCCGGCCACCCGAAGGATCAGGTCATTGATCACCGCGTTGTTGGTCCAATCGGAGGACAGCAGCGCCTCACGGGCGGCCCCGATCGAACCGGAACGGCCCCCGAAGTCGAGCAGCAGCCATGTCAGAGCAAGCGATGGTCCATACACGGTCTGCCGAACGGCCGATCGTCCCTGGGTTGCAGCGGTCTTGAGCTTGGTGGCGGTAAGGTCGAGGCTGAGCTCCGGGAACAGCGCACCTTTGGCCGCCCCATAGTTCTGGGCGGCGGCCCTGGCGTTGGCCCAGGCCACCCGCGTATCGGGGCTGCGGCTCAGCGCCAGGCCGAGGAAGTCAGCCAGATCGAGGTTTCCCTTCCGGATCCCCAGTTCGGCCGGCAGGACCGGCGCCAGCGAGGTATCCGAATCGGCCCTGACTGCGGCGGCGGGCGGTACCCAGCGGGAGCCAGGGCTCGAAGCGGTGGGGGAAACCCCGTTGACATGTGGTGGCGGCGGAGCGCAGCTGAGGGCCAGTAG
>JBEPVA010000304.1:0-3046 GCA_041691295.1 Gemmatimonadota bacterium
AAACATGTGCTGCCGACCATCGGGCGCCTGGTCTCGAAACATACGAGCGCCTACACCTACCTGCCAGAATCGGTGCTGGCCTTTCCGGGACCAGAGGAACTCTCGGCCCGGATGAGTGCCCGGGGATTCACCGACGTGTCCTTCCAGCTCATGCTGGGCGGTATCTGTGCCATCCACGTGGGGACCCGAGCCTAATGGCGATCGACAATCTGCGCGAGTTTGTGGCCGAAATCGAGCGGATCGGGGAACTGGTCCGGGTCCGGCAGCCGGTAAAGGCCAGGCTCGAGATCGCGGAAATCGCCGATCGCTGCATGAAGAGCCCCGGCGGCGGGCCGGCCCTGCTGTTCGAACATGTGGTGATGGATAACGGCCAGAAGAGCGACATCCCGGTCGCCATCAATCTATTCGGCTCGATGAAACGGATCTGCCTGGCCCTCGGCGTCATGGAGCTTTCGGAAATCGGCGCCCGCATCAAGGACCTGCTCGATCTCAAGGTCCCCGAAGGATTAATGGGCAAGCTGTCGCTGCTGCCCAAGCTGGCCGAGGTGGCCAAGTTCCCGCCGAGAATGCGGAGCGGCAAGCCGACCTGTCAGGAAATCGTGCGGCAGGGTGCCGAGGTCGATCTGGATCGGATTCCGTTCCTGACCACCTGGCCCGGAGATGGCGGGCGCTACATCACCCTGCCGATGGTCATAACCACCGATCCGGTCCGGGGTATCCGGAACGTGGGGATGTACCGGGTCCAGGTGATGGGCAGGAACACCCTGGCCATGCACTGGCAGCGGCACAAGGTGGGGGCGGCCCACTGGCGTGAAATGGCTGCCCGCGGTGAGCGGATGCCGGTCGTCATTGCGCTGGGCGCTGATCCCGCCAGCGTCTACTCGGGCTCGGCTCCGCTGCCACCGTCGATCGACGAATTCATCTTTGCCGGATTTCTCCGCAAGGCGCCGGTCGAACTGTCCAGGGCCGTCAGCCAGGATCTCGACGTACCGGCCGAGGCGGATATCGTGCTCGAGGGATATATCGACCCGGCCGAACCGCTGGTGCGGGAAGGGCCATTCGGCGACCACACCGGCTTCTATTCACTGGCCGATGACTATCCGCTGGTGCACGTGACGGCAGTGACCATGCGCAAGGATCCGATCTACCCGGCCACCCTGGTAGGGCGGCCGCCGATGGAGGACTACTATCTTGGGCACGCCACCGAGCGGATCTTCCTGCCGCTGCTGCAGCTCACGGTGCCAGAGATCGTGGACTACCACATGCCGGCGCCCGGCATCTTCCACAATCTCGTCTTCGTTTCGATTGACAAGCAGTACCCCGGCCAGGCCTGGAAGGTGATGAACGCCATGTGGGGGCAGGGGCTGATGTCGCTCTCGAAAGTGCTGGTGGTGGTGGACAAGGAGGTCAACGTCCAGGATCCCGATGAGGCGTGGTGGATTGCGCTGAACAACATCGATCCCGAGCGGGATGTCCGGTTCACCATGGGGCCGGTGGATGTCCTCGATCACTCCAGCCGGGCCTTTACCTACGGCAGCAAGATGGGGATCGACGCCACCCGGAAGTGGAAGGAAGAGGGGTTCGACCGCGAATGGCCCGAGCGGATCGAGATGGACCCGGCTACCAAGGCAACGGTCGACGCCATGTGGGATAAGCTCGGGATCAAATTGGCCCCGCGCGGGACGAGGTGAGCACGGTGCGCGAAGGCCAGACGTTTGCCGGCGAGACGCTATTCGTCCGCTACATCAACTTCGTCAAGCTGCCCCACACCCTGTTTGCGCTGCCGTTCGCGCTGCTTGGAGTGCTGGCCGCGTCGTTGCACGAGCGGGTCACGGCCAGGACGGTTCTGCTGGTCGCCATCGCCTTTTCGTCGGCCCGCTGGGTGGCCATGGGCTTCAACCGGATCGCCGACCGGGACTATGACGCCAGGAACCCCCGGACCTCGGCGCGTGAACTACCGACGGGTGCGCTGAGCCTGCAGCAGGCGTGGCTGTCAGTGCTGGTAGCCGGGGCGCTCTTCCTGGCGGCGGCGCTGCTGCTCAATCCGCTCTGCCTTGTCCTGGCGCCAGTCGCGCTGGCCTGGGTCATGACCTACAGCTTGTCGAAGCGATTTACCTGGTGGCCACATCTCTGGCTGGGATTGAGTCTGGCCATCGCGCCGGTCGGCGGTTTCCTGGCGGTGACCGGCCGGTGGAGCAACCCGTGGTGGCTGCTGATCGCGATCACCATCGGGGTGGCTACCTGGGTGGCGGGGTTCGACATCTTCTACGCCCTGCCCGACGCCGGCTTCGATCGCTCGGCCGGCCTCCGAAGTGCCGTGGTGCACCTGGGAGAAGCCCGCAGCATCCTGCTCGCCAAGCTGCTGCATGGCCTCACGATTCCGGCGCTGCTGGTGTTTGGCTGGGGCGCCGGCTTCGGCGGCCTGTACTACGTCGGCATCGCCGTGGCCGCGGGGATTCTGGCGTGGGAACACCAGCTGGTGAAGCCCGGGGATCTCTCCCGGCTCGACGCGGCGTTCTTCACCATGAACGGGGTAATGAGTCTGACGGTATTCGGGTTTGCACTGCTGGATCGGATTCTGTGAACCGCAAACAGAGAACAGCCATGAAGCGGGAACAGCGAACAGCGAACAGCGATAGGGAAACACCCGGCTATTCGCGTGATGCGCGAGGGCGCGCCGAGCAGCGGTCTCCGGTTCGTCGTTCGCTGTTCGCGGTTGCCGCGAAGCATCCCCTCAAGTCGCCAACCCCGAATCGCCGAGGTCGCTGACGATGCTGCCGGTCGTCCTTGCCATCAGCGGCGCCTCCGGCGCACCCTACGCCGTCCGGCTGCTGGAAGTCCTGGCCGGCGCAAAGGTTCCGGTGTGGCTCATTGTGACCGGCCACGGCTGGCGGTTGCTGGAGCACGAGGCGGGAATTCGCGACCTGGCATCGCTGCAGGCGGCCACTGGGGCAGACTGGTCAAGCGTGACAGTATTCCCGGACGAGGACCGCGGCGCCCGTCCCGCCTCGGGTTCGGCCAGGACTTTCGGTATGGTGATCTGTCC
>JBEPVA010000305.1:0-3046 GCA_041691295.1 Gemmatimonadota bacterium
TCGTAGAACTCGGCGATGATCCGCATACCCTCCGACATCCACTTGGCCGTCTCGCCGAGCGTGTCCTCTTCAACCTCGAGCTGGTCGTAGTTCTCGGCGTTCATGAAGTGATAGGTCTCGCCGGCCTTGTACATGAAGTCGAGCTCGTGGGTCTCGAGCGCGGCAATCTCGACGGTGTCGGTCGAACGAAACCGGTGCTCCAGCTGGGTCCCGGTCCGCAGCTTCCGAAGCTTGGCCTGCACCATGGCCCGGAGGTTACCCGGCGTGTGGTGATGGAACTCCAAGACCCGGCAAGGCTCGCCGTTGAACATGATGGCCATACCCCGGCGCATATCGCTTGCGATGATACCCATAGGAACCGAGACCAGTGAGCGGTGACAAGGACAGGAATCCCGCAAACCTCATAACTCCAATCAGCCAACCAAGATAACCCCCATGCTCCGACGATTCCAGCCACCAGTCCGCTTGGAACGGATGAGAGCAGCCGGCCAACGCATTCGAGACTTTTGGCATCGAAGGTCCGTAGGTCCCACTGTCTCTCGCGGTTTTTGTCGGCATAGTCATGAGGTCAGCAATGCGGTTGCTTCGACCGGTCCGTGTGGCCCTGATTTCGATCATCCTTCCGGCTGGGGTCCAGGCCCAGAGCCGAGGTGCCGAGTCCGGACTGTCGTCAGGACACACCGCGGCAGCACACGCCCTTCCATCGCCGTCGATTCGCGCGTTCCATCGGAGCGCCCCGATTTCTCTGGATGGCCGGTTGGACGAGCCGATCTGGTCCGAAGCCCAGGCCGCCACAGATTTCCGGCAGGCCCAACCAAACGTTGGGAAGGCCGCGACCCAGCGCACCGAAGTGCGCATCCTGTTCGACGATGATGCGCTCTACATCGGTGCGCGCATGTTCGACGACCACGGCGCGGCAGGGGTGCGGACCCAGTTGGTGCGGCGAGACCAGGAAACCAGCAGCAGCGACCAGGTGCAACTCATCTTCGACACGTATCACAACCATATCGGGCGGACCATCTTCATCGTCACGCCATCGGGGTCGCGATCCGATGCCGGGCAGGCCACCGAGTTTGCCGATCCCTCGTGGGACCCGATCTGGGAGGTGAAGACCCACATCGACTCGCTCGGCTGGACCGCAGAGTTCCGGATCCCCTTTTCTCAGCTGCGCTTTGCCCGGGATTCGGTGCAGTCGTGGGGCATGCAGGTGTGGCGCACCGAGACCCGCCTGAACGAGATCTCGATGTGGTCGTTCTGGGGGCCGGAGGAGAGCGGTGGCCCATCGCGATTCGGCCATGTTGACGGCATTGCGCCTGCGCGTGGCGCCAAGCGGAGGCTCGAGGTGCTTCCCTACGTGGTGGGCCGCTACCAGCGCCTGCAGGACGGAGACCCGGCCGACCCCTTCTACCGGCCCCGGCACGCCGACTCCCGTTTCGGCGCGGATATGAAATACCTGCTGACTTCCAACGTGACCCTGGATGCCACGATCAATCCCGACTTCGGGCAAGTCGAGGTCGATCCGGCGGTAGTCAACCTGTCGGCGTTCGAGACCTTTTTCCCGGAACAGCGTCCCTTTTTCGTCGAGGGCAGCGGCACCTTCGGTTTCGGGGGATTCAACTGTTTCTTCTGCAGCAATGCCTCCGCGCTGTCGCTCTTCTACAGCCGGCGGATCGGACGGGCGCCCCAGGGACAGCTTCCCTCCGGCGCGACCTTCGCCGACGTGCCCGGCGCCTCCACTATCCTGGGCGCCGCCAAGGTGACCGGCCGAACCGGCAACGGATTTACCATCGGCATGCTCGACGCGCTGACCGCGCGGGAAAACGCCAGGGTGGATATCTCCGGCGCCCGGCTTACCCAACAGGTCGAGCCGCTTACCAATTATTTCGTTGGGCGCCTGAAGAAGGATTTTCAGCATGGAAACCTGGTGCTGGGGGGCATGGCCACCTCGGTCTACCGGGACTTGAGCGATCCGCTCCTCAAGGACCGCCTGAACGCCCACTCCGAGGCCCTGGGCTTCGACTGGGACAAACGCTGGAAGAACCGGACCTTCTCGTGGGTCGGCAATCTGGCGCTCACCAACAACACCGGCGACCCTGCGGCGATCCAGCTCCTGCAGAATTCGAGCGCGCGCTATTTCCAGCGCCCCGACCGGCAGGCGGGCGGCAACGGCTTCTTGTCCGACCGCTACGATCCTCACGCCACCGTTCTGCGCGGGTTAGGCGGGTATAGCCGGGTGGCCAAAGACGCCGGCAAGTGGCTCTTCGAGTCCGCGGTCAACTGGCGCACCCCGGGATTCGAGGCGAACGATCTCGCGTTCAATACCCGGTCGGACTACATCTGGATGAACACCAATGTGGCGCTGTCGCTCAGCCGGCCCACCAAGTGGTATCGCAACTATTTCCTGATCGTCGGGTCGCAGCGACAGTACAACTTCGGCGGCGATCGGACCGACACCCAGTTCCAGGCCGGCGCCTTCGGGCAGCTGCTCAACTACTGGTCGGTGAATGCTTTCGTCATCCGGCGCACCGACACCTACGACGACGCGATGCTCCGCGGGGGGCCGGTCGTCCAGCGGCCCGGGTACTGGTTCTACAACGCCAACATCAACACCGACAGCCGAAAACGGATCAGCCTGACGGCCAACCCGAGCCTCGGGGTGGGTGACTTCGGCAACAGCAGCCCGTCCCTGAGTGTCGGCGTGAGCGTCCGGGCGGCTTCCAATATCGCGCTCACCTTCTCGCCCTCTTACGGCCGCAATACCTCGGCGGTGCAGTACGTGGCGGCGGTGGCCGATCCGACGGCCACCGGGTTCTACGGCTCGCGCTACATCATGTCGGATCTGCTGCAGAAGACCGTGGGATTCGATACCCGGATGAACATTACCTTCACACCGACCCTGACCTTCGAGCTCTTCGCCCAGCCGTTCATCTCGAGCGTACACTACACCCGGTTCAAGCAGTTTGTGGCGCCGCGAAGCGGCGCGCTCCACGTTTTAGGGCAGGACGTGGGCACCATAACCAGGCAGAACGACCCCAGCCGCCAGGCC
>JBEPVA010000306.1:0-3033 GCA_041691295.1 Gemmatimonadota bacterium
GAGGGGGTTCGCCGGGGGGGGGGCCCTCGCCGGCCTCTGGGTATTGCTTCGCCGGTTCCGCAGTAACCGGCACGCAATGACAGAATTGCGGCCTCCCCATCTCCACATCTCCCCACTTCCCCATTCCTGCAGGGATCCCTCACCTGCGCTCGGGATGAGGTGTCTGGGATCAGCCCATCTGGCGTCCAGTTAGCCAGTCTATAGATTGCGCGCCAACCAGAACTACAACTGTGGCGCAATGTGGAACGGAGATGCAGGAGCCGAGTGAGGCTTTTCCCATCTCCCATCTCCTATCTCCTATCTCCCTTGCCTGGAGTTCCAGTCCATGCTGCTGGTTTCGTTGGCCATCGCACTGATGATCTCGCCGGACACTGGCAAAACCGCCAAGAAGCTCGACTCCCTCCCCCTCAAGACCACCCGCACCATCTCGTTCGAGACTCACGAGGGGACCTGGATGTCCCTCGACGTCTCGCCCGATGGCCGCACCATGGTCTTCGAGCTGATGGGCGACATTTACACGATGCCGATCAGCGGCGGCACGGCCACCCGGATCACGTCGGGTCCGGCGTTCGACAGCCAGCCACGCTACAGTCCCGACGGCAAGCGGATCGTCTTCCTGTCCGATCGTGATGGCGGCGAGAATGTCTGGGTCATGGACGCGGATGGAACCAAATCCAAAATCGTGACCAAGGGAGGCAGCTCGCTCTACGCCTCGCCGGAATGGACCCCGGACGGCAAGTACGTGGTCGCGTCCAAGACGGAGTCGCCACTGGGCAGCGCCTACCAGATGTGGATCTATCACATCGATGGCGGCAGCGGCAGCAAGCTGGTTACCGACAAGGGAGACGGTGCCGTCGGCACGGTCGGGCGGGGCACGGTCATCTCGGCGGTCGGTGCGACGTTCGGCAATGATGGCCGCTACATCTGGTTCAGCCGCCATCGGGGCGGCTTCGGCTACGACCTGCAGCTGCCGCAGTGGGAGCTGGCCATCTACGATCGCGTGGTCGGCAAGGTGTTCCAGCAGACCGATGCCTTTGGCAGCGCGATGCGCCCGGTCCTCTCACCTGACGGTCACTGGCTGGTCTACGCAACGCGCCACGACGCCGAGACGGGGCTGCGGCTCCGGGATCTCAAGAGCGGCGATGAGAGCTGGCTGGCGTATCCCGTCACCCGCGACGATCAGGAGTCTCGCTACACCCGTGACCTGATGCCCGGCTCGTCGTTCACCCCGGACAGCAAGTCGCTGGTCACCACGTACGGCGGCAAGTTCTACCGGATCGACATCGCGACGGCCAAGGCAACGGAAATTCCCTTCACCGCCCAGGTCGAGCAGCAGCTCGGCCCCCTGGTCCACTTCGACGAGCGGGTCGATACCGGTGAGGTCCAGGTCACCCAGATCCGGAATCCTTCGCTCTCACCCGACGGGAAGCGGATTGTATTCACCGGGCTCGACCGGCTGTACGTCATGGACCTGCCCAACGGCAAGCCGCGCCGCCTGACCACGGACAGCGTGCACGAGCAGTCGCCGACCTGGAGCCCCGACGGCAAGGCGGTGGCCTATGTGACCTGGAGCGATGAGGGTGGCTGGGTCAATCGGGTGAGCGCCGAGGGCAAGGGCAAGCCGCTGCACCTTACCGGTGACGAGGCCTTTTACGATACCCCGGCCTGGAGCCCCGACGGACAGCGGATTGTCTTCCTGCGCGGGCCTCGACTGGCCCGGGTCACGGAACACAACGCTCCCGGTTACGAACTCGACTGGGTGCCGGCCGGCGGTGGGGCGGTCACCAGGATCGGCCCGGTCAACGGCGGCGGCCGGCCGCACTTTGCCCGCAGCAGCGAGCGGATCTACCAGTACGACGGCGAGGAACTGGTCTCCTTCCGGTTCGACGGCACCGACCGGCGGAGCCACATCAAGATCACCGGCTACGCCAACAGCGGCCCCGGCGCCGAGCCCAACAATGCCGATGAGATCATCATCGCGCCGGATAGCGACCGGGTCCTGGCCCAGGTCGGCAACAACGTCTACATCGTGGCCCTGCCACTGATCGGAGCCTCCACGCCGGTCGTCAGCATCCTCGATCCCAGTTCGGCCGCCTTTCCAGTCAAGCGGCTGACCCGGGTCGGTGGCGATTTCATTGCCTGGGCGCCGGACGGCAAGACCGCCAGCTGGAGCATCGGCCGCAGCTTCTTCCGCTACGACCCGGTGATCGCCGATTCACTGGGCAAGCTCAAGACCACCAAGGACTCGATCCGGGCCGACTCGATCAAGGCCGACACCACCAAGACCAAGCCCGACAGCACCGCCAAGGCCCGGCAAGATTCGCTGGACAAGCTGCCGGCCTACGAGGCGGCCCGGGTCGATGTCGATATCAAGACCGCGCGGGACGTGCCGCACGGCACCGTAGTGCTCCGCGGTGCCCGGATCATCTCGATGAAGGGTGACGAGATCATCGAGCAGGGCGATGTGATCGTGCACGACAACCGGATTGTCTACGTCGGCGCCACCGGCGGCGGCAGCCCGCCCGCGGACGCCAAGATTATCGACGCCACCGGCAAGACGATCATCCCGGGCTTCGTGGATATCCACGCCCATCCGTGGCCAGTCTGGGGCGTGCACCAGAACGAAGTCTGGAAGTACCTGGCCAACCTGGCCTATGGCGTGACCACCACCCGTGACCCGCAGACCTCGACCACCGACGTGCTGACCTACGCCGACCAGGTCGAAACCGGCGAGGTCATGGGGCCCAGGATCTATCACACCGGCCCCGGCATCTTCTGGGACGAGAATTTCCAGAATCTCGACGACGCCCGGAACACCCTCAAGCGCTACAGCGAGTTCTACCGGATTCATACTGTCAAGCAGTACATGACCGGCAACCGCAAGCAGCGCCAATGGGTCATCATGGCCGCCAAGGAACTCGGCCTCATGCCCACCAGCGAGGGCGGCCTCGACCTCAAGATGAACCTGACCGAGGCGCTCGACGGCTACCCCGGCCGAGAACACTCGCTGCCGATCTTCCCGCTGTACAACGA
>JBEPVA010000307.1:0-2990 GCA_041691295.1 Gemmatimonadota bacterium
GGCCCAGCCGAGCTTCACCGACGAGGAGCACTACGGCGGCAAGTTCCTGACCGATGCCGAGATCGGCTACCGGTTCAACTCGGTCAACCTGTCGATCGGCGCCCGCAACCTGTTCGATGTGTATCCCGACCAGGCTCACAAGGAATTCAACAACAACGACAACACCTTCCCGTGGGCCGCGGCGTCGCCGTTCGGATACAACGGCCGATTCCTGTATACCCGGGCGGAGATTGTGCTTGGGTGGTGAGGGACGTTGGACCGATGGACCGTTGGAACGAGGGTAGGATCGAGGCCCAGCATCCCAAAACAAAGCAACCCTCCGGTAGCCACCGGGGGGTTGTTTTCGTGAGCACGTGACAGTCGGGGGATATCTCGTCTCTCGTCTCTCGTCTCCCACCTCAGTGGATCAACAGCCACCCCGCCAGCCCCAGCAGCAACAGGAACCCGCACACATCAGTGAAGGTGGTGACGAAGATCGATGAGGCCACGGCCGGGTCGATATCGAGCCGTTCCAGCACGATCGGAATCAGTGCGCCGGCAAATCCCGCCACGAACAGGTTCCCGACCATGGCCAGGAACACCACCAGTCCCAGGATCGCGCCTTCACCGAGCAGGACGGCCACGAGGGCAACCGCGACGCCGTTGGCCAGGCCATTGATCAGGCCAACCAGCATTTCCTTGCCGACCACTTCGGCCGAGCGGCCGGCTGGGATGTTGCCGATGGCCAGACGGCGCACCGTCACGGCCAGTGCCTGGGTGCCAGCGTTGCCACCC
Source organism: Gemmatimonadota bacterium (assembly GCA_041691295.1). GTDB lineage: Bacteria > Gemmatimonadota > Gemmatimonadetes > Gemmatimonadales > GWC2-71-9 > DATEHG01. Next base: position 775 of record JBEPVA010000307.1, read on the forward strand.
ATGCCGGCGATGATCGGCATCCAGACCGCCAGCGCCACGTTCCGCGCAATCGTGGCCTGGTACACATAGACCACCGCTCCGGCCAGAAATGCGGTGGCCAGATTGACGTAGAGCCAGGGCAGTCGGCTCTTCACCGCATCTCCCCAGGAGGCGGTCAGCTCTTCGTCGGCGGAGACGCCACCGAACTTGAGCATGTCCTCGGTGTTCTCTTCCTCAACGACGTGGATGACGTCATCGAGGGTCACCCGTCCGAGCAGGCGGCCCGAGGAGTCGACGACTGGAAGGTTGGAGAGATTGTAGCGCGTCATCTGATGCGCCACTTCCTCCTGGTCGACGTCCGGTCCCACCCGGATGGCGGCCTCTTCCATGAACTGCCCCACAGTCCGGCCTGGCTGGCTGGTGAGCAGCCGCTTGATCGGCAGGATCCCGACCAGGTGACCGTGGTCATCGGTCACGAAGACGTCGATGAACTCTTCGTCCTCTTCCGACTGGCTGCGAATGGCCTCGATGGCCTCCACCGCGGTTGCGGTCGACTGGACCACGACCATCTGGGTGGTCATCAGCCCACCGGCGGTGTCCTCGCCGTACTTGAGCAGCGCATCGACGTCGGTCCGGTCCTCGACCTGGGTCAGGATCCGTTCCTGGTCCTCTGGCGTCAGCCCGCCGAGGATGTCGGCCGCATCGTCATCCGGCATTTGGTCGACGACTTCGGCCGCGTCCTCCGGGCCGAGGGCCACCAGCGTCTCCTCGGCATCCTCCTCGTCGGACATCGCGATGAGCGCCTGGCCCGACAGCCGCCTGGGCAGCGCCCGGGCCACCTCGACCCGCTCGCTCTCGTCGAGCGAGGCCATCACATCGCCAAGATCGGCCGGCTCGGCCTGCTGGGCCCGGGCCAGGAAACCCTTGATGTTGCCGGATCGGAACAGGTCCAGCAGCGACTGGACGAGGGGGCGGACGCTCATGCCGGCGGCAAGGACAGCAGCGACGGCGCCAGGATCGTTCTCGACACGGGGCCGGGGCGGATCAACAGGCGATCGACCCGTGCGGGGGTGGCCTGCAGCACATCGAGTTCCAGTTCGCCAATCAGAAACCGCTCGCCGGCCACCGGAATCCGCCCGGCCAGTTCGAGGAGCAAGCCACCGATCGTGGTACTGGTGCCGGGCAGCTTGACTCCGAATCGCTCCTCGATGGCGGCCAGTGACGTCGAGCCGTCGGCTTCGAGAATGCCAGGGGCGGTGACCTGCGCCGGGACGACGCCCTTATCATGCTCATCAAAGATTTCGCCGACCAGTTCCTCCAGCAGATCCTCGAAGGTCAGGATGCCGAGGGTGCCGCCAAATTCATCCAGCACCACGGCCAGGTGACGGCGCTCGCGCTGCATATCGAGCAACAGGTCGCCGCAGGAGCGGCTGGCGGGGGCCAGCGCCACCGGACGGATCGGGAGCGGATCGCCCGCGCGGAGCCGGAACAGGTCAAAGGCGTGCAGCATCCCGATGATTTCATCCAGCGTGCCGCGGTAGACCGGAATCCGGCTGTAGCCACTCTGGGCAAACACCAGCCGGATCTCATCAATCGAAGCATCCTCCGGTGAGGCGACGATCTCGGTCCGAGGAGTCATGACTTCGCGGGCCGTGCGGGCGGAAAAGGTCATGACGCCACCGACCATGATCAGCTCGTCATCGGTCGCCGCGCCGGCCGCCGCATCGCGCCAGAAGGCCTGCAGTTCCGCCTGTGGGCGCGAGGGCCGGGCCGGCAACATCAGGCCAAGCAATCGTCCCCAGGGACGAAGAATCGGGCTGAGCGCGTTGCGCACCCGGGCGGCGTACGGCCGGGTCAGCCAGCGCGGCACGAGATATCCGCTGAACACCGCCAGCGGTGCGGCAATCAGCACCACGAAGAGCACCAGATCGAGCAGCCTGGCGCCGGCCAGGTAGGCCGGCGCTACAGCGCCGAGCACGATGACGCCGAGGGCGGTGGTGGCGGACGCGACGGCAAGGTCCCGCTCGACTTCCGCGATCCAGGTCAGCGAACCCGGTGCGCCACGCAGGCGCCGGGTGGCTGAACGGGCCAGCTCTTCCCGGCTGGCCGTCACCAGTGCCGCGCCGGCCGTGGCGCCGCACAGCGCCAGGCTCAATCCGACCCCGCACACCAGCCAGATCATGGCGCCGCCGCCGCGTCCGGGACGTCGGGCGGTGCCGCCAGCGGCGGGGCCCACG
>JBEPVA010000308.1:0-2940 GCA_041691295.1 Gemmatimonadota bacterium
CCGTCGGCTCGGTCTACGCGCTCGGTGGGGTTCTCGCCGCCTACGGCTCCCGCGCGGGCTTCGTGGCCGGGCTGCTGCTTCCACTGGTGGTGTGCGGGCTGATCGGGCTGGTCAACGGGCTGTTGGTGGCCCGCACCGGGCTCGCCCCGTTCATCGTCACCCTCGCCGGCCTGCTGTTCGCCCGGGGCCTGCTGCTCGCCATCACCGCCGAAGGTTCCACCACCTACAAGATCGCGGCCGACTCCGCGTTCGTCCAGCTGGGCCGCGGGACGTTCATCGGGCTGGGCTACCCCGTCTGGATCGCGATGGTGCTGTTCGGGCTGGGTGGGGTGCTGCTACGCCGCAGCCGGTTCGGGCAGTCGCTGTTCGCGACCGGCGGTGCCGAGGCGTCGGCGCTGCTGATGGGGCTACCCGTCGCGCGGACGAAGGTGCTCGTCTACACGGCCAGCGGCGTGCTGTCGGGCTTCGCCGGTGCACTGACGGCCGCCTACCTACAGTCCGGGGTCACGGTCATCGGGGTCGGTACCGAGCTCGATGCGATCGCGGTGGTCGTCATCGGCGGCACCCTGCTCACCGGCGGCGCGGGGTCAGTGCTCGGCACCCTCATCGGCGTGCTGCTCCGCAACGTCATCCAGAACATCATCAACCTGGCCGGCAGCCTCGACAGCAACGTCCAGTCCGTGATCAGCGGGGCGTTCCTGCTGATCGTCGTGATCGTCCAACGGACCCTGGCGCGCACCCGGCCCCGCCGATGACCCCATGTTCGCCGACGATCGGACCGCCGAAGGAGGAGCCGTCATGCTGCGGTACTCGCTGATCCATCCTGGCTTGCTTGCTGCCCTCGCCGGCGCCGGCCACGGAAGCACCGTGCTGATCGCCGACGGCAACTACGCCCACAGCACCAACACCAACCGGCATGCACCGGTCATCCACCTCAACCTGCGGCCCGGGCTACTCACCGTCGCCCAGGTGCTCGAGACGGTCGCGGACGCCACCCCGATCGAGCGGGCCACTCTGATGCTCCCCGACGACGGCTCCCCGCCCCCGGTTGCGGACGCCTACCGCCCGTTGCTCGGACCGGACGTGATCATTGACTCCCTGACCCGCGCCGTGTTCTACACCGCGTGCCGCGGCTCCACGCTCGCCGCCACCATAGCCACCGGCGACCAGCAGCATTTCGCCAACGTCCTTCTCACCATCGGAGCACTGCCACACGCCTGCTGAAGGCTCCAATGCGCGGACGTGCGTGGGTCGCGGTCTTCGATCCGGTCGGCGCTCGGGTGATCGTGCGCCGGGAACGCCCGCACCCCGGCGCGCAGTTGGATGCGTTCGAGGAGGCCGACGGGTGGCGCTACACCGCGTTCGCCACCAACACCGCGTTCGGACAACTCGCCGCACTGGATGCCCGGCACCGGGCGCACGCCCGGGTCGAAGACCGGATCCGCTGCGCGAAAGACATCCTGCGCCACGAGGCGCTCTGTTGTATCCCCGGTGGAGCCGGGAGGAACTCGGAGGGAGGTTCCTGGGTCTGATGGCTTACCTGGCGCCGAAAGGTTAAGGGGACAGCCGCATGCCAGTGAAGCAATGGTTGCGCCCAGGCGTATGGGGCAATGCGTTGCGGGACCCGCGCGATATGGTGAAAGCTTGATTGCCTGAATCCCAATCTCCAGAAGATGCAATTCGCCATCCATCGGAAAGACGTCTGCAACCGATGCCGTGTCTTGCGCCAGTCTCCGGTGTCGACTGGTGCAACCTTCGAGATGCGGAGCGATTCCCAACGAGGGAATTTAAGGAGATGAGTGGGGCACCTAAGTCGCGCTAGTACGTACAACAGAGACGAACGTGGGATCACCTAAGGGAGGTAAGTCCTAAGGTGACGCAGGCCTCGTAGTAGTCGTGGGAGTCGCGCCCCACCAAGGGGGACGGGAGAGCCGTCCGCAGGGCGAAGGGGGCCAGGTGATCGGATGCTCGACGGCCAGGAGGTATGCGTAATGCAGAACGCCGAAACGGTACTGAGTGTCCTCCGAGAACGCGGAAGGCGTGGACTTCCACTGGATAGACTGTATCGACAGCTGTTCAATCCGCAGATGTACTTGCTGGCCTATGGGCGTCTATACTCCAACCACGGAGCCATGACGCCCGGGGTCGATGGGGAAACCGCAGATGGTATGTCAGTCGACAAGATTGGGTGCCTCATCGACGCGCTGCGTCATGAGCGCTACCAATTCAAGCCCGCGCGACGCATTTACATTCCCAAAAGGAATGGGAAGCTCAGGCCGCTCGGGCTGCCGTCATGGACGGACAAACTTGTCGGCGAAGTGGTCCGCCTTCTCCTGGAGGCGTACTATGAGCCGAGGTTTTCCGATTCCTCTCACGGTTTCCGCCCCTCCCGGGGATGTCACACCGCATTGACGGATGTGACGAACACGTGGAAAGGGACGACCTGGTTCATCGAAGGAGACATTTCCGACTGCTTCGGATCACTCGACCAGGATGTTCTGGTCCAGATCCTGTCGGAAAAGATCCATGACAACCGGTTCCTACGGCTGCTGCGCAACATGCTACAAGCCGGGTACTTGGAAGATTGGACATGGCACCCCACGCATAGCGGTGCGCCGCAAGGCGGGGTGGTATCTCCAATTCTATCCAACATATATCTGCAACGATTGGATGACTACGTCGAGAAAGTCCTGATACCGCAGTACACCCGAGGAACAGGCAGGAGCTCCAACCCTGTCTACCGCAAGGTGATCAACGACAGCGCCCGAGCCCGCGCCCACGGTGACCGTCACCTGGTCCGCGAGCTGGGCAAGCGCATGCGGCAACTGCCGCGTGGGGATCCCCAGGATCCCCACTACCGGCGGCTACGCTACGTGCGCTACGCCGCTGATAACCTGCTCGGGTTCACCGGACCCAAGGCTGAAGCTGAGGAGATCAAGG
>JBEPVA010000309.1:0-2938 GCA_041691295.1 Gemmatimonadota bacterium
CATCGATCCCGCCTCGGCGCTGGACCTGCTCGAGCGCCTGCCGCAGGTCTTCGGACAGCATCCCGAGGGTTCGGCATGGACCGGCCTCGTCGTCGGTGACCAGCACCGCGAGGTCATGATGCCGCAGCACATGGTCGATGGCCTCGGAGTGATCCTCGTTGATGCCGAGCAGCACCAGGTAGCGTCCGGCGGGGAGCACCCCGAGCAGCAGCTTGGCCACCACCTCGTCGGCGCAACTGAAATCGACCAGGCCGACCGCGGAGAAATCGAGCAGGGTCGTGGAGCCGTGGTCGGCCAGGATGGCGCGCTCGATGCCGGTCCGGACCGCGGCCCCGGTGGTGCGGGTGACGAGATCGCGGTACGGAGTGGCGACCGCTTCGCGCAGGACCTGATCAACCCGGATGGTATGGACCATTACTCGGCTGGCTGGGCGGAAGGGATCGTGACCTGCAACTGTGACCCCGGAAAATAGGCGAGGTGGTCCGCCAGCGGCACGTCCTCATCCCAGGCTGGCACGATCGCGATTCGGGCACTGCCGCTGCGGATCGACAGTTTACCCTCCCAGCGGGCCAGATAGCGCTTGATCCCGGCCAGGCCCTGGCCCCGCCCCGGATCGCGGAACCGGCTGACGTTGTGGATCACGGCCGCTTCGAGCGCGGCGCCATCACCCCAGCGCTCGCCGTAGCGGCGGGACTGTTCTCCCTCGAGCGAACGGCGGAATCCGATGCCACCGTCACTCACTGCTATGACCACCACCCGGCGGCCCAGCCGGCGGCGGTAGTTGTAGGCGTGCACCGACACCCAGCCGCTGGTGCCGGCGTGCTCCACGATGTTCTGGCACGATTCCGACAGTGACATCGCGAACCCCATGGTGGCCTTGGCCTCGAGGCCGAGCTTGTCGGCCAGCATCCGGCTGGCCCGCTCCTGGATCATGCCGACCACCTGGTGCACATCGGACGACGCCCGGATCGCAGTGATGCCGAGCAGGACATCGGACTGCTCCTCGATCTTGACCTTGGGCACCTTGCCGTGAATCTCGAACAGCTCCCCCGCTTCACGAAAGAAACCGGTCCGGGCCCAGTAGCGCACCACGTCGTCCTGAGCCGGCACGGTGAACAGCGGCCGCTCGCGCCGGGCTTCCTGCCAGGCCTGTCCGGCGGTGAGCAGTCCGACCAGCCCGAACGGCGAGGCCCACTGCACCCCGCGGGCATCGAACAACGGCCGCGGCAGGTCGGGCTGATCCGCCTTCAGCGACTCGGCAAAGGCTTCGAAGGTCCGGTCATCGAGCGAGTTCGGGATCTCGACGATCCGGGTCATGCGGACACCAGGGCGCCCTGCAGCAGCGGCGCCAGCCCCGAGGCCCCGTGCAGCGAGGCGTTGCGCGCCGCCAGGCGGTTGGCATGGCCCATCGCGGCATCCACCGGGTCACCGGCCAGCAGACGGCTGACCAGCGCGGCCCCGAAGATGTCTCCGCAGCCGGTGGGGTCGATGGCACCCACTCGTGGGGCCTCGATCAGGGCCGTGCGTACCGGATCGCCGGGGCTGCCGCCGGCAAACGGCCCGGTGCCGGACGCCTGCACGTAGACCGCCCCGCGCGAGCCCAGCGTCACCGCCAGCAGTGACACTCCCTGGCCCAGCGCTTCGGCCGCGGCTCCGAGTGGATCGGTTGAGATCTGGCGCATCTCGTCTTCGTTGAGTTGAACCGCGTCGAAGCAGGAAAACCACTGGCGGACATTCTCGACCGGGCGGAGCACCCGGACGCCGTCGGGCGGCATCCCGAAGAACAGGCTGTGCAGGTCCGCGTAGATCGGGCCGTGAAAGGCCTGGCGGAGCGCCTGGGCCGTGCCCAGCGGCATCTCGAAGCCCGAAATGAAATTGACGTACACGGCATCCAGGTCACGGACCAAAGGCCCGAGCTCGGCCCAGCTCCACCCTGGCACCCCGCCACTCATCCGTTCGGTGCGCCGCTCACCCTCGGCATACCGCAGCGTCACCCGGTTGTTCGGTACCGTAACCTCGGCGCACCGGCCGCCCGGAATCATCCGCCGGTAGCTCCGGAACAGCTGCTCCGCTTCGCGCGACAGGTCACGGCCAACCTTGATGAGCGGAACGATCTGCCAGTCATCCGGCAGGCTGGCCTCGAGTCCGGCCAGCGCGTAGGCGATGCCACCCCACTCCTCGATCGGAGCCTCGCGCACATCCCGGCCGTAGATCACGTCCCAGACCAGGGAACCGACAACGCCGAGTCGCTTTACGGCCATCGTGAACGAGGTTCCGGGTTCCGGGTTCCGGGGAAACGAGATCGAGGATTCCCTCCACCGTCCGCTGTCGCGACTTGGAGCCACCCGGAACCCGGAACCCGGTACCCGCTACCGATGCTCAGCATTTGACGATTCCGGCCTCAACTTGCTCCTGAAACGCCCGCACTGCACCATACACTCCGGCCACGCCTGGCAGCGTGCCCGGCACGATCCGGCAGGCGGCCACCGCCGGCTTGAACGCCCGGCGCGACACCTCCCGGCGGAGCGGCGCAAACAGGGTCTCGCCGGCCTGGGTTACCCCGCCGCAGAGGACCACCACCTCGGGATTGAAGATGTTGATCAGGTTGGCCAGGGCGGCCCCGAGGAATTTGGCGGTGTCCCGCACCACCTCGAGCGCCAGCTCATCGCCCGCGTGGGCCGACTGGTACACCGTCGCGGCGGTGAGCTTCGAGACATCACCCCCCGCTCGGCGGACCAGGTCGGTTTCGGTGCCGCTCTCGATGGCCTCGACCGCGCGGAGGGCAATGTTGGGGCCCGAGGCGTAGGCCTCGATGCAGCCATAGTTGCCACACTTGCAGTGCCGGCCGTTGGCATCGATTGTGGTGTGGCCGGCCCCGCCCGCGGGGGGGGGGGGGGTGGGGTTTTAACAAATGGCGCGGGCGCCGCACGCGAGGGGG
>JBEPVA010000310.1:0-2856 GCA_041691295.1 Gemmatimonadota bacterium
GATAGGTGATAGGTGATAGGTGATAGGTGATAGGTGATAGGTGATAGGTGATAGGTGATAGGCGATAGGCGATAGGCGATAGGCGATAAGCCGCGTGCATTCCGAAATTAAGTTTCGGACCGACCGACCGACCGACCGACCGACCGACCGACCGACCGACCGCTACTTATTCGTCACGGACTCGGCGGTCGTGGCCGCTGCGGCTCCAGGCAGGTACCGCACCGTTTTGACCCGGCGGTTGTCCATGTCGGTAATCTCGAAGAGATCGCGGCCGACGGTCACCCGGTCGCCGATACGGGGCAGCCGGCCGAGCTGGCCGAACAGGTAGCCACCGAGGGTGCTGTATTCCGGATCCTCCAGCGTGAGATCGAGCTCGGTGTTGAGATCGGTCAGCGGCTTCGATCCTTCGACCAGCAGCCCCGCAGCGTCCGAGCGGCTGGGACGCTCGGCCCGGTCGTGCTCGTCGAAGATGTCGCCCACGATCTCTTCCAGCAGGTCTTCCATGGTGACCAGACCGGCGGTGCCGCCGTATTCGTCGAGCACCACCGCCAGATGGGTCTTGAGCCGCTTCATGTCGGCCAGTACATCCTCGACCTCCCGGGTGCCGGGCACAAACAGCGGCGGGCGCATGATGTCCGCCAGCCTGGAGCCGGGATGCGCGCGGAGCGCCGTGAGGACATCCTTGGCATGGACCACACCGATGATTTCATCGAGCGAACCGGCATAGACCGGATAGCGTGACCGCCGGCCCCGGGCCACGGCATCGGCGGCCTCCTCCACGGTCAGGTCGGCCGCCAGGGCCAGCATCTGGGTCCGCGGCGTCATCACTTCGCGGGCGGTTTTTTCGGAGAACTCGAAGACCCCTTCCAGCAACCGGGCATCAGTGGTCTCCAGCGAGCCTCCCTCTTGGCTTTGCTCGACCAGCATCCTTATTTCCTCTGGCGAGTGCATCCGCTGCTGGCGCTCGTCGAGTGGCCGGATGTGGAGCAGCTTGAGCACCCGGTTGGCGGCGCCGTTCAGGACCCAGATGGCGGGCCACGCCACCCACGAAAAGGCCAGCAGCGGGGCCGCCACCCAACCGGACAACCGCTCGGGGTGTACCAGAGCGAGCGATTTGGGCAGCAGTTCGCCCAGCAGGATCAGCAGGAAGGTGATGACGGTGAATGCCAACGGGGTGGCTAGCTTGAGGGTTGCGACCGGGCCGATCTGGGCGGGAAGCTGGGACAGTCCCAGCCGGATGATACTGGCCAGGGCCGGCTCGCCGAGCCAGCCGAGGGCCAGGCTGCAGAGGGTAATGCCGATCTGGGTGGCGCCGATATAGCGGGGCAGAGACCGGGCAATCTTGAGCGCCAGCATCGACCGGCGGTCACCGGCCTCGGCGAGTTCCTCAAGCCTGGTCCGCCGGGCCCCGACGAGGGCAAATTCGGCGGCCACGAAAAAGGCGTTCAGCAGGACCAGCAGGAAAATGGATGCCAGGCCCACCAGGATACGAGGACTACTTGATTCTTCCATACGCCCAAACAGTAGTGGTGGTGGCGCCCGGCCGCGAGGTCACGGGGTGATCCGCTCCATTACGGTCCCTCCCCTCGAACGGCTGGAGCCGTTCCTGCCCAAACCGGCCCGTCCCGATCCGATCACCCGCGATCAGGTCATGGCCGTACTGGACGACGTGGCCATCAAGGGTGACCAGGGAGTGCGGGACTGCCAGCGGAAGTTCGACGGGGTGGACCTGGCGCCGGACCAGTGGGAGGTCCCGGCCAGCGAATGGATTGAGGCACTGGACCGGCTGGATCCGGTGCTGCGCGAGGCGCTGGAAACGGCGGTCAGCCGGGTCCGGGAATACCACCAGCGGCAGAAGGATCCCGGATTCCAGCTGCTGCACGAGGATGGCAGCATCCTGGGTATGCGGGTGACGCCGATCGACCGGGTCGGGATCTACGTGCCCGGCGGCAAGGCCAGCTATCCCTCGTCCGTGATCATGAACGCGGTGCCGGCCTCAGTGGCTGGCGTCCCCGAGATCATCCTGGTCACGCCGCCGTCAGGGATCACCGACGCGGTGCTGGCGGCCGCGGCGATTTCCGGCGTGACCCGGATGTTCAAGATTGGCGGGGCACAGGCCATCGCGGCGCTGGCCTACGGCACCACCACGATTCCGCGGGTCGACAAGATCGTGGGCCCTGGTAATCGATGGGTGGCTGAGGCCAAGCGGCAGGTGGCGGGGCTGGTCGGAATCGACATGATTGCCGGCCCAACCGAGGTGCTGGTTATTGCCGACGGCACTGCGGATATCGCGCATGTGGCGGCCGACCTGATTGCCCAGGCGGAGCATGATGAGGATGCCTGTGCCTGGTGCGTGACCACCGATCTGCAACTGGCCGAGGCGTTGCCGGCCGCGCTGGAGCGGGCGCTGGCCACTTCGCCGCGGGCCGCGGTGGCCCGGGTGTCACTGGACCGGAACGGGCTGATCGTCTGGGTGCCGAGTACCGCCGCGGCCATCGAGGTGGCAAACCGGCGGGCGCCGGAACACCTGACGATCCTGACTCGCGATCCCGATTCGATCGCCGAGGGGATTCGGCACGCCGGGGCTATTTTTCTGGGGCCCGATACGCCCGAAGCGGTGGGCGACTACATCGCCGGCCCGAGCCACGTGCTTCCGACCGGTGGCACTGCCCGGTTTGCCTCACCACTCGGCGTGTACGACTTCGTGAAGCGGACCAGTCTGCTGCGGTACACCCGCTCGCGGCTGCTCAACGATGCCGACCGGGTGATTGTGATCGCCGAGGCAGAGGGACTGGAGGGGCACGCGGAGTCGGTGCGGGTGAGGTTGAGGGAATAGGAGGGCAGTGGGGCCGGGGG
>JBEPVA010000311.1:0-2822 GCA_041691295.1 Gemmatimonadota bacterium
CGAGTCAGCGGTGGACCGGCGGTGAAGTGGTCGATCTGGTCCCTTCTCCGACCGGATCACCACCGGTGCCAGCGCTGGCCCATCTGCTCTGGCGGTTTGTGCCTGATCCCGATGCCGCTCTCAACCTGATGCTGGCGCATGAGGCCGACCTGCTCGAGACGCTGACCACTCCAGAGCGGGCCGCCAGGGTCGAGGCCGATTCGACCCTCACCGTGATCGCGTATCCGTCCGCCGCGTACGGCTTCGTCGGTTACCATCTGGCTGGCAATGGTCCATTGTCCGATCGGCGAGTCCGCCGGGCCCTCAACATGGCGGTCGATCGCCAAGCAATCGCGACTCAACTGTTCGGCGCCGGGGCCAAGGCGCCGCCTGGGCCGATTTCGCAGGTACTCTGGCTCTGGAGCGACAGCATTCACACCCTGCCGTTCGATACCGCGGCGGCAGTTCATCAACTGGACCAGGCCGGCTGGAAGCCCGGCCCGGATGGAGTCCGCCGATCCGGGGCCAGGAAGCTGGCCTTCGATATCCTGGTGCCCGGCACCAGCACGGTCCGCCGCCGCGCGGCCGAGGCGCTACAGGAGCGGTGGCGGCAGGTGGGTGCGGCGGTGACGGTGACGGCGGTCGACTTTCCGGTCTTTCAGCAGCGACTGGCCACCGGAAAGTTCGACGCCTATGTGGCCACCTACCTCGACGAGCCGAGTCCGCGCGGACTGGCGGATCAATGGACCCAGGCGGGAATCGGGGCGCTCAACTTCAGCGGTTACGCCAACCCCGCCTTTGACCGGCTGCTGGCCAGTGCCGGGGCAGAACCCAATCCCGCCATAGCCAGGACAAAGTGGTGGGAGGCGCTCGACACCCTGAACGCCGACGCGCCGGCGCTCTTTCTCTTTGCCCCGGTCAACCGCGCCGCGGTGACTCGCCGGCTGGGCCCGATCTCGATCAATCCGTGGTCGTGGCTCAGCGAGGCAAGAGGCTGGAAGTTGAGTACTGAAGCCAAGTGAAAAATCGCGCCTGGGGCCTGGCCGCCGCCACACTGCTGGCCGCCTGCACCATCGAGCGGCATGCGGTGCTGCCGGCCGAGCTGGTGCTCAGGGGCGGGGCGGTCTATACCATGGACGCGTCCCGCACCTGGGCCGAGGCGGTGGCGGTGCGAAGTGGGCGGTTGGTGTATGTGGGGAGTGACAGCGGCGTCGCCCAGTTCATCGGGCCAGCTACCGTGGTCCGGAACCTGGGCGGTCAGATGCTGCTGCCGGGATTCGAGGACGCCCACATTCATCCGGCTGAGAGTGGGATGGGGCTGGTCGAATGCGCACTCGGCGACTCGGCCACCCCTGCCGGTGTGGCGGCGCTGATCAGTCGATGTGCCAAGGCCGATCCCGGCCTGCCATGGATCCGTGGCGCGGGTTGGGAACTGCCGGTTTTTCCCGAGGCCAATCCCCGCCGCGAACTGCTCGACAGCCTGGTACCCGACCGGCCCGCCTACTTCGATGCAGCCGATGGCCACTCGGCCTGGGTCAATTCCATGGCGTTGGCGCTGGCGGGTATTACCAGGGACACGAAGGATCCGCCCAATGGCCGGATCGAGCGGGATCATAGGACCGGAGAACCGAGCGGCACCTTGCGCGAGAGTGCGGTGGGACTGGTGTCGAGCAAGCTGCCGAAATACACCGCAGCAGAACGACTGGCCGGATTGCGGAGTTCGCTGGCGCTGGCCAACCGTGCCGGGCTGACCAGTCTGTACGAGGCGCACGCCAGCGAGAGTATTTTGGCCACCTATCAGTCGATGGACAGCTTGAACGGACTGACGGCCACGGTCGTCGCCGCGCTCAATACCGAAGAGGACGGCGGCATCGGACAGGTGGCGGCCATGAGCGCGCTGCGGGAGAAATATCATTCGCCGCATTTCAAGGTGGTGGCGGCCAAGATCTTTGCCGATGGCGTGATCGAGTCGGGCACCGCCGCGCTGCTGGAGCCGTATCTGCTCCGTCATGGCGACCGGGGCAAGACCAATGTCCAGCCGGCCGGGTTCGATTCACTGGCCATCGCGCTCGACAAGGCCGGATTCCAGATCCATATCCACGCCATCGGCGACCGGGCCATCCGCTGGTCGCTCAATGCGCTGGAAGCGGCCCGCCAGGCCAACGGTCCGCGTGATGCCAGGCCGATGATCGCGCATCTCGAGCTGATTGACCCCGCTGACATTCCCCGGTTCCGCCGGCTCGGCGTCATTGCCGATTTCCAGCCGCTCTGGGCCTACGAGGACGATTACATCACCAAGCTCACCGAGCCCCAGCTCGGGCCGGCGCGCTCGCGCTGGCTGTATCCGATCGGCAGCGTGGCGCGGAGTGGCGCCATGATGGTGGCGGGCAGCGACTGGTCGGTGTCCTCGCTCAATCCGATCGAGGGAATGCAGATCGCGATCACCCGACGAGGGCTGGATGCGGGACCGGGCCCGGCGTGGATTCCCGAAGAGCTGGTTGACCTGCCGACGATGATCGCGGCGTACACCATCAATGCGGCCTACGCCTTTGGACAGGAACGGGAGACCGGCTCACTCGAGGTCGGAAAGCTGGCCGATCTGGTGGTGATCGATCACAACCTGTTCGATCTGGCGCCGGATCGGTTGCACACGGCCAGGGTGGTGATGACGGTGTTTCAAGGGAAGGTGGTATACCAGGCGAAATAGAAGACAGGAGACAGGAGACAGAAGACAGGAAAGCGGCGAGAGGCGAGAGGCGATAGGAAATTCACTCGTCGGAATTAGTTTCCGTCCGCCCGTCCGCCCGTCCGCCCGTCCGCCCGTCCGCCCGTCCGCCCGTCCG
>JBEPVA010000312.1:0-2837 GCA_041691295.1 Gemmatimonadota bacterium
CCTGCAGCCGCTCGGCGGAGAATCTGGGACTTGTCGAGCACCGGCCCATCGGACGTCGTGCAGGAAAAATCGTCCGCCAAATGCTTCTCGTACCACTCGACATTCGCCGACATGTACGCCGCGAGGTACTGGTTGTTGAGCTCTCTCAAGGTGGCTTCGTCCGACATGGATGTCCCTGTGTTGGGGGAGGACAGTAATTGGCGGAATTACGAAAGCAGGTCGAGCCATGGCGTCATGGCATGCGCACAACTGGCACTCCGGAAGATCGGACACTGGAGTTCCGGACTAGGGGTCACGACTGGTGTAACCGGCCTTCGGCATTGGCTTCGGGGGTGGCTCCCTTGCGCCATCGCATGCGGTCCACTATCGCCTGGATTCTCTCCCGCTGATTGGCTCCAGCCGTTTGGAGGAGTTGCGTCATGAACGGGGTGGTGTCGCCGTGGAGCAAGAAGGGGTGATGGGTGGCGGGCTCGACTGGCGCCGATTCGGCGTAGCAGATCCGCCACCAGCGTTCCATCACCCAGGGGCTTCGGGTGATCGGGCTGTTCGCGAGCGCCTCCAGAAAGTACCGGGCGTACTCGCAGACGTCGGTCTTGCCGAGCCGCCAGCCGCCCCGGTTTCGCCCAGCGGCATCAAGCTGTTCGATCACTTCGATCGAGTGCTTGACCCGCCAGGTCAGCTCGAGGAAATGAGGCCAGGTCACGCCAAGCCCGAGGCTCCGGATCCGGCGAATCCCGGCGTTCAGCTTGCTCTGGACTCGATCCGGGGTGACACCGTAGAGTCGGGAGAGGTCGGAGGGCTGCCACGCAGCGAGGGTCCGCAGCAGGAGGAACGGCGCCGCACCGCGGGGCAGCGCGGGGTGGGTGAGCAGGAAGATGGCGAGCGGGAGATCCTGTTTCTGGTGGTCGACGAGATCCATCGAGTCGGGAGCTCCGTCCAATGACGGCAGGTGCTTCGCGATAGCGCGCTGGACCGCACCGGGACTCGTCGCGTTTGGCGAGCCCCGGAGCGAATCCATGATTGCGTGGACACACGAGAGCCGCTCGGGGCCAAGCAGCTGCACCAGGCGGGCTGGAAGCAGGGCGGGCCGGAGCCCGCCCCCTCCCTTTACTTCAGTCATTTATTACCTCTACTGAGATTACCTCTACTGATATAGGCACTACTGTTTCAGCCGAACGAGGTGCCTGAGTGACTTGTCCTGTACCAATGGATGTGCCCTGAACGCGCCCCCGCCTCCCGCAGCCAGGCTCGGTGCGAAGTCGGGGGCGCTGGGTCCGCCGAATGTGTAGACCGGCTGACCCAGCACCGACAGCTCCTTGGCCGGGACGGGCATTTGCCGTGGAGTACCCGGGTACAGACAGTTGATGGCCGGGCATGCCGCGGTGGTTTGCCATCCCTCGGGGGTACCACGGCGCCGGTTGTAGAACGGCGTCGCGGAGATCCCGAAGAGCTCGACCTCCTGCTCGTATTGCAGCGCCAGCATCAGCGCGGGCAGGCCCTCACCGCCGTTCAGCGCGTCGAGTCCGCCCCGCCCGACCCGGGTCTTGTTGATCAGCGCCGCCGCCTGCGCCGCACTGCCGCCGCTCCGCAGGAGCCCCTCGGCCCAGAGCAGGTCGTTGAACGTGGCGGGATACAGCGGATCGCGTCCCTGACCGTTCTCAGTCGGGAGTCCGCTGCCGATGGAGGCCAGGTACGAATACCGGATGTGAATCAGGCTGCTCTGGTGATATGCTCCGCGAGCCGGCCGGAAAGGTTCCTCCGGCGACCAGGCGAAGTCGGTGCCCGCGCCAGCGTCCGCCGCCTTGGTGACGGCGCCGTTGAAGTTATCCGCCGGACCCCAGGTGCCGTCGCCGACCCGTTTGTCCTTCGAATTGGGTTGGGGCTCTGGCGCACCGGGATAGACCTTGTGGTAGACCGGGCCGCTACCCAGGGCCGACGCATAGCCGCCGGTGACCAGGTTCGCGATCTTGGAGTGCACCCGCAGCAGGCCGTTCAACCCAGCCTCCTTCTCGGTGTCCCCCAGGTTGGAAAAGTCCTGGAAGAAATTGAAGTCGAATGCGGTCCCGGAGCTGATCCCCTGGGAGGCATAGGTCGCCACCTGGGCCCAGTTGACCGTGGCGTCTTCCGCCGCGTTCCGGGGAAACAACGCCAGCAGCTCCGCCTGCATGGTATGGATCAGCTTGATCCACTGCGACGGCTGATAGGGAATGCCACCAGTGACACCGGTCCAGGCCACGGGCGAGGCCCCCAGCCCGGGGGTGCTGAACAGCGCGACCGCGCGGTTGAAGGTGGAAATGGCCGAGTCGCGCATTTCCGCCCGTGGCCGGAACGGCAGTGAGGCGGGGTTGGAGATGTCGGTGGCCTCGGTGACGTAGAAGCCCTTGTCGTAGTTGAGCGCAATGTTGGCGAACACGATGCCCTCGAGCATCACGGCCGCGCCCTCATGCAGCTTGGTGGTGGCGGCATCGCCGAGGAGGATGGGCTTGTCGTGCGAGCGAATTGCTGTCAGCACATCGTTCACCGACGAGAGCATCGAATAGTACCCATACCAGAACGACTCGATGGGGTACCGCTTCGCGTCCGAGGTGCTGTTGAACCAGCCGCAGCGTTGCGGGCAGTCGGATTGGAACAAGCCGATCGGTCCGATCGAGTTGTAGTAGCGCATCTGGGCGTTGTTCCACGACGACGTATAACTCTCCGCCATCGTGGCCAGATTCATCGCGCCGTAGTACGCCCCACGGTTGCCGAACCAGGTGTGCATCGCGCCGCTCACCAGCCCCGCCACTGCCGCGGGGTCGGAGAAGGCGCGTGACGCGTCGGGGGCGTTTGGATTGGTC
>JBEPVA010000313.1:0-2804 GCA_041691295.1 Gemmatimonadota bacterium
TAAGAGACAGGTCCAGGCCCGGCGCACCGAGCCACGCTTGATGATCTCGTCCGCCACCCGGGCCGCCCGTTCGATCGGGATGGCAAAGCCCAGTCCTTCGGAGCCGCCGCTCTTCGAGAAAATTGACGAGTTGACCCCGATGACCTCACCCAGCGCGTTGACCAGCGGCCCGCCGGAATTGCCGGGATTGATCGCGGCATCGGTCTGGATCATGTCGAGATACAGCCCTGATTGATCGTGACCTGGCAGGATATTGCGGCCCGTGGCGCTGATCACCCCGGCGGTCACGGTGGGATCGGTATTGCCGAGGTAATAGGCGAATGGATTGCCCAGCGCCAACACCCATTCGCCGATCAGCAGGTCAGTGCTCTTGCCGAGTGTGGCCACCGCCAGGTTTTTCCGGGCCACTCGCAGTACCGCGATATCGGTGACCGGATCTTCGCCCAGCAGCTCGGCCCGCAGGTCGGTGCCATCTCTCAGGGTGACCACGATGGTGTCGGCGCCTGCCACGACGTGCTGGTTGGTGACCACGATGCCATCAGAACGAAGCACGAAGCCGGTGCCATACCCCTGCACCACCTGCTCGCCCTCCTGTGGCACAAAGAAGAAATCGAATGGGCTCTGTTGCTGCACCCGCTGGTGACTGGTCACGCTGATCGAGACCACCGACGGTCCGACCCGCTCGGCAGCATCGACGATGGCCGTCCGCCGGCTGCCGGTCAGCGCGGTATTGGTCCGGTCCCGGGTCTGCTGGGCGCTGAGTGCCCCGAACGTCGCGATCGGCTGGGGTCCATCGCCGTGACAGCCGAGCGCCAGTGCCGACAGCAGGCCCAGGGCTGAATGACGCACGCGGCGATCAGCTGGCATCTGGAGTTCCGAGATACAGTTCGGCGGGATATTGCGCGCCCACGAAGAACAGCCCCTGGGGCGGAGCGGGAGGACTGGTCGTGAGGTTGTCGGTGCGATCGAGCAGGGTCCGCATCTCCGAGGTCTGCCGCCGGCCCAGGGCAATGTCCACCATGGTTCCGACGAGGAAGCGCACCATGTGGTGCAGGAAGCGGTCGCCTTCGATGTGAAGGCTGACTCCGGTGCCGCCGTCGCGTGCCAGCCACTCGACCCGCCGCAAGTTGCAGCGATAGTGAGGCTTGGCCGGCGATTTGGCGGCAAAGGCCCGGAAATCGTGAGTGCCGCTCACGACCTCGGCGGCTTCCCTGAGCACGGCCAGCTCGGGTGACCCACCGAGGGCCCACTCATACCGGCGCCGGAATGGAGATGCCGCTTCCGCGTCGGTCCCTATGTCATACCGGTAACGCCGGCCCAGTGCGCTCGTTCTGGCGTGGAACCCCGGGGCCATCGGGTGGACCGCGGAAACCCAGCAATCCTCCGGCAGCAGCGCATTGAGCGCCCGGTTCAATCTGCCAATGTCCCACTGCCGCGGAGTGCTGAAGCTCACCGCGAGGGCCAGGGCATGGACCCCGGCGTCCGTTCTGCCGGCCCCGTGGGCCACCACCCGGATGCCGCCGTGAATCCGGGCCAGGCTGCTCTCGAAGACGCCCTGCACCGACCGACCCTCGGCCTGCCGCTGCCAGCCGACGAACTTGGCGCCGTCATAGGACAGCAGAGCCAGGTAGGTCCATTTCATCAGGCCGCAAATCTAGTCGCCAACGACCCCTCCGGCAAGCGTCGCAACTCATTGACAGATTGGAAGATGGCGACTAAATCCTAGTACCGTCCTCCATGCCCGAAGCGCGCTCCCCACTCCTGCTCGCGATCCGTCAGCTCTCCCACGGCCGGTCGCTGTCCGCCCCGGAAACCGCCGCCGCGTTCGGCGTCGTGATGCGGGGTGAGGCCAGCCCTGCGCAGATTTCCGCCCTCCTGATCGGATTGCGAACCAAGGGCGAGACGGCCGACGAGGTCGCCGGCGCCGTGACGGCCCTCCGGACTGAAATGCTGCGCCTGCCACTCTCCGAATCCGCGATCGTCATCGACACCTGCGGCACCGGAGGCGGCACGGTCGGCACCATCAATATCTCGACGCCCGCCGCATTCGTCGCCGCGGCCGCCGGAGCGTCGGTGGCCAAGCATGGCAATCGCAGCTTTACCAGCCGTTCCGGATCGGCCGATTTATTCGAGGCGCTGGGCATCAGTATCGCGCTTCCGGTCGAGCACTCGGCCAGGCTCCTCGCCGAGGAAGGGCTGGCATTTCTGTTTGCCCCGGCCTATCACCCGGCGATGCGGCACGTGGCGCCGGTACGCCGAGAACTCGGGGTGGCCACGGTGATGAACCTGGTCGGACCGCTGGCCAATCCCGCCGGTGTGCGGCGCCAGGTGCTCGGCGTCGCTGATCGCGACCGCGCCCCGTTGATGGCCCAGGCGCTCAACCGGCTTGGGGTCGATCATGCCATGGTTGTGAATGCCGAGATTGGCATGGATGAGATCAGCCCGCACGGGACCACCGCGGTCTGGGAGGTAAAGGATGGCGAGGTCGTGATGTGGCAGATCGAGCCGGCCAGTGTCGGCCTGGAGTCCAGTGACCTCGAAGGGCTGGCAGGTGGCTCACCGGAGCAGAATGCCCGGCGCATCGAGGCGCTGTTTGCCGGCAACGGTGAACCGGTGGTGAGGAACGCGGTACTGCTCAATGCCGGCGCTTCGTTGTACGTCTCGGGGAGAGCTTCGAGTTTTGCGGAGGGCGTAGAAATGGCCCGGTCCGCACTCGATGGCGGCCGGGCCCTGGATCTACTGGCCCGGCTCCGCCGGGCCGCCCCCGGCCTTCGAGCTCGACCCGCAGATCCTCTCGGTCCTGA
>JBEPVA010000314.1:0-2791 GCA_041691295.1 Gemmatimonadota bacterium
GCCTCGGCCTGTCGCGCACCATGGTGCAGAGCCGGCTGGAGCACTGGACCCGTCCGCCCCTCATCCTGATCCACCCCCGGGTCGAGCATGTGTCGATGTTTGCCTTCGATCACAATCGCGAACTCATCGAAGAGGGAGAGCGGGCCACCGCCGCCATGCTCGATGCGATCGTGGAGCCGCTCGATGGCGCGGCCACCGGGGTCTATCCCCGGCGGGTGGTGCGGGTCCGGGTTGACCGGGACCGCTGCATCGGGTGCGGCAGCTGCGTGATGCGGGCTCCCGCCACCTTCGGACTCGATGCCGAGGGCAAGGCCACGGTGCTCGACCCGATCCAGATCTGGTCTCCGCTCGATGGCGATTACGTCCGGCAGTGCCCGACCTACGCCATCAGCGCCCGGCTGGCCGAACCGCCGAAGCAGTTGCTGACCTGAGGCGCTGGAGCCCATCGGCAAATCGCGCGGCGGCGGCCGCCAGCGAATACTGTTCGAGGTTGACCGACCCACCCCTCGGCTCGGTCAGCGCAGCCCCGATCGCCCCAGCCAGTGCAGTATCATCGTCCAGCCCGAAGTATCTCGCCGCTGCTCCCAGCACTTCACGATGCGATGGAATGTCCGACGCAACCACCGGCGCCCCCGCGGCCAGCGCCTCGAGTGCGGCCGCGCCGAATCCTTCATAGCGGCTGGAGCAGACGACCACGCCGGCAACCCTGAACGCAGCCAGGCGGGTAGCCGGGTCGGCGCGGGAATCGAACGCCGCAATCACGCCGAGGTCGGAGGCCAGCAGCTCGAGACCGGGCCGCTCCGGCCCGTCATTGAGAAAGCGCAGCTTCAGCTTGGGGAAGGAACGCGCCGCCGCCCGGATCAACGCGGCGTGATTGCCATGCGGCAGGAGTGGGGAGGGACAGACAACCATGAGCCGGTCACGCGATTGGCCGGGATCGGAACAAAAGAGCCCGGTATCGATGCCGTAGGGCACCAGCCGACTGGCCACCCCGAACAGTTGCTGCACCGCCGCGCCGGAGCTCCCGCTCGGCACCCAGATTTCGCTGGCCCGGCGCGCAATCCAGCGTACCCGGCTGAAGTGACCGCCCCGGCCGCCACTCCGATTGGGCCGCGGCAGCGTGATCAGCCGGCCCGCCAGTGACAAGACCGGATTGAAGCCTCCTCGCCCCACCGCCCATGGCGGCAGGTCCCAGAGGTAGAGGGTCAACGGCACTCGATGGAGGCCCGACCAATCCCACCCCTCCTGGGCCGTCGCATCACCCATGGCCAGGGCAAGATCGGCCGGACCATCTCCGGCCTCCAGGACCTCGACGCCGCAGGCAGCGAGTGACGGGATGATCGAGCGCGATCCGGCGTGCGGTGCGAACCAGCGGAGGCGGAGCGCTGGCTTCACGCTGTCATCCTTCGGGGTCAAGCCGGCGGCGCTGGCGTTCATGGCGGTGGCGAGGCGTGATCCTGGTCCGCAGCGCCCGCTGGGCGCGGTACGGCGGGTCGATCAAACGCAATCCCCATTGCAGGGCGGCGGACGGCGGCTCGATCGCATGTTCGGGCAGTCCGGTCACGCCGCGCGCCAGGGCCTGGCGCCGGAGGCGCTCCCAGTCGAGGCCCCAGATATCGTCCATCCGGAATCTCTGTTCACCATGGCGGGCAAACAGACGCAGCACTTCGTCGTCATACCAGTAGTGCGGCAGCTCAGTATCGCCCCGCATCCGGATGCCGGCCCGTTTCCAGCCATCAAGCCATTCAGCCCGAATCGGTTCGATCCGCGCCGTCCCCGCAAAATCCATCATATCGTGGTACCTGGCCCGCCGCTTGAACGGGTTGGAGCAGGTGCCGAGGCAGTTTTCGAGCACGCTGTACCAGCGGGACTTGGCCGCCACAGCCGAGGGCCTGACCAGGGCATAGTGGAGGACCTTGATCTGTGGCAGCACCAGAACCGGCGCGTCGGCCGGCGCCGGGATCCGGGTACTGTGAATCAGCAGCGGCCGGTGGGCCGCACCATCATCGACGTAGCCCAGGGCGGTCCAGAGGCCGTGCCGCATGACCCGGCTTTCATCCTGAAGCAAGTCGATCCGCTCAAGTCCCAGCACCGTGCCCGGCGCGGCGGCCCGCATCCGCTGCCAGTCGGCCGACGCCGGCGCATCGGCCGCCAGCAGCTCATCGGCATCGAGCGCCAGCAGGATCCGGGGCCCCGGCACCAGCCTCCGAGCCGCGGCCAGCAGCAGCAGCTGGCGCTCGGCCTCGTTGAAGCCGAGGTCGGGATTGTCGATCATGGTGACTTTGGAAAACCGCGCCGCAATGGCGCGGCTGGCGTCGGTCGAGCGCTGGTCGGCAAGGATGACATGGTCGGCGAAGCGACTGGTGACTTCCAGGAAGCGCTCGAGGATCCAGTCCTCGTTCCGCACCGGAGTCAGGACGATGATCGGCGGTGCTGCAGTCACGACTTCCTGGTGGCGGGAAGCATGTCGCTGAGGATCACCAGCATGCGGTGCATGTAGGTGTGCTGGTGCAGGGCCCGTGTCCGGCCGGCTTCAGCGATGGTGTCACGGTACGGCTGGTCGTACAGCGCCCGGCGGACCAGCTCGCGCAGCTCATCGCCATTGTGATAGACCAGCAGTTCTTCACCCGGCGAAAAGAGCGACCCCATGTCGGCCCGGAAATCCACCATCTGCAGCGCGCCGATGCCGGCCAGCTCGAACAATCGCTGATTGCAGCCCCGGCTGGCGAGTGCCGGATCGAGCGCAGCACTGTGATGGATATTGATGGCCACGGTGGCACCCGCATAGGCC
>JBEPVA010000315.1:0-2771 GCA_041691295.1 Gemmatimonadota bacterium
GGCTTGGACCGTGCCGGCGCGCGAACGGGCGGCATTTCCCGGGCTCGCTTGAGTGGATTCGCAACGAATTGCCGAGTCCGCCCGTATTTGGCCCGTCACTCCATCACCTCAGCTGTTTCGTCCCCGTGTTCCGCGTTTTTCTGCGGCCAGGTAGTTTGTCTGTAGCGGGATAACCCTTTCACAATGGACCATCGCATGAGATCCAGACTCGTCCTGGCCGGCCTCCTGGCCCTCGCCGTTCCCGCCGCTGCCCAGACCGTCGACACCACCGGGGCCGGCAGACTGATCGACGAAGGGATGCAGCGCTCCGAGGTCATGAAGAACCTGCAGTATCTCTCCGACGTCATCGGTCCCCGGCTCACCGGTTCGGCGGCGGCCCGCAAGGCCAACGACTGGACCAGCGCCCAGTTCAAGTCGTACGGGCTCGATTCGCATCTTGAGCAGTGGAATTTCGGGCTCGGATGGAGCCGCGGTCCCGTCCAGTTCACGATCAACGCCCCGTTTACCCGCAACCTGGTGGCCCATAGCTGGGCCTGGACCGATGGGACTGGTGGCAAGGTGCTGACCGGTCCGGTCGTGCGGGTGGACGTGACCAACCCCGACAGCATGGCGGCGTACAAGGACAAGATCAAAGGGGCCTGGCTGATCACCGCCAACCCCACGCCGATCTGGAATCCCGATGGTCCGGTCATGAGCGCCGCCGATTCGGCCGCCCGCCAGGAGTTGATGCGGCGCGCCTTTGGCGGCCCGCCCGCCGACACCTCCGAGGCGGCCCGGAAGGCCAGACAGCAGCTGGCCATCGACCGGCCCTACCTGCTGAAGCAGATGGGGGCGCTGGGACAGTTGCAGGACGGCGGCAAGGAGCAGGGGCTGATGAACATGAGTGGTTCGCCGTACGCGGTCTCGCCACTGCCGCGGGTGGTCATTGCCCACGAAGACTACGCGATGTTCGACCGGCTGATCAAGATGGGCCAGGTGCCACGGATCTCGGGTTCGATCGTGAACAGTTTTACCAGGGCGGCGGTGCCGCAGTGGAACACCGTGGCCGAGATCAAGGGCAGTGACAAACCCGGCGAGGTCGTGATCGTGGGCGGCCATCTCGACAGCTGGGACCTGGGAACGGGCACCACGGACAACGGCACCGGGTCGATGACGGTGCTGGAAGCGGCCAGGATCCTGGCCAAATCGGGCCTCAAGCCCAAACGCACCATCCGCTACATCCTCTTCACCGGCGAAGAAGAAGGGCTACTGGGCTCGGTGGCCTACGCCCAGCAGCACGCGGCGGAAGCCGACAGCATCCAGGCGGTCCTGATCCTGGATAACGGCTCCGGTGCCATCACCGGAATGTCGCTGCAGGGCCGGAGCCAGGACGCCCAGCTCTGGAAGGATCTGTTCGCGCCGGTGGCTCCGCTCGACAGCTTTGTCGTCAAGGATGGCAACAAGGGCGGCACGGACCACCTGTCGTTCATTCCCTATGGAGTGCCCGGGTGGAACTACGATCAGATCACCCGTGGTTACAACCACACCCATCACTCGCAGGTCGACACCTACGATCACGCGGTGGCCCGTGACCTGATGCAGGCCTCCACGGTCATGGCAGTGACCGCGTACGAACTGGCCAACCTGGCCGAGCTGCTGCCACGAGGGGCCAAGACCCCGGTGACGCCGCGAGTGGTGATTCCGCCTTCCGCGGGGTTGAGCAAGAAGTAACCGGCGGAACAACCGGCTGAGCAGGGAAAGGGGGCTCGCCAGAGCCCCCTTTTTCGTGGATGGATCCGGTCAACCCTGGGAGGCGTATCGTCCGGGCTGACGGGCGGCGCAGCCGCTGGCCTGACCATAGATTGCGCCATCCACGATGAGGGGCCCATGATCACTACCAGCATCGCTGCGGCTGACTCCGATCTCGCCGCTCTGCTCACCGCTCAGCGGGCCGCCTTTCTGCGGGACGGGCCACCGTCGCTGCCGGACCGGCGAACCGATCTGGCCAGGCTGTCCGGCGCCATCGTGGCCCGGCGCGAGCAGTTCATCCAGGCCATCAGCGATGACTTCGGTCACCGCTCGCGGCACGAAACCACCCTGCTCGATCTCGGTTCCACGCTCGAGGGGATTCGCTACTTGCGGCATCACCTGGCCCGCTGGATGCGTCCAGCGCGGCGCCGCGTGGCCATCCAATTCCAGCCTGGCTCCAATCGGGTCTGCTACCAGCCGCTCGGCGTCATCGGTGTGATCTCGCCGTGGAACTATCCGGCGGCGCTGGCGCTGATGCCTCTGGCCACGGCCCTGGCCGCCGGGAACCGGGTCATGCTCAAGCCATCGGAGATCACCTCGAGGACATCGGAGCTGCTGCGAGAAATGCTGGCGGAGCTGTTCGGGCCGGAGCAAGTGGCAGTTGTCATCGGGGACTCGGGCGTCGGAGCGGCGTTCGCCAATCTGCCGTTCGACCATCTCCTGTTTACCGGCAGTACACCAGTTGGCAGGGCGGTGCTGCGAGCGGCCAGTGACAACCTGGTTCCGGTGACACTGGAGCTGGGCGGCAAGTCGCCCGCAATAGTGGAAGCGGGTTCCTCGATCGAGGTGGCGGCGCGGCGGATTGCATTCGGCAAGCTGGCCAACGGAGGACAGACTTGTGTGGCCCCTGACTACGTGCTGGTGGCCGACGGAGGGATCGATTCATTCGTCGTGGAGTACGCCCGCCAGGTCGGCCTCCTGTATCCGGACATCCGGACCAATCCCGACTACTCGAGCATCGTCAATCAGCGCCACTTCGACCG
>JBEPVA010000316.1:0-2715 GCA_041691295.1 Gemmatimonadota bacterium
CAGCTCAAGGGTATCGGTCAGCTGTGAGTGAGGATCCTCCGCTTTGTCGGAGGATGCAAACACGCCTGGGCTCTGAGAGCACCAGCCGCACCGACACTCTAACCCATCCCCCCCACCCCCTGTCCACCCCCCAAAAAAGGTCGAAAATGGCGTCATTACGCCAAATAACAAGGCAAGACGATGGGGCCAGCAGTCTTGAGAGGGGTCCGAGCATGATGTAACGGCCGGCGAGGGGACTGATTTTCAGGCAGTCTTAAGATGCGGCAGGCAACGAAAACCCGGGGCTGATTGGCGCCGGGTTCCAGAGGCCTCCTGATGAAGTCGAGCTGATTGCTAGAATCTGGCTTGGAGTTGTGTGATCACAGCGCCGCGAGTGATGCCGGGATTGCCCAGGGTTCTTCGGACGTAATCGACCGCCCACTTCACCTTGCCGGCGGCGAAATCAACGTTCACGCCACCGGTGGTCGCGTGATTCTTGTAGCCATGGGTGACAGCGGCGTTGCGATGGAAATCTTCCTGCCGCACGACCAGCTGAATCCAGGGCAGCACCCGGTAGGTGGCCAGAGCGTACCAGCCTTTGTCCGGCGAGTTCTGAAAGTCGCGCGCCAGAGTCACGTATTCACCCTTCACTCCGATTCCGCGATAATCTGCCGTGAAGTCAGCCCCATAGCGGCTGCTGTCCCGGGTGGTGGTGAAGTTGGCTCCAAGGGTGAAGAACGAGAGTGGCCGGACCGCCACTCGGCCCACCACCAGCAGCGTGGTGTCGGCATTGGTCGCCTTGTTCTGGCCACTGCCGTTGAACACGCCGATCGTCGCGTATCCGATCGAATTCAAGGTGTAATCAGCGCTGAGGCCGATGTCCCGCTTGGGTGAGAGGCTGTCGATGGCCGCCGCGCGGTCCGGGGTTTCGGTCAGCGTGATCGACGTCATGTATTCGCGCGAGAATGGCGTCTTGAACTGGCCGGCGGTCAGGCCGAATGCACCGTGACTCCAGCGGATCAGGGCATCACGCAGGCTGACGACCGCGGTGCCACCGGTGACCACCGCGAACTCGGTCTGCACCTTGTAGCCAAACCCGCCGCCCAGATACCCATCCGCCGTCAGCCGCACCCGATTGAGTGCGAACGACGGTCCGGTGTGATCCTGGTACGTCCCGCGGGCCTGGACGTACCCACCGAGCCGGACGGCGGTGCCGCTCGAAGGGGCCAGGGAAGATGGCAGGGGGCTCTGGGCCAACAACGAGGCAGGATGAGAGACTGCGAGCAACACCACACCTGCGGCGGAGATCGAGCGACGCATTAGTATCTTCCTGAACCGATTCTGGAGGGGTAGCAAGGAGTCATTTAAGGATATACTTTTCCGACCGATAGGGGAATAGATGGAAACATTAAGTGTCACTCAGGCAGCTGAACTACTGCATCTGAACGTCAAACGAGTGCAGGCGCTGGCCCGCGCGGGGCAGTTGCCGGCGGCGCGGGTCGGTCGTAAGTGGCTGTTCGACCGCGCCGACCTCGAGCGGATGCTGGGTCAGAAGTCCCGCCAGCCGGCCCTAGGCTCAATCGAGTTGAGTGCCCGCAACCAGCTCCGCGGCCGGATAACGGCCCTGCAGGTGGACGGAGTCATGGCTGAGGTCCGAGTGGCCATCGGGGATCAGGAACTGGTCTCGATCATTACCCGCAGTTCGGTCGAGCGGCTGCGCCTGCAGCTGGGCGATGAGGTACTGGCAGTGATCAAATCCACGGAAGTCATGATCGGAAAGGGCTGACGGCATGCGGATCTTGAGGGCAGGACTTGAGAGGTTGGTATTCAGTGCGGCGTTGCTCGTCATCCTTACGGGCGTGGCCGCCGCGCAAAAGACCCTGACGGTCTATGCCGCCGCTTCACTCACCGACGCCTTTCACGATCTCGGCAAGCAGTTCGAGACCAGCCATCCCGGCACCGAAGTGGTGTTCAACTTTGCCGGCTCCCAGGCCCTTGTGGCCCAGCTGCAGGAGGGCGCCGGCGCCGACGTCTTTGCCTCGGCCGACAGCATCTGGATGCAGGTGGCGGTCGATAGCGGACTGGCGGCGGGCCCCGAACCGTTTGCCCACAACCTGCTCGTAGTCATTGTGCCGAAGAACAATCCGGGCCGAGTGGACAAGCTGGAGGATCTGGGTCGGCCAGGCATCAAGCTGGTGCTGGCTGCTGACGCCGTGCCGGCTGGGCGCTACAGCCGAATGGCGCTGCGGAACATCGGGGCGGCGCCGGGATTTCCGCCAGACTACGTCCACCGGGTGCTGGCCAACGTGGTGTCCAACGAGACCAGCGTGAAGGGCGTCGTGGCCAAGGTCCAGCTGGGCGAGGCCGACGCCGGCATTGCCTACCGCTCCGATGTGACGCCGTCGGTCGCGCGAGTGGTGAAAACCATCACCATTCCCGATAACTTGAATGTGCTGGCTCGCTATCCGATCGCGGTCCTGAAGCAGAGCCGTCAGGCCGATCTGGCCCGCGGGTTCGTGGCGCTGGTCGTCTCATCCGAAGGCCAGTCGGTCATGCAGCATTACAACTTCATTCCGGTCGGCGCGCCCGCGCCGGCCATGAGTCACTAACCGGGACCACACCGTATGGCTGCTCATCGCAGGGGGCCGGTCGAATTCCTCCTGCGGCTGGCAATGGTGCTGGCAGTCGTGCTGCTGGCGCTGCTCCTAGGGCTGCCACTCCTGGCCCTGATCTTCC
>JBEPVA010000317.1:0-2689 GCA_041691295.1 Gemmatimonadota bacterium
GTTGGTCACCACCCGGTGCCGGAGCACCGGCAGCGCCACCGCCCTGATATCGTCGAGATCGGCCATGGGCCGGCCATCCAGTGCGGCCCGGGCCTTGGCGCCGAGTACCAGATATTGAGAGGCGCGGGGACCGGCGCCCCAGTCGATGAACTCGCGGGCCAGCGCCGGGGAGTCTGTCTCCTGCGGCCTGGTCATCCGGGTTAGGGCCACCGCCGCCCGTACCATTCCTTTGGACACCGCGATGCGGCGGACCAGCGACTGCATCGATTCCAGCGCTGCGGCGTTGAGCACCGGGGACACCGACGCCCGGGCCTGGCCGGTGGTCTGCTCGACAATGGCCTCTTCCTCCGCTCGACTCGGATAGCCCAGCCGGATCTCGAACATGAACCGGTCGAGCTGGGCTTCGGGCAGCGGGTAGGTGCCTTCCTGCTCAATCGGATTCTGGGTGGCGAGTACGAAGAACGGCTCGGGGAGGTGATAGGTATGGCCGCCGGCGGTGACCTGATGCTCCTGCATGGCCTGCAGCAGGGCCGCCTGGGTCTTGGGCGGGGTCCGGTTGATCTCGTCGGCCAGGACGATATTGGCGAACAGCGGCCCCTGCACGAACCGGAAGGTACGCTTGCCCGTGGCCTGATCCTCTTCGAGAATGTCGGTGCCGGTGATGTCTCCCGGCATCAGGTCCGGGGTGAACTGCACCCGGTTGAACGACAGATCAAGCGCCTCGGCCACGGTCTGGACCATCAGGGTCTTGGCCAGCCCTGGGACACCGATCAGCAGGGAATGACCGCCGGCCAGCAGACAGGTCAGTATGCCATCGACCGCCTCGGTCTGGCCCACGATGCGGGCTGAAACCTGGGTCCGGAGGGCCTGAATGGCAGTGGCCAAGCGGGCCAGCTGTTGGACGTCGTTCTCGGTACCGGAGGGGGGATTGGCGACGATTTGCGGCATCTTCTCAGAGGTTCGGGATGGCACCCATACGAGCGAGGAGCATAGCCGTTTCCCGAGGGGCGGGCAAACCGTACTTTCCTTGCGAAAAATTTCACAAGCGGGTAGATTGGCGCCCGAATAATGATGCCCGAAAAACCGCAGGAACCGGCCGGACGCGACTTGGGCCTGGGGTATAAATACGTCTCCCTGGGGCTCACCTTTGCGGTGAGCATCAGCCTGTTCGTCGGGGGCGGTTACCTGCTGGATCGCTGGCTCGGATTGCTGCCGCTGTTCACCGTTGTCGGGGCGCTGGGTGGTTCGGCCCTGACCTTTGTCTGGGTGTTCCGCAAGCTCAATGCGGACGAAGCGGCCGACCGCGCTGAGCGGGGCAAGCGGTAGCGGTGAAGACACTGGGGCTTGGGGCCGGGCTTACTGGTCTGGTCACCCTGATCCTGGTCATGGCGTGGGGCAAAGCGGGGCTGGTGCCGGGGATCATGACCGGGGCGCTGGCCACCCTCATTCAGCTGGTGGCGGTGAGGCGGCTGCGGCGAAGCTATCGCGCCAGCAACGCCGAGTTTTTCGGGGCGGTCGGGGCCGGCATGGCGTTGCGGATGGTGGGAGTCGGCGTGATGCTGGCGGCGATGGTCCTCGATCGAGGCCTGTTTCCGCCGCTGCCGACCGCGCTGGGTTTTCTCGGGGTGCTCATCCCGCTGCTCTTCCTGGAGGTTCGGCAGTTCCAATGATGCTTCAGGCCCCGAACATCGGTGAAATGCTGCTGCATCACACCGCCGACGCCTGGTCGATCGAGACCCCGTTCGGTGAGGTGCACCTGCCGCGCTGGCCGGACCTGCATCTCGGTCCGCTCACCATCAATCTGTCCCCGACCAAGCACGTCGTCTTCCTGCTGTTGACCGCGGTGCTGGTTTTCCTGACCATGTGGCTGACCGGCAGGCTGCTGGAGAAGCAGCGGGCGGGCCAGACCGGCTCCAAGGGGTTTGCGGCCGGCATGGAAGGGATCGTCCTGTTTGTCCGGGACGATATCGCGATCGCCAACATCGGGCATGACGGCGCCAGGTTCGCGCCGCTGATCATGACCCTGTTCTTCTTCATTCTGTACGCCAACCTGCTCGGCCTCGTGCCCTACGGCAGCTCGGTCACCGGCAACCTGGCCGTCACCGCAGCCCTGGCCATCCTGGTGTTCTTCGTGGTCGAAATCAGCGGGATGCGGAAGCTGGGGGCCAAGGGCTACATGGGCACCATCTTTCCGCACATCGATGGAATCGACGGCCCGGGCGGGGCGCTGCTCACCGTCGCCATGGCGCCGATCGAGATCATCAGCAAGCTGGTCAAGCCGTTTGCCCTGGCGGTCCGTTTGTTCGGCAACATGACGGCGGGCCACTTCGCGATCCTGTCGCTGTACGGCATCATCTTCCTGTTCGGCTACCTGCAGGGATGGAACTGGGCCATCGGCCTGACGACGGCGGTGGTGGTGCTGGGAATCATGATGCTGGAAATCATCGTGGCCTTCCTGCAGGCCTACGTCTTTGCGCTGCTGAGTGCGGTCTTCATCGGGATGATGCAGCAGGAGCACTAGAGGGGGGCAGGGGGGCAGGGGGGCAGAACAGCACAAGACTCGGTGGTGGGCGGACGCACCACGGAGTCGGTAACCCGCCGAATGGCGGGCCAAGCCAGACTGACTCATCGATTAGGAGTTCCATTCTACGGCTGAATGAACAAGTCCAAGCAGGCTGAGGACTTGCCG
>JBEPVA010000318.1:0-2683 GCA_041691295.1 Gemmatimonadota bacterium
TGGTGAGGCTTACTGCTGGGGTTCCGACTTCTTCGGCTCTCTCGGCCAAGGGACCACCATCTCTCGGCCCGATGCAAAACTACCGGTGCGTCTGGCCGGCGTGATTCCGCTCCTCGATGTTCGCGCGGCGGCCGGAAACCTCGTTTTCACTCCCGGGTGTGGAATTGCTGCAACGGGGGCCGCCTACTGCTGGGGCGCCAATAACAGCGGTCAGCTAGGCACCAGTGCGACACAGGATACCTGCGCGGCTTTCATGCTTACCTTCGGCTGCTCCGGAATCCCGCTCGCGGTGGTTGGTGGCCACGCATTTCAGGTCGTCATTCCAGGTGCGGAGTTCGTCTGCGGAATCACGGTGGGGCATACGGTGCTCTGTTGGGGGACAAATGCGATGGGCGAGCTTGGCAGTGGCGGCAATCAGGGCTCCTCCCTGCCGGTCGAGGTTCTCGGGGGGTTACGGACGCCGTAAGGAGGACAATGCTACTCTCTCTCGGGAGCCTCCGTCGTATCCGGCCGCACTGAATCCACTTCCTCCGCCGTTCTCGGGATCTCGACCTTCTCGCCCCGCACTCTTCGGATGATCATCGCCTGACGCCAGCGCATCCGCCCCGGCCGGTACCCCGGATTTGACTTGAGAGGAAATGGGAGCGAGCCGGCGAGCGCCGCTGCTTCATCGAGCGTGAGCTGATGGGCGGAGTGGCCGAAGTATTTCTTGCTGGCCGCCTCAACTCCCCAGACCTCGGGGCCCAGCTCCACGACGTTGAGATAGAGCTCGAGAATGCGGTCTTTCCCCAGCCAGTACTCCAGCCGCCAGGCGGTCACGGCCTCCTTGAGCTTCCGCAGCGGGTTCCGTGATGGCGAGAGATACAGATTCTTCGCGAGTTGTTGAGTGATGGTGCTGGCTCCCCGGATTTGTTCTTTGCTTCCAAGGCTTTTGCGTACTGCGTGCCAGAGTTCGGCCCGATCTTTCTTGCGCAATAAGGAAAAATTGTCCGAGCGATACCCCAGAGCGTGACGGAACTCCACATAATCGATTCCGGCATGCTCATAAAATCGATGGTCTTCGGCAACCAATGCGGCCGGCTTCATCACGGCTGCTATCGCCCCGATCGGCACCGGTTGGTACATCCGCTTCAACGGCTGCTCGGGAGTTGCGCCTTGTTTAGTCGATTGTCGTTCCTCGCTTCGCCGCATGGACATGAACGCGGTTCGGTGGGGCCACGCCCATCGATACCATACAGGCGGCGGCCAAAGAAACCAGAGCCAGATGAAAAAGCAAAGGGAGAAAAGGGAACAACAGCGCTTTAGGATTCTGAAGCGTCCCCGCCGGGGTGACGGGGAAGGCTCCGCTTCAGCGAAGGGGTAAGTCACGCAGCCGGCCGACGAGCGTCGAGCGCCAGCGGACCGCGACCGCCTGGCCGCCCTGCCCGACCGTCACTACCAGATCGAGCGAGTCCCGCGCTTCCAGGTGACCCACCCACCCACCCGGCGAAAATTCGTAACGAAGCCGACGTAGGCCGGCGCCACTGAGCCTCATCGGCTGCCCTGCTTGCGTCGCGGTGCCACTACGGGAAAGCCGCTCGGCGGCCTCGACCGTCACGCTTTCTGCGTCATGGGTAAATCCGGAGGTTGGAACGGCCTGGCTTGTCCGAGCAGCGGATTCGAAAGAATCAAAGGCATCGAGTCGTAAATGATACCCACTCGAGTCGGTCCATGTGCCTTGCGCCTGAAGCCCATGTATTGGTAGTAGTGGAAACAACAACCTTATCAACGCCTCTACTTGGCCGGCCAATATTGTTGGCCGTCCCCCTGCCAAAACTCCTTTGGGGCCTTCAGCGCCCAACGTGAGCTGCCAACGGCTTCCTATGGTGCTATCGATCCCGGCTGAACTCAGTCGAGTGTCCTCGAGGCCGATCAGCGAATCGAGCCTGACTTCCACCTCCCCGCTGCGACCGGGCAAGGGCCTGACCGTCAAGACGCCACGCTTGGAAGTGGCCTGGGGTGCGCCCGGCATGCTCGCGTAGAACAGGCTGTCGTAGCGCTCGATTTCGTAGGCCACCGGGCCACGTAGCCGGTATCGGAGAGCTCCGCTGGAGCTGGGGGGAATTGCCGCCGGCTCGGAGCCTGGGACTGGCACCGGCGGTCCCGAAGGCCTGGTGCCCCCGCAGGCTCCCAGAAAGGCAAGCCCGCAGGAACCAAGGAGGCCAAGCCTCACTTGATCATGGTGACGTTGAGAGTCTGGATCGTTTTGACCGGAATCGGCGCTGGCGCCATGGAGACTTTGAGCCGCTGGTCGATGGTCGAGCTCAGGATGCCTCCCAGGAATCGACCGTCACTACCTACGAAAAACGTCCCATTGCCGACCCCGTTGCCTTCCACTTCCATGGTCCCGGCCATCGGGTTTTCCATCGTGCCCGTTACGGTCGACGTGGTCGTCGCGTTCACTTTCGTCGCGGGCAACCCCCCGACGGTTTCGGTTCCGTCGGCGGAATAATTGAGAATGAGCTTGACCTTCGTGTTGTTGCCGTCTCCACTGTTGCTGACTTCGGTCGTGTCCACCCAGTGGTCACCCGTCTTAGTGCCTGCCTTAACCCGCGGGAACAGTGCGTTGACCACGCCCTGCACCGATGCAAGCAGCGGATTGCCGCCCGGCGTGGCGGTGACATTCTTGATGTGGCCGGTGGGG
>JBEPVA010000319.1:0-2674 GCA_041691295.1 Gemmatimonadota bacterium
CAGCATCTCCCCGGTTCCATCCGCCATGCCTACGCCCTACCACAACCCAGCACGACAACCGATGAACCCACGGGTTATTTATCGACGAGCCCTAATGGCACGGCGATCATGGCGACTCGGTAGGTCGGGGGGATCTCGACCCCATCGACCGCTACTCGGCGCGTTCCTCCATCACTGCCTGGCCATCGCGTGAAAGAAAGGTGAGATGAGCAAGCTGGCGCACATGAAGATGCGGATCTCCAGCGACCCGCCGCTGGAGCATCACCAGCCTCGACGCCCGCGAGGCATCGCCCGCCCACATCGCCAGCTGCATCCGCGGCCACTGGACCATCGAGAACAAGGTCCACTGGGGCCGCGACGTCACGCTCCGCGAGGACTCCTCCCGAGTCCGGACCGGCCCCAGACCCCGGATTATGGCCACGCTCCGTAATCTGGCAATCGGGCTAATCCGCCAGGCCGGCTACACCAAGATCGCCACCACCATCCGCAGGATAAAACACGACCCCGCCCTGCTCATCGCCATCCTCGGCTCGGAAACCAGCCATGACCTGCCAGAAAGACTTTGCGGTGCACCCTGCAGATCACCAGGCCCGGCCGTGGCGATCGATAAAGTGCCGGTTTTATGCCGGTGGCCTGCCTCGATCAATGAGCGCAGCATCTCTAGAGTCGTCATCGGCCAGCAGGTACCGATCCTGGGCCGGTACACAGGTCCCGAGCCGCCTGACCCCGGATGCACACGCCTCGCCCGCCAAATCCGACCGGAGGAAATCACGATGAAAATCCCGACTAAACGATCTGGCGCAGCAGTCGCCACCGCCCTTCTGACGGTCGGCCTCACTGGGACCGCGCACGCCGCGGCCGTGCAGGCCGCGGGGGCCCGGATGCCAATTCCAGCGTCGCATCACTCCCCTGTTCCAGCGCCGTATCCGGCTTCCGGGGTCGACGGCGCAGTCATGCCGGCCGTCCCGGCCAGCGGCGGAGCCGCGTCGGCCGGCCTCGCGCCGAAGGCCGGGGAAGTGACCCCGCTTGCTTCATATTTGGATATGGTCGAGCTGAAGAATTATCACGACGGCAAGTGCGTGGAACCCTACTGGGACACCTCATTTCAGCAATGGCAATTTGCTGATGCGGCCTGTGGTGCATATACGGCACAATACTGGTATCGATACAAGAGCTCTAACGCTTCTCAAGCGTTCAGAAATAGCGTAAACACGGGGCTCTGCCTCGGTGACACTGACGGCAACGGGATTGGTATGATTTCCTGCACTGCAACTCCTGGTGAGGGTGACCATAGAGTCTGGTGGAAAGTGGGAAAAAATATAGCTAGTGGGACCACTCTCTACTACCAGTTTATAAACTACCACACAGGTGCCTGCCTGACAGAAGATGACTTTTCTGGCAGGCAGGTTTTCGAGGAAAACTGCGAAGCCGGTACCGGGGACCATGCACAATTCTGGCGTCCGCATTTTCCATGACCTGAGGGCAGGGCCTCGGCTTTCCAGTCACGAACTTCGGCTTTCGGTCTTTTCCCAAGGCGGGATGGGACCGTCCCCGCAGGCGGCGAAGCGGCCCCCGCCCCGGACCGGGGGTGGGGCCTGAGAGGGACGAGAGGGAAAGGCTTGGCGGCGTCCCTCATTTCGCGGCCAACGTACAACGGCATGTGCTGAACGGCATAGCGGCAGATTCCCTCAAGCGGGCCGGAGCGCGCCGGACGGGCTGGACGCCCGGCGGCCGCTCCGGCCCGTCGCCCGTGCTCGGCTGGGCTCAGCCATCGGTGTTTCCAGCAAACCTTCTGGGGCCAAGAGAAGTTACCGCGGCGGGCGCCAGCCACAGGGCTCCGCCTTAGCCTCGATCCACCGGCCCATTCTGGCGGGCTGGCGTACCGCTCGGTGATGTGCAGTGCCGAGGGGATCAGCTCATCCAGAACACGCGGGTAGGCCGCCGCCCGCCCGGTCGGTCGTGACCTCAGCCGGAACGGTGCCCGTGCGCAGCGCCCGGCAGAAGAACCGGCGAGCCGCGGCCAGGTCCCGCCGTTTGGACAGCAACACGTCGATGACCTGCCCATATTGGTCGATGGCCCGGTACAGGTAAGTCCACCTGCCAGCCACCTTCACGTACGTCTCATCAGCGAACCAGCGGTCGCCCGGCGCCTAGCGACATAGGCGGGCAGCCTCGATGAACTCGGGTGTGAACCGCTGGACCCATCGGTAGACGGTCACGTGGCCCCCGGTGACGCCGCGCTCGGCCAGCAGTTCCTCCACATCCCGGTAGGACAGGCCGTACCGCAGATACCAGCGGACCGCGACCGCGATCACTTCCCGCGGGAACCGGAAGCCAGCAAAGACTGAAGAGGCGCGCGGCGACGCAGGCAGTCCAGGCGCGAGCCATCGCTTGCCGAGCCCACAGACCACTGGACTGAAATGTCTGCGTGCTGCTGCCTCAGAATCTGATGAGCCAGCACGAGGTGCATGTATCTGGCTGAGCTACGGATCCCACCAGTCATACGGGAGCCAGACCGCCGACCAACAGCGATCTCCCGGGGCCTGCGAGCCCTTCACCGAGGACGGCCAGCCGACCGCAAATCGCGGGAGCAAGCGGTGCGCCGAACCGCTGGCTCCACCCCGATTCCGTCCGCCATATGTCCGTAACCACTGCCATGCAGGGACTCACAGCG
>JBEPVA010000320.1:0-2623 GCA_041691295.1 Gemmatimonadota bacterium
AATCCAGCCGGATCCCGCTCAATAGCTGCTACGTCCTGGCCACGACCAGTGATCAGGTGGCCCGCCGCCTGGCGGCGTGGCTCAACTGCACCTGGATCCGTGCGGTGGCCCGGACCGGTGCATCGCCAGCGAGGGGCGGCTATGCCCGGTTCGACGCCCGGACGGTCGGAGCACTGCCACTGGTCGACACCGCGCTCACCGACCCGGCGCTCGAAGAACTCTCCCGGCGGGGTTCGGCTGGCCACGATATCCAGGAGGCTCTCGATGAGCTCTGCGCCGCCCATCTGGGCCTCGGCAGCCGCGATCGCGAAGCGCTGCGCGGGCTGGCCGGACGCACCCCGCATCGTGGCTGAAGCGCTGCGCGAGGTCAGCGATCCGCTGGCCAGCATCGTCACGGTGGGCGAGGCGGCGCCGGCCGCCGAGGTTGCCCGCGCCATGGCCCGGAGCCTGGCGCTGCCTCGTGCCACCGTGGCCGCCCCGGGATGGCTCCGGCTGCCGCAACGGATCAGCTTCGGACGGGCCCGCGCGGCCCTCGACGGCTATGGCATTGCCCTGCTGGCTGAGCCGGTGGGCAGCGGCAAAAGCTGGATCGCGCTGGCGCTGGCCGCGGCAGAAAGTCGCGGCGGTCCGCCGACGGTCATCGTGCCGGCGGCATTGATCGATCAGTGGCGATCGACGGCGGCGCAGGCGGGAGTACCGATTCAACTCTGGTCCCAGGAGCGATTGTCACGGGGGCGGCTGCCAGATGCACGAAGCGGGCTGGTCATTATTGACGAGAGCCATCGATTCCGGAATCCGGAGACTCGACGCTATCGCACCTTGGCTCCCTGGCTCGGCGGCCGCCGAGTCCTGCTGCTCTCGGCCACGCCGGTGGTCAATCGACTCGAAGACCTGACCGCACAACTGCTGCTGGGTCTCCGGGGTGACGGGCTGCGCCTGGCCGGTCTGCCATCCCTCCGGAGCGGACTCGCGGTCGATGGCGGTCGTCACGCGCTCGGTGAAGTCGTGGTGTCGTCGATCGGCCCCGAGATCGGTGGCCCGGCCCGGCGTGACAGCGTACTCACAGTGCCACAGACCATTCCCGACGAGCTGATATCCGGCCTCGAGGGACTGACGCACTCGCGCCACCGACCCATCGCCCGACTGCTGCAGGGCGTGATCTGGTTTGCCGCGGCATCGAGCCCGGCCGCCCTGCTGGCGGTGCTCTCGGGTTACCGAACCCTGCTGCTCCACGCCCGTGACGCGCTGGGTCAGGACCGGCCGATGTCTCGAGCGGCGTTGCGGGAATTCACCGGCGGGCTCTCCGAGCAGCTGGTGTTGTGGAGCCTGTTCGAGTCGGAAACCGGGCGTGCATCGGGCGAACTCGATCTCAACGACCTGGCCCGGCTGGACGCACTCATTCCCCAGAGCCGAGGGTGGATGGAGGGGAATGACATCAAGCGCCAGCGACTTGAGGGCCTGCTGCGCGATGGAAGACCGACGCTGGTCTTTACCTCGGCCCGCGCAACGGTCCGCTACCTGCGAGATACGTTGCCAATGCCCGTGGCGTGGAGCATCGGCGGAGAGGCTGGGCTCGGTCACAGCCCCATGCCGAGGGAAGTGGTGTGGAGCTGGTTTGCGCCTGAAGGCCGCTGGCCGGGCGTCGGGCCCAGGCCCGCGACGCTGGTCTGCACCGACGTCGCGGCGGAGGGACTCAACCTGCAGCACAGCGATCGGGTCATTCACTACGACCTGCCGTGGACACCGATGCGCCTGGCCCAGCGCGATGGCCGGGCAATCCGGCTGGGCTCGCGGCATGCCCAAGTGGAGGTCGTACGATTCCTGCCGGCACCCGAGGTCGAGCGGCGGTTCGGCATCACCCGCCTGCTGGCGGGCAAGGTGAAATTGCCCGCCGAAGCGGGAATTGGAGCGGAGGGACGTTCACTCTGGCGCTGGCGCGACGATCTGGCCGCACTGGCGGCGAGCGGCAATGCGGTCAGTGGCTGTGCGGTGATCGAGCGCAGCGGGTTACCGCCCGGAGCACTGGTGGCTGTCGTGCTGAGGGCTGAAGCAAACGGAACCCAGATCCCGGCCCTGTTCTGGTTGCCGCAGGCCGGCGAGCCCAGCGAGGCCATCGCCGATGTTGAGCCGCGGCTGCAACTGGCGCTCGAATCCCGCGATCACTCGGCGCCAGATCGATTCGAGATCGCGATCGCGCTGGCCAGGCTCTGGCCAGCACTGCGAGCCCGACTGGTGATGGCCGATCGCAACCGCTGGCGGAGCCACCGCCCCGCGCCCGAGGCCCGGATCCTGGCCCGCCGCCTCCATCGGCTGCTGGCCGCGGCGGCGACACGACGGGATCGGCTGGCGATCAGCCTCGTGGACCGGGGCCTCCGGTTCGTCGCGCGCGGCCACACGGCTGGAGAAGCCATGCTGACCGCGGAACTCACTGGCCTGAGCGACCGGTCGTTAGTTGAGCGATTGGGGAAATTGCCGGATCGCGAAGCCCAGGCGCCGGTGGTGGTGCCGAGGCTGACGGGAATGATTTTGTTTCGGTGAACGAATGTGAAAGGAGATCGGCGGAGGGCGAGCAGCGAACAGCGAACAGCGAACAGCGAACAGCGAACAGCGAACAGCGAACAGC
>JBEPVA010000321.1:0-2602 GCA_041691295.1 Gemmatimonadota bacterium
GACCTATGTGACGCTGATGGAGCGGCTGATGGCCGAGGGCAATTACCCCGGCATCGCCACCCACGACGAAAAAATCATCGCGCACGCCCGGGACTACGCCAGGGCCAGCCACATCGGCCCCGAGCGATTCGAATTCCAGATGCTGTACGGTGTCCGGCGTGACCTGCAGGAGCGGCTCCGCGCCGATGGCTACAACGTCCGGGTCTACATCCCCTTCGGTACCCAGTGGTATCCCTATCTCATGCGCCGCCTGGCCGAGCGCCCGGCCAACGTGGCGTTCATCCTGGGCAGCGTCATGCGGGAGACCTTATCGGGTCACTAGATCCTGAAGTCACCCTCGGCGGCTACATGGACCTGCACCAGCGGGCCGCCGCCTTTGGCGGCAGCGATGGACAGGCCTACTCCGTCGCGCTGCATGTGGATGACGAGCCGGCGGCCAATGGGAAGTTCGGCGCCGCCCTGCTCTTCGTCCGCTGGTCGGACACCGGCGATCGTCCGATCGGCCATGTCGAGACCGATTACCTGGCCTGGGGCGGCTCGCCCGACGAGGCCGAGCAGCGGATCCGTGCCATCTCGCTGTTCGATGTGAAGGAAGCACTCGACGCCGCCATCGCCGCTCAGCCGGGTGAGTGGTGAGCGCCATCGACGGGGTCGTGATGGAGCGGGACGGCGCCGTCTATCGCGTCGCTACGGCCACCGGTGAGGTCCGGGCCATCCTCCGCGGCAAGATGAAGCGCGACATGCCCAAGGTCGTGGTCGGCGATCGCGTCACCCTCGACCAGGACGCCGGTTCCGGCGAGACCCTCGGCATTGCCGCCGTAGCCGAGCGGACCTCGCTGCTGGAACGCCGGATTCCGGAAGGGCGGGGCACCCGGCCCGTGGCCGCCAATATCGATCAGGTTGTGGTCGTGACCGCCACCAAAGATCCCGCGCCGATTCCCCAGTTGATCGATCGGCTGCTGGTAGTGGCGGAGGCCAACAACCTGCCGGCCGTCGTGGTGCTCAACAAGATCGATCTCGACCCCGGTGACGCGCTGGCTCGGCGGATGACGCAGGCGGGCTATCCCGTGTTCCGCACCGCGTGCAAGAGTGGCATGGGCCTGACTGAACTCGCCGCCCAGCTGCTGGGCCGTACCAGCGTGGTGACTGGTCCATCCGGCTCCGGTAAATCGAGCCTGCTCAACGCCATTCAGCCCGGACTCAATTTGCGGGTCGGCGATATTTCTGTCCGGGTCAAGCGGGGCAAGAACACGACCGTGGCTGCGGTCATGCATCCGCTGCCCGGCGGTGGTTTCATCGTTGATACGCCGGGGTTCAGTGAGGTTGGGCTGTGGGGCCTCGAGCCGCGAGAGCTGGCGTCATGTTTTCCCGATCTGCGCCCCGGTATCGGCGAATGCAAGTTCCAGGACTGCCGCCACACCGGTGAGCCGGGATGCGCCGTCATGGCACTGGTCACCAGTGGTGCCGCCTCCGCCAACCGGCTGGAGAGTTACCGGGTGCTGCTGGCGGAGGTGGAAGAGGAGCCGAAGGACTGGGAATAGGGTTGCCAATGCTCGATGGCGATTCGAAACGCTGGTGAGAGGTGAAAAGTGAGAGGGACCCGCCGATTGGCAGGTTCCCTATCACCTGTCACCTCTTGCCCCTCACCTGTCACCTCTCACGCTTTCCGGGAGATCTCGATGGATCGTCGTGACTTTCTCGCCGCCAGTGGCGGCGCCGTCCTGGCCTCAGCCTGCAAACCGCTGTCGACGCCCGATCAGCTTGCCACGACCTGCGGACCGGTGCCCTCCGGCCGGCCGGACGGGGTGAGAACCGGTGGCTCCCGCTCGATCCAGATCGATGGCAAGTACAACGTCTGGGTCAAGCAGGTCGGTACCGGATCGATTCCGGTCCTGACCCTTCACGGCGGCCCTGGCGTGCCCCACTTCTACTTCGAATGCATGGAGGATTTCCTCCCCCAGGCCGGCGTCAAGTTCTGGTACTACGATCAGCTCGGCTGCGGATTCTCGGACCAGCCTGCCGATACCTCGCTCTGGAACATCGATCGATTCCGCGAAGAGGTGGAGCAGGTTCGCGCCGCTCTTGGCCTCGACAAGTTCATCCTGTTCGGCCAGTCGTGGGGCGGGATGCTGGCCATCGAGTACGCCCTGAAATACCCCCAGCACCTGAGCGGGCTGGTCATTTCCAACATGACCGCCAGCATCGACAGCTACGTCAGCTACGTCGGCGAGCTCCGCCAGGCGCTGCCGGCCGATGTCCGCGCCACCCTCGACAAGTATGAGTCGAAGGGCCAGTACGAAGCCCCCGAATACCAGCAGGTCATGCTGAGCCAGGTGTACAGCCGTCACGTCTGCCGGCTCGACCCGTGGCCTGAGCCGGTGGCCCGGGCTTTTTCCCACCTCGCCGCCCCGGTCTACAACACCATCCAGGGGCCCAATGAGTTCGTGGTCACCGGCACGATGAAAGGGTGGGATCGCTGGAAGGATCTGCCTGGCTTGAAGATGCCAACCCTGTTGATCGTCGGCCGCTACGACGAGATGAACCCGGCCGATATCCAGAAGATGGGCACCCTGATTCCCGACTCGAAGGTCGTGATCTGCGA
>JBEPVA010000322.1:0-2548 GCA_041691295.1 Gemmatimonadota bacterium
GCTGCAGCGACTCGCCGGAGCGCGGTAGTGGCGGTAGTAAACGAGAAGCCCCGCACCAGCGCGCGGGGCTTCTCGTTCACTTCAAGGGACCGAGCCGCTGCTGGACTCAGCCTACTCCAGTCCCAGCTCCACCGGTTCATCGGTCCGCGGCTTCAACTGACTGTTGCCGGCGAGGATGCGGGCACAAGTATTCCAGCGCAGGATGGCCTCGTCATTTCCCGCGGGGCGCTGGGTCTCAGCCTTTTCATAACATCCCATGGCCTCGACAAATGCGTGATAGGCAATCTCTCCCGAGGCGGGACTGGCCCGCCGGAGCTGCGCCTTGGCCCAGCGCTCGGCGATGATCCCGGCGTAGTACGCCTGGCGGTACGGATCGGTGAGGCGCGGCAGCACCTCCCGAGCCCGCCGCACCGCATCCTTCGAGGCCTCGCCAAACTGGTCGGTAATCGACAGCAGCAGCGACACCAGCGCCGGTTGGTTGGCGGGCTCCACCTGGAGAATGTCGAGACAGATGCTCTCCGCCGAGGAGGGATCGTTGATGACCCGGTAGCGCTCGGCTTTCTGGAGCGCCAGCGGGACGCCTGCCTTGGAGATCGGTTTGGGAGTCAACATCGCGGTCACCCGGAAGTGGAATCGGTTCGGCTGAAGATCTTGAACAGCTTGCCGAGCGGATCGTAGAACTCATCGACCACCCGCTCCTTGAGCGGGATGATCGCATTGTCGGTGATGGCAATGCCTTCGGGGCACACCTTGGTGCAGCACTTGGTGATGTTGCAATAGCCAATGCCGTGGGCCCGCTTGAGATCCTCCACCCGGTCGGCGGTGTCGAGCGGGTGCATCTCGAGCGCCGCGGCGTAGACCAGGAACCGGGGGCCGATGAACTCCTCGTGCAGCTGGTGATCCCGGAGCACGTGGCAGACGTCCTGGCAGAGGAAGCACTCGATGCACTTCCTGAATTCCTGGACCCGATCCACATCGGCCTGGTCCATCCGCCAGGTGCCGTCCGGCGCGTCGGGCGGCCGAGGCGTGAACGGCTTGATCCTGGTCTTGACCCGGAAGTTCCACGACACATCGGTGACCAGGTCTCGAATTGGCGGAAAGCTCCGCATCGGCTCCACCGTCACCGGCTTGTCCAGCGCCAGCTCATTGAGCCGGGTCATGCACATCAGCTTGGGGCTGCCGTTGACCTCGGCCGAGCAGGAGCCGCACTTGCCGGCCTTGCAGTTCCAGCGCACCGCCAGATCGTTGGCCTGCTCGGCCTGGATCTGGTGGATGGCGTCGAGGACTACCATCCCCTCGGAGACGGGAGTGGTGTAATCGACGAACTTTGCGCTCTCGCCCTCGCCGCGCCA
The DNA here is from genome assembly GCA_041691295.1 of Gemmatimonadota bacterium. Classification (GTDB taxonomy): domain Bacteria; phylum Gemmatimonadota; class Gemmatimonadetes; order Gemmatimonadales; family GWC2-71-9; genus DATEHG01. Next base: position 1,353 of record JBEPVA010000322.1, read on the forward strand.
GACCCGGAAGGTGGCGCTGCTGGGCGCGGAGCCAGCGCCGGCGCTGGTCGGTGATGATGTCGTCATAGGCGCTATTTCTGCTCCTCGATGACGCGGGCCAGCTCGGCCGGCAGCGGTGGAATCGATTCGTGGGAGAGCTGCATCCGGCCGTCCGCGCCCTGCCGGACCACGATATTGAAGCCGGCAGCGGCCGGATCCTTGGCCGGGAAGTCGTCGCGGTAGTGGCCGCCGCGGCTCTCCTTCCGCTCGATGGCGGCCCGGGCGATCGCCTCGGACACGGGCAGCAGGTTGGCCAGGTCGAGCGCGGTATGCCAGCCGGGGTTGTATTCACGGTTGCCATGTACGCCGACCTTGGCCGCCCGTTGCTTGAGCTGCTCGATGCCTTCGAGACTTCGCTCCATTTCGGGTCCCATGCGGACGATGCCGACCAGGTCCTGCATCATGACCTGAAGCTCCTGTTGCACCTGGTAGGGGCCATTGGCGTCCGATGCCGAGCCGCGATCGAATGGCGCCAGGGCTTCACGGGCGCTGGCTTCGACCTGGCCCGCATCGGGGGCCGCAGCAGGATTCTTCCCGGCCCAGGTGGCGGCATACTCGCCGGCCCGCTTGCCGAAGACCAGGAGATCAGACAGCGAGTTGCCGCCCAGGCGGTTGGCGCCGTGCAGGCCGGCGGCGCACTCGCCAGCGGCGAACAGGCCTGGCAGGGTGGACATCTGGCTGTCACCCTCGACCCGGATGCCGCCCATCATGTAGTGGGTAGTCGGTCCCACCTCCATCGCTGTGGTGGTGATGTCGATGTCGGCCAGCTGCTTGAACTGGTGGTACATGCTCGGCAGCTTCTTCATGATGTGCTCCCGCGCCTTGGGGAGCCGTTCCTTGATCCAGGAAATGTCGAGGAAGACGCCGCCGTGCGGGCTGCCGCGCCCCTCGCGGACCTCGCGCATGATACACCGGGCGACGTGGTCCCGGGTCAGCAGCTCGGGTGGGCGGCGGGCTTGTTTGTCGCCCTGAGTATAGCGCCACCCTTCCTCTTCATTGTCGGCGGTCTGGCCGCGGTAGTTCTCCGGAATGTCATCGAACATGAAGCGGCGGCCATCCTTGTTGCGCAGCACGCCGCCCTCGCCCCGGACCCCTTCGGTCACCAGGATGCCACGGACACTGGGCGGCCAGACCATTCCAGTCGGGTGGAACTGGAC
>JBEPVA010000323.1:0-2530 GCA_041691295.1 Gemmatimonadota bacterium
CGCTAGTACCGCCTCCGCTTTCGCCACCGACCACTCGGTCCAGTCACTGATCACCGGATGCTGGCGGCACTGCATCGCGACAGTGAGCCGGGCGCGATTGCCTTCCTCGAGTCCCGGCAGAGCCGCGGCCAGGGCCGGCACGGCGTCATCACCCAGACCGGCCAGGTACCTGGCATCCGACTCGGTCAGGATCGTATTCCGCCCGGTCAGGGACCGGGCCACGATCGCGGCTGGATTGACCAGGTGCATCGTGCCGAGGATCACGGCGCCAGATGCGAGTGCGCCGCGAAGGAATCGACCGGACCTGTCACGCAGCACAGTGATTCCGAACCAGGCCAGTGACGTCCCGATCCAGAGAAGAATCGCGGCGGCGTGCAGCCGTGACAGTGACAGGCCGAAGGCGCCGACGTAGAGCCAGAGCCGGTGCACCGCGCTGGCGAGGATGAGCAGGAGCAGCATGACCTGGAACCGGGCCAGCGGGCGATACCGGCTGCGGGCCAGCGGATCTTCCGCCACCGCGTGAGCCAGGACGAGCAGGACCGGCAGGGCCAGGGCGCAGACCACGACCAGCTGGAAGAAGCCGCGCCTGGCGTAATCGGCGTAGGTCAGTCCCGCCGTGGTCTTGATCAGTCCGTCGCCGCCGAACAGATGGCCGACCTGCAGCACCACGAAGGTGAGGAAGAGCACATCGAGCACGACCAGGACGGTGGTGACCTCGGTGGCGCCCAGCCGGACACCGATAACCGGTGTGCGTGTCGTCGCCGGGATTGGCGCCAGCGTCAGCACCAGGGCACCGGCTCCGAGCCAGCCGAAGAATCCGGTCCGCAGCAGGTTCGGAGCCACGGTATCGAGATCAAAGACCAGCAGCGGGCTCAGCAGCGCCTCGAACTTGGCGTCGGCCGAGATCAGCAGCGCACCGAAAATCACCACCAGTGGCACCGCCAGCAGCAGTCCCCGCCCGGTCGCCGCCAGCATCCGGCGGCTAGATCGGTCGACTCCTGCTTCGGCCGGGCTTCGAAGAGCGGGCCAGGCCAGCATCGGACCCGCGATCATCTCGCCCGCCGCCCGCACCCCTCCGAACAACAGATCGAGACACTCCGCGCCAGCCAGGCCGCCGGTCTGCCGAATGACGGGTGTTGCCGCGAGGGCCAGCACCAGCAGGATGGTGACCGTGTCCAGGAACAGGAGCATCGGATCGGCCCGCCAGCTGAAGCCGGCGGCCGCCAGGATCATCGGCCCCAGCAGCCAGCCGGGCGCCGGAACTCCGCGCTCCAGCCGCCGCGCCAGCAGGGCCCAGCACCCGACAGCCGCCGCAACCCAGACGGCCACATTGGCGCCGGGCTCCCCAACGCTGAAGCAGAGGTTGCCCAGAACCCCGAGAAAGGCGGCAGCGAGCAGCAACCGGCCGGCAATGCGAGGCGCGATCATCGGGCCCTTTCCGCCGCGGCACGTGGCTCAGCGGTTAATCCACCATATCGGCGGTCGCGCCGGCGGTAGTCAGCCAGCGCCTCGGCCAGGTCAGCCGCACCGAAGTCGGGCCAGTGCCGGTCAGTGAACCACAGTTCGGCGTAAGCCGATTCCCAGAGCAGGAAATCGCTCAGCCGGCGCTCGCCGCCGGTCCGGATCAGCAGATCAACCGGCGGCACCATCCCACCCCGATCAGCCTCACCCAGCAGCCGCCGGAAGCGCTCGGCATCGAGTGGCCGATTGCCCCAGCGGCTGGCGGCCGCCACGATCGTGGCCCGGGCCGAGTAGTCGATGGCGAGTCGCAGGTGCAGCTGGCGGCCTGTGGCAGTCGACCGCTCGGCCAGGCGGATCGCCGCCTGCAGCGGGAATGGGAGACGATCACGCCGGCCGATGACCGTGAGGCGAATCCCCTGATCCCGAAGCCGGACTGGTTCGGTCTCGAGGTAGCGGCGGAACAGCTCCATCAGTCCGCCAACTTCGCCCGCTGGCCGCTGCCAGTTGTCGGCCGAAAAGGCGTAGAGAGACAGGGTGCCGATTCCGGCGGCGACCGAGGCCTCGACCACCGTGCGCACCGCTTCCGCCCCGGCGGCATGGCCAGCCGACCGATCGAATCCCCGGTCGGTTCCCCAGCGCCCGTTGCCATCCATGATGATGGCGACATGGGCGGGATTGCTAAAAGTACTTGGCATCATAAAGTGACGACTCCTAAAAAAAGACCGAGGTCGGTCGTTGGTCATTCGCCGCTAGCCGTTACTGGCTGATACTTCATCCTGAGCTGCCACCGCTATTTGAGTTGCGGTTGGCTCTTCCTGCCCCCCTGCCCCGCTGCCCCCCTACCCCCGCACCGCGCGGATGACGCCTTCCATCTGCTCCAGGTACCGCTCCAGCGCCCGCCGTCCACCGGCAGTGAGTTTGAACTCGGTCCTAGGTACCCGGCCATCGAACGACTTGGTGCAATGGACATAGCCGGCCTCCTCGAGCTTCCTGGCATGCACACTCAGGTTGCCGTCGGTGGCGCCCAGCAGGTCCTTGAGGGCATTGAAGGTCAGCGTCGGATTGACCG
>JBEPVA010000324.1:0-2484 GCA_041691295.1 Gemmatimonadota bacterium
CACCAGCAGCTTGGTCATCGTCACTCTTTCTCATGCGGGGTGGAACTCGGCGGATCCCTGGCGGCGCGGCGTCGTACTATGGCACCTTTGCCCCGCGAGGGCCATCCGAATGGAGGGTCCGTTTCAAGGGGAATCGCGCCGCTTTGCAAGTGGTGACAAACCCAATCCACTTCCCTCATCGAGGTTGCTTTCCCTCGCTCCGCTCGGGACGAGGTGCCAATCCCGCACACCCCCTCTCACCTCTCACCTGTCACCTCTCACCTGTCACCTCTCACCTAGGATCGTACGAACGCCCGCAGCTTGTCATGGGAACCGCTGTCCGCCTGACGCAGCGCCGCGATGTAGGCCGTCCGTGCCTTCCCTGAGGCATCCAGCATCGACGATCCCCAGGTAAACGGCGACTGGCCGAGCTGCTTGAGGAGCTGATCGGTCATGGCGCGTGCATGGCGGCCGTTGCCATTGGCAAAGGAGTGAATGCGCACCAGTTCGTGGTGGAAACGGATGGCAATGTCGTCCGGGCCAGGAGTGTGGTGCTCTATCTGGTGCCTGGTATTCTCGATGAGGTTGGCGAGTGCCTCAGGGATCTGGCTGGCCGGCAGGCCGATGGTCCTGGCGGTACTCCTGAACCTTCCGGCCCACCGCCATGTCTTGCCGAACATCCTCTGATGCAATGCGCGTAGAAACTCCAACGTCAGGACCGTTCGGCTCAATTGCCTGCGGCCGAGCCACACCATTGCCTCGGCGATATTGGCCTGCTCCCATTCATTGAGCTCAACTCTGGTCCCGATGTGGCCCGGAATCAGATCGTCCGCTTCGTCCGGATCCAGCGGGGTTTGTCCTTCGGCCAGATCGTCGGCCTTCATTGCGGCTTGGTGCGCCGCTTCCTTCTGGCTGGCTCCTCCTGGTTGCTCCAGAGAGCTTTCCCACCGGTGCGGAGCAACTCATCCGCCCGCTCCTCCACCAGGCGTTTGACCTCCTCCGGTCCTGTCGCCTGATCTTCCAGTCCCATCGTATGGGCGACTCGCCCGATCTCCCGCGCGGCACTGTCAGTGGCCTGCTTCCGACGCAGGTCAGCCAGGCTGGCCCGCGGCACGACGGCAAAGACCAGGTCGCAGTTCATTCCCTCCGCGGCCTTCCTCAGCGCTGCCAGTGTCGCAGACCCTTTCTGTTCTCTCTGCTCGAGATCGGCGACTCCCTGGCGGGTCATGCCGATGCGTTCACCCAGTTGGGCGGCACTCATCCCAAGGGCCTGCCTGATGGTGAACAGCCAGCCCGTGGCGGGCATCTGTTTGCTGACCTTGTACCATGGCTCCAGTCGCCGTTCCACCAGCTTCTGCACCAGCCGATTGGTACTCATGGCGTGTTCCCGTAAGGCATGAGATAACAACATGTAAGGCCAACAACCATCGGTCGGCCACAAAGCGCGCGGATATATTGACAAGCTATAAATTGTCATTTATTAGATTATTGTCAAGCTATAACTTGTCAGATCATCTGATAATGCAAGCTACAGCTTGTCGTATTTGAGCACCCAATGACGGAAGGCTGAGCCGCCTCGAAACAAATGGCATTCTCATGCCTTGAGAACCGCGCTCCCGCTGCGCTTGGGGCCTCGGCTTGGCGAGGGGTGACACCCCCCATTCCTTGAGCGATCCCTCGCCGCTCCTCACTTCGTGAAGGGCGACTCGGGATGAACTGATTTACCGGCTGATCCCATCTGCCATCCCCCGCTTCCCCGCCTAGCCTGACCCCCCGTTTCGGCCTAGTTTTAGCCCCGGCTTCCCCCCACCCGGAATTCGCAATCAAAGAGCTCGAATCACGTCTTCAGGCCGCTGTTGGCGAGACCTACCGCATCCAGAAAGAGCTGGGTGGCGGGGGGATGAGCCGTGTCTTCCTGGCCGAGGAAGTCCGGCTGGGCCGGCAGGTCGTGATCAAGGTCCTGCCGCCCGAGATGGGCGCGGCGGTCAACACCGAGCGGTTCGAGCGGGAAATCCAGCTCGCCGCTCGTCTCCAGCATCCGCACATTGTCCCCCTGCTCACGGCCGCCTCCTCCGGCGACATCCTGTACTACATCATGCCGTACATCGCTGGCGAATCACTCCGGGCCAAGCTGAGCCGAGAGGGTGAGCTGCCGGTGGCGGAGGCATCGAAGATCCTGCGGGAAGTGGTCGATGCCCTGTCCTACGCCCACCGCAATGGCGTCGTCCATCGGGACATCAAGCCGGACAACGTGCTGCTGTCCGACGGCCACGCGGTGGTCACCGATTTCGGTGTGGCCAAGGCGGTGAGCGCGTCGAGTGGTGGCCACTCATCGCTGACTTCACTGGGCGTGGCGCTGGGCACTCCCGCCTACATGGCGCCGGAGCAGGCCGCCGCTGATCCGCACGTCGATCACCGGGCCGACATCTACGCCGTGGGTATCCTGGCCTACGAGATGCTGACCGGGCAGACCCCGTTCACTGCGCCGACCGCCCAGGGCATGCT
>JBEPVA010000325.1:0-2460 GCA_041691295.1 Gemmatimonadota bacterium
AGGGGCTGCGGTTCGCGATCCGCGAGGGCGGCCGGACGGTGGGCGCCGGCGTGGTCACCAAGATCTTGAAGTAGACGAGAGACAAGAGACGAGAGACTGCGCCGGCGGACTCTCGACTCTGGACTCACGACTCTGGATTCAATAGTTGCTGTAACGGAGAAACGAAATGGCTCGCGAACGCATCATCATGGAATGCACCGACTGCCGCAGCCGGAACTACTTCACCGAGAAAAATCGGCGGAAGCATCCGGAGCGGGTCGAGTGGAAGAAGTACTGTGCCCGGTGTGACAAACACCAGCTGCACAAGGAGTCGAAGTAGTTCATGGATGCCGTCACGGAAAACCCCAACAAGGTTGCGCGGTGGGGTGGCAGCGCGCTCGGTTTTCTGGCCGCGGCCAAGGCGGAGATGGGCAAGGTCACCTGGCCGTCCAATGACGAACTCGTCAAGGCGACCCGGATGATCGTGATCCTGGCGGTGGCGCTCGGATTATTGATTGGCTGGCTGGACCTGCTGCTCAACCTGATTCTGGTCGAGTGGCTGGCCAAACTCACGGCCTAGGCAACTCGATGGAATATCGCTGGTACGCGATTCAGACGACGGCAGGCCACGAGAACAAGGTCCGCAACCTCCTGCAGCAGAGGATCGCCCAGGACCCGCGCCCCACGGATGGGAAGCTGGTCCGCCAGGCGCTGGTCCCGGTGCAGGAGGCGGTCGAGATCAAGAATGGCAAGAAGGTCACGGTGGAGCGGAAGCTGTATCCGGGTTACGTCCTGGTCGAGATGGGGATGAACCAGGAAGCGCTGCACCTGGTCAACAGCATCCAGGGCGTGATCAAGTTCGTGGGCAGCGGCCGGTTGCCGCAGCCGCTCCGCCAGGAAGAGGTCAACCGGCTGCTCGGCATCGCCGAGGCGGTGACGACCTCCGAGCCGGAAGAGGAAATTCCGTTCATGATCGGCCAGGCGGTCGAGATCACGGAAGGCCCGTTCTCCGACTTCAACGGCGTGGTTGACGAAGTCTTGTCCGACAAGGGCAAGGTCCGCGTGACGGTGAGCCTGTTTGGCCGCCCCACGACGGTGGAGATGGATTACTTGCAGTTGAGAGGCCATTAGCCGTTAGTCATCAGCCGTTAGCACACTGCTAATGGCCCACGGCTAACCACTAACGGCCGCAGTCCCGCGACCGCGCGGGTCATCGCGGCAGCGCTGGACCGGTCATCTGCCCGGTACCGGCACGAACTGAAGGGGTTCAAGCATGGCCAAGAAGGTCACCGCAGTCATCAAGCTGCAGTGCCCGGCCGGCGCAGCGAATCCGGCGCCGCCAGTCGGTACGGCGCTCGGTCCGCACGGCGTCAACATCATGGAATTCTGCAAGCAGTTCAACGCGCGCACGCAGAGCCAGGCCGGGATGGTGATCCCCGTGGTGGTGACGGTCTTCCAGGACCGCACCTTCACCTTCATCACCAAGACGCCCCCCGCTCCAAACCTCCTGATGAAGGAGGCGGGCATTGAGAAGGGCAGTGCGGTGCCGAACCGGACCAAGGTCGGCAAGGTCACCCGCGCCCAGCTCAAGAAGATCGCCGAAATCAAGATGGCGGACCTCAACGCCGCCGATCTTGAAGGAGCGATGCGCATGATCGCCGGCACCGCACGGTCGATGGGACTGGAGGTCGCGGACTGATGACACTCCAGGGCAAGCGGTTCCGCGCCGCCGCCACCAAGGTGGACAAGGCGCGCGAATACGCCATCGCGGAGGCCGTCTCGCTGGTCAAGACCGCCGCCACCGCCAAGTTCGACGAGACGGTGGACGTGGCCGTCCGGCTCGGCGTCGATCCCCGCCATGCGGACCAGGTGGTCCGCGGCACCGTGGTGCTGCCGCACGGCACCGGCAAGACGGTGCGGGTGCTGGTCATTACCCAGGGCGAGCGGGTCAAGGAGGCCGAAGCGGCGGGCGCCGATTTCGTCGGCATCGAATACGTGCAGAAACTCAAGGACGGCTGGCTCGAGTGCGACGTAATCGTCGCCACGCCGGACGTCATGGGGCAGCTCGGTCAGCTGGGCCGGATTCTCGGACCCCGCGGCCTGATGCCCAATCCGAAGGCCGGCACGGTGACGATGGATGTGGCCAAGGCGGTCAAGGAAATCAAGGCAGGCAAAATCGAATTCCGGGTCGACAAGACCGGCAACGTGCACGCGCCGATTGGCAAAGCCAGCTTCTCAGCCGACCAGCTCGCCGCCAACCTGACGGCGTTCGTGGAAACCATCGTGCGGGCCAAGCCGGCGTCGGCTAAAGGCATGTATCTCCGGACCGCAACGGTGTCCAGCACCATGGGCCCCGGTGTCCGGCTCGACTTGGCGGGGTACCGATGAGCAAACAGGAACGCCAGGAAACCTCTGCCGCCATTCAGGCCGAGGTCAAGACGTCGGCCGTGGTGTACGTCACCGACTTCAGCGGCCTCAGCG
>JBEPVA010000326.1:0-2444 GCA_041691295.1 Gemmatimonadota bacterium
CCGTACCGCCTGCCTCGAGTCGTTGAGGTGGGCCACCAGCAGATCGTAGGCCCTGGGTGATTTCTTCCCCAGCACCGCCAGGATGAATCCCGCGTTATCCGTCCACGACACCGCCCGGTCAACCACATCCAGCATTGTGGTATCGCCAGACTGCGCGATACCGTTCAGCGCCGCATCGGCAATGGCATCCTGGTACGAGTCGATACCGACCGCCTTGCGGTACAGCCCCCGTCGAGCGGCATCGGGCAGCTTGATCAGCGCCCCGACCGCGGCGGCCCTCACGCTGTAGCTCTCGTCATATTCGAACGCCATTTTTGCAACGCCGAGCGCCGAGTCGGAGCCCAGCGCCCCGAGCCCCTTGAGAGCAGCGGCGCGGACCGCGCTGGAGGTATCTCCCATGACCTGACGAAGGGTGTGAAAGGCGGTGGCCGGCGGGAAGCCGCCCAGCGCTTCTGCCGCCTGGGCCCGTGTGAGGAAGTAGTCCGCGTCGGTGGCCGCAGTGGCAAGGGCGGCCGCCGCCTCGGCGTCGTCCTTCCGCATGGCCAGCTGCTTGATCACCCACTGACGGTTCCAGAGGTCGGGATCGTGGGCCAGTTGCATCGCCAGCCAGCCCGTGGGCTGCTGGAACTCCAGGGCTTTCACGATCGTGTTGCTGTCGTCGAAGACGACCATGGTGGGCGGGCCGGACAGGCTGTCGAGCACCAGCGACTGGGATCGCTGATCGAGCCAGAAGTGACGGCGCATATCGCCATGCGCCGTGCCCACCCGAATCGTGACCGGCATCCGGAATACTGCTGGGGTGGTGAACGTGAATCCGGTGCTGTCCGCCTTGGACGAGTCCTGCTGGGTCTGCTCGACCTTGAGGGTCAATCGCGCCGCGGCGCTGTCGAAGCTGGCCTCGACCCTGAACTCGGGATAGCCGGCCTGGTACAGCCACTGGTCCATGAACCAGTCGAGATTTTCGCCGGTGGCGGCCAGGATGGCCTGGCGGAAATCATCGGTGGTGGCCACATCGTACTTGTGGTCGGCCAGGTAGCGATGGACCGAGGCCCAGAACCGCTCGGGACCAAGATGCCGCTGCAGCATCAGCAGCACCAGTGCGCCCTTGGGGTAGATGTTGTTGGAGCCGAGGGAGGCCAGCGGCATCCGGCGACGCCGATCGATGCCGGTATAGGAACGGTACTCGTCCACGTAGTACTGCTGCCCTTCGTGCGCGCCGAGCTTGGCCTGCCAGTACTGCCCCGGCATGAACTCGGCAAAACCCTCGTTGAGCCACATGTTGGCCCAGTTGGCAGTGGTGACGTAGTCGCCGAACCACTGGTGGGCCAGTTCGTGCGGGATCAGGATGTGGTGGTACCATGGCGTATCGAGATAGGCATTGGCGTCGGGAATCCAGTCCACCAGCGTGGTGGCGCTGACGTTCTCCATGCCGCCGAAGAAATCGGCCACCGTGGTCTGAGCGTACTTGGCCCACGGATAGGGCGTGCCGGTGAGCTTCGAGTAGGTCTCGATCATGTCAGGTGTGATCCTGAACAGCCGCCGCGCCGCGACGCTGTCAGTACCGCGATAGATGTAGTAATCGACTGGCTTGCCGCGCCAGGAATCTTGCAGCCGGGTCAGTGGTGCCACTACGATCGAAACGAGATAGCTGGCCGACGGAGTTTCCTGGCTCCACGTGGTGGTGCGGTTGCCATCCCTGCCGACCAGGTCACTCACCTGCCGGCCATTCGACACCACCGTGTAGGCCTTGGGTACGGTGGCCGTCAGTTCCCAGGTCAGCTTGTCATTCGGAAAGTCGTAGGTCGGAAACCAGCGGTGATTGTCGTCCGCTTCGCCCTGGCTCCAGAGCTGCCGCGGCCGGGCCGGGCGACCGGTATCCGCCTCGATAAAAGTCAGGCCACGGCCGTTGTCGATGATGGCGTGGTAGTCGATGGTCAGGCGCGTCGTATCGCCCCGCATCAACGCCCGGGTCAGGTGCACCACCAGCGAGTCACCATGGCTGGACCACGTGAGCTCACCCTTCTGGTCCCGCACCTTGCCGACCTGCAGCAGGTGACCGGCATCGAGAATCAGCGAATCAAGTCCCGGCCGCTGCGACACCAGCCGGAGCACCACTCGGCCATCAAAGCTGGTGCTGTCCCAGTTGATGTTGCGGAGCTCGATCCGCTGGTGCAGCAGGTCATAGTCGTGCGACCGCGTATACCGATCGTTGGCCATGCGCTCACCGTTGGTCTGAGCGGAGGCGGCCGCAGCGGCTAGCAGGAAAATGAGACTCAGGGCAGAGGTGCGCACGGGAGGATCCAGAGTAGAGACGAGAGATTAGAGACGAGAGACGAGAGTCACAGGTCGACGGTCGAGGGTCGAGCGGTTGGGTGTTTAGCTGCCCGCTATCCGACCATCCGACCATCCGACCATCCGACCATCCGACCATCCGACCATCCGAC
>JBEPVA010000327.1:0-2444 GCA_041691295.1 Gemmatimonadota bacterium
GCGGAGCTCGAACCGCTCGTAGCTGGCCGGCGTCTCGAGGATCCGCTCGCCGATCAGCTCCTTGCCCGCGCCGGCACCCCGGATCGGCACATGCACGAACCCCGCCTCCCGCACCTTCGGCACCTCGGCCGATTCCACCACGGTCACCGCGCGGTGATAGGGCAATGACGAAAAATACTGGGCTGCCGTGGCCACCTCCTCTATCCTGGCGGCGAGCGCCACCTTGTGCATGTTGACAGTCGGCCGCCAGTCGGGGCGGGCGTTCTGCCGCACATTCTTACGCATCGACTGCACCTGGGCGATGATGTACCCCTCCGGCAGGCCCGCCAGCGCCGCGTTCTCCGGCCGGCCGATCCCGTTCGGCAAATGGCAGTAGCCGCAGGCGATCACATCGGGCGTCCGGCCATACGCCACTGACACCGGCAGCGCCGGATGGGATTTGGGCTGCCAGTCCGCCGGCGCAAACGGGTTGCTGACCTGCGGCAACGTCAAGGCCTGCGTGCTGTGCGGGAGATGATGCGGAGTCACCGTGTCTGGCGGCACATCAGGCGCCGGGGCGCCAGGATAGAGCCACGCCGGCGGCGTGTCGGGGTGGAGTGGCGCCGCCTGGGCGGCGGCTCGGCTGACAGCCAACGCCAGCATCATCAGGATCGGAATAACGGCCGAGTATCGCATCAGGAAATCTTCAGCTTTGGCGGGAGTCCCTGGGCTTGATGTGCGCCAGGGTGAGCAGAATGCCGAAGTCGACCGACGGCTGCAGCAACTGCTGCCGCAGCGCCCTGGTGTCCTTGTCGATCCAGAAGCTGACCGCCATGCTGCCGAAGTGCCCCTTGAACACCCAACAGTCGTGACCGCCGATCGTCTCGCTGCCGGCTACTCGGCCACCGACCTCGCTCACCGAGTTGGGCCCCACTTCGAAGATCGGCACGTCGAGCTCGAAACCCTCCCGCAGATCGCTGGCCCGGATCACCAGGTCGAATGAGGCCCCGTCATACACCACCTTTGGCAGGCCCACCGCGATCTTCACCGAATCACCGGTCGGGGTCCGCATCCACCCCGTCACCGAATCCGCCCCGTACCTGACCAACGCCACCATCTCGGCAGACTGATCGTCCAGCACGATCGGGTGCAGATCACCGACCCGATCCACGATACTGTCCCGCATATTGCCGGTGGCCTTGCTGTGGCCTTCGTAGATCCGGGTCAGCTGATCACCGTCGACACTGACCCGATCGATCACGTAGCCGGTCCGGATCGTATCAGCCCCCTTGATGAGGTATTCCGCCATGGTATCGGTCCGGATCGGAATCCGGTGACCGTCGAGACTAGTGGGCGCCTGGGCCGACACCACCTGCCAACCGAGCACGAGAGCCCCGAGAGCCGCACCGACCTGCCAACGTCGCATGATCACCTGAGATATTTCTCCCACGCCGATTCCGGCGTCCGGATGACGACGCTCACCGCCACCTTCGGATTGACCTTGTTATTGGCGACTTCAATGGCGGCCTCGAACAGCGGCTGGCTCAGCCCCTTGTTGCGGCGCGCGTCGACCCGGTACTGGATTTCCTTGAGTCGCAGGGTGAGGGGATGAGTATAGGTGACGGTGGTCAACACCAGGTCGACCGTGGGCCCTTTCATCGCGAACAACTGGCGCAGGAATTTCTCGATGCCGAGCCGCTGGTAGGCCTGATTCACTTCGCGTGGTGCATACCGGATGGCGTGGGGACTCTCGTGCCCGGTGCCGGCCCCCTGGCTGTGAGCCCGCTCCCACCCCACCAACCCCACCTCCACCCCCGGCCAGAACTGCTTCTCATACCCCATCCGCCCCGTGCTCGGCCCGAGCAGCGAGACGATCACGATGCCCCCGAGGGCGTCGCGGGTCGGGGTGGAGCGGGGAGGGGGCTGCATGAGTCAAGCTAGCTCGACGCAGCGGGAGTGAGAACAGGCGCGGTTTCAGGCCGCGAATGAGGGCGGGAGCCAGTGGGGGCTCCCGCTTTTCCTATCGTCTATCGCCTCTCGCCGCTGCTATTTCGCAACCACCCCAATGTTCACCAGCCACGCCTCCGCCATTGCCGGCCAGTGCGTGATGGGAGAGTCAGTGGGCCTGAGTCCGAAGGCATGGCCGCCCTTCACGAACAGGTGGAGCTCGGCGGGCACGCCGGCCTTTCGGAGCGCGGCGTAATAGACCAGTGAATTCTCGACCGGATCGACCGGGTCGTCCTGGGCCTGGAGCAGGAAGGTGGGTGGGGTCCGGCTGGTGACCCGGATATCCGGGTTCAGCGCGAAGTGCCGCTCGGGCACCGCCAGATGCCCCGGATACAGCGCGATGGCAAAATCGGGCCGGCAGCTGACCCGGTCGGCGGAATCGACGGGAGGGTACAGCCGCCGATCGAAATGGGTGCTCATGGCGGCCACCATGTGGCCGCCCGCCGAAAAACCCAGCA
>JBEPVA010000328.1:0-2379 GCA_041691295.1 Gemmatimonadota bacterium
CGGCATCGCCGGAGACACTGCCCGGCAGATCCGCGTTGTTCCTGATCTCCCGGTAGACAGCCTCGGGCCCGGGTGTGTGGCCGCTACCTCGCAACTGCTGCATGGCCACCACAACCTGCCCGTGGTAGGGACGCCAGAAATCTTCTGAGCGAACCAGGTCCAGCACGTACCCCTGCCCCGCGGGATCGGAGAGCACCGAGCCCAGCAGTGCCTGCTCCGCCCGGACGACCAGCGCCGCCCGCCCCGTCGAGCCCGGGCCAGCCAAACGGCTGGAAGCCCTGGGGTCACCGGCCGAGGATCGGAGGCAGGACCACCTACCCCAGCAGTTACCTGGCGATCTGGCGCCAGCAGCGGCGGGTCGCCAGCCCGGCTGTCTTTGCCATCTACCTAGGCAAGCAACTCCCACCCGGGACCGCCCCGGCCGCCGCCGTGGAGATGGCCGTCCTCGCGATGGCGGACGAGCAGCGGTTCCGGGCCCTAGTGGATGATCTGTCCGACGTTGACCTGGAAGATTTCCTGGCCCGGCTGCTGGCCTACGAGGACAACATCGCCCCGGCCGCCGTCTTGCCGGGGTGTACGGTGCTGCTGGAGCTGTATCCGCGTCTGCGAACCCAGTCCAGAGGTTTCCTCGATCTTGGTCCCGAGTTTGCGGTCGACCGGGTGGTGCTGCGGCTGCTACGCCGGATCGGCGATGAAGCTGAGCGCACGAGGATCACCCAGCAGCTATGCGGCACCATCACAGGCTTCACCGGCCGGATCCGGCTCTTGTGGCTGGTGGGTCGGCGGTCGAACCCAGACGCTGAGAGGCTCATCCCGCTTGCCGAGTCCGATCTGCTCTACCAGCAGGTCTGCAATCAAATCCGCCACGCGACCTCTGCACAATTGGTAGCCGAGCGCGACCCGCTGCTGCTCCTGACCGAAGCCCTGGCTGATGATCCCGCAGACCGCCAGGATGTGGACCAGCTCCTGCTGGACGATAGCGCCGCCACGGCGCTGCTTCTATCTGCGGCAAATCAGGTCCACAGCCAGACACTGGGCACTGCGGCGATACGGTCCCAGCCGTTTCTGGACTGGCCAGCCCTTAGAACCGTCACCGGCGACGATGCGGTCCTCGCGGCCATGGTCGAACGAGTCGCGGCCGCCCGGGCGGTTGACGTGGAAGCTATGGCCGTGGTCGAGCTTGCCCGCAAGTATCTGGCCGGGTGGCGGCCCGCGGACTCGCCGTTCAGCAGGCCCGACCCGGTCATCCGGCAGGCCCACAACTCGCCCGGCACGATCTTTTCCCCATCAGTAATCGGCGGTGGCTGGCCGGCCCTGCTCATCCGTACCGTCACCACCTACGAGGTTGACCCAGCCTGGGCATCACAAGCTGATATATCCGGCGCGGAATTCCACCGGCGCCTGACCGAATTCCTGGGCGGCATCCCGCTGGCCGACCGCATCTGCGCGCTCGCCGATGCCTGCAGCCTGCCCACCGATGCCAGCGCTTGGGGGCCTGATCCCGATAGCCAGCAATCTGTCGGCAGTGCGGTACAGCGGCTAAACGTCGGTCCGGAGAGCGAACCTGCCGCGGTGCTGCGGTACGCGGTGTTCCTTCCGGGCAATCATGGGGCGATGAAGCTCATCACCGATATCGCGGTGTCGCCCCGGGAGACCACGGACGCCAAGTGGGGCAAGCTAGGTCTGGGTGAACTCCGCGACGCGCTGGACGTGGCGCTCGACGCCGTGGCCGGCCCAGCGGTCGACCAGCTCGTGGGATCCATCTACGGCGGGGAGATGCCGCCGCGGTCCACCACCGAGCTATATCTGGAAGCCGGGCACGGCCAGGGCGGCACCGACCGCACCTCCACACTCCACGACCTGATCGACCTGGACCCGCTCGGCGCCCGGGCGCGCGCCGACCAGCCCGCGCTGCAGGGTGTATTCGCCGTCGATGGCGACGCCCCCACGGTCACCACGCAGGACCGCCGCGACCTGATCATCCATGCCTTGATCCGCATGGCGCTGGGTTGGGGATACCTCGACGCTAAGGCAGCGCTGCTGCCCCTCGGAAGTCCTGAGCCAGCCAGCTAGGCACCGTGCCGGCTTCGGCTTGTCACTAGGCTCCGGACACCCTTTCTTAAATCGGTCTTTCGTGTCCGCGCTACCCGCTGAACTCGCGTATCCGGGTGAGATTCAGCGACGACTCAAGGGCGCCCGAGACAGTCGCTAAATTCAGGATTTCAAGCATCAACCGGAGACGCATCCAGGGTTCACTATGATCTTGCCCCCCGATTTGCCCCCCAGCCCCTCCGCGGGACACCAGCGGAAGGAACCGGATAAGGCTCTGACCTGGGAGCCCCCTTACGGAATCGAACCGTAGACCTTCTCCTTACCATG
>JBEPVA010000329.1:0-2371 GCA_041691295.1 Gemmatimonadota bacterium
ATAAGAGACAGGGCACAGGGGCAGTCACCATTACCCGAACCAACTTCACCGGGGCGGTAACCCTGAGCCTGACCGGTGCGCCGGCCGGGGTAACGGGCGACTTTGCGCCGAACGGCACGACCGGAACCACGTCAACGTTGACGGTCACTGTGAGTGCGGCAGTGGCTGCCGGCGCCTACCCCGTCACGCTGAGCGGCACGGGAGCACCCGGTGCCAGGACTGCACCAGTCGTGATCAAGGTGGTCGCAGCCCCGGCGGATTACGCGCTGTCGCTCAATTTCGATACCGTGAGCGTGGTTCAGGCTGCCACGGGCACGCGGACCGTCACCATCACCCGCACCAACTTTACCGGCGCGGTGACCCTGAGCCTGGGCGGAGCACCGACGGGCGTCACCGGCGTCTTTGCGCCTGCCGCCCCAACCGGAACGACGTCAACCCTGACCCTCACGGTCGGGGCCGCGGTGGCCGCGGGTACCTATAACCTCACCGTCGCTGGCACCGGCACGCCGGGCGCCAAATCGACTCCGCTGGCGCTGACCGTGGTCGCGGCGGCGGCCAACTACACGCTGTCGGCTACCGCGGCCTCGATTGCCAAGGGAGCGAGTGGCCCCAGCACGGTTACCATCGCCCGCACCAACTTCACGGGCGCCGTCACCCTGAGCCTCACCGGCGCGCCGGCTGGCGTGACGGGCACCTTCAACCCAGCCGCACCGACCGGGACCAGCTCGACGCTGACGCTGACCGTGGGTGCGTCCGTAGCCGCAGGGACCTACAGCCTTATCGTGAACGGCACCGGTACCGCCGGTGCCCGGACCGCCCCGCTGAGTCTGACGGTGACTGGTGGCACTGGTGGTGGAACCTTCACCATCAACTTCACCAACTGTGATCCCACCGAACAACCGGACTGGTTTGCCTTCCAGGACAACGCCGGGCCGTGGACAGTCGTGGCCGGTGTCAATCACGCGTACACATTCACCGTGGCCTCGAGCCGGGGCGGCATTGCGTTCCACCACAGCGGCGGCGGGGTGAATGTCCAGTACGGAACGACCGCCGAATTGACCGCCCAGGGGACGGATTTCTGCTCGGCAACCATCACCGGCAAGACGGTCAACGGCACGGTGGCCGGGGTCACCGCCACCGACCAGGCGTTCATTGCGCTGGGCAATGGGCGGACGTTCCTGAGCTCGGTGCCCACGTTCCAGTTGAACCATGTGGAGGATGGGGCCCTGGACATGGTCGCCTTCCGGCGCGCCGAGACGGGCACGACGCTGCCGAGCGCGGTCATCCGCCGAGGGCAGAATATTGCGGCCGGCGGTTCGCTGGAACACCTCAACTTCGATTCGACCGAGGCCTTCGTTCCCGACTCCGCCTTCATCACCCTGTCGGGTCTGGCCGGTGGCGAGACGGTCAACACCGCGATGTCCTACGCGGTTGGGCCCAGTTGTTCGGACGGTGTGCTGTATTCCGGCATCGTGGGCGGCGCTACATTCATGGCCCTCGGGATCCCGGGCGCTCACCAGGTGGCGTCCGACTACCACAACCTCCAGGTGGCGGCCAGCGTCACCGATGCGGATGACCGATTCGTCATCATGTCGTTCCATACCCTGTCGGCGCGGACGGTCACGCTGGGTGCGCTGATGCCCGCACCAACGGTGACCACGCTGGCCGGACCGTACAAGCGCCTGCAGGCGGTGTATACCCTGCCCGCGGACTACAACTCGACCAGTTACAGATATGATGATGGTTCGTCGGCCTCGATTGATATCGACGCGTCGCTGGCATACCTCGGCAGCACGGCGGTGACGCTGGCGGCACCGGATTTCTCGGCGCTGGCCGGCTGGTCGAACAGCTGGATGCCGGGAACAAGCGCCACGGGCACGTGGAGACTCACCGGCACCGCGACCACGCCGAACTTCACCCTCTGCACCGAAGGAGGGTCCGTCAAGTCGGCGGGCAAGCCGGGAACGTTCTAGGAATCGGTTGTGTCATTGCGAGGAGGGGCTTCAGCACCGACGAAGCAACCTTGATGAGGGGGTACCTTGAGGCAGGCCGCATGCCGGCGCATTGGCCTCACCCCCGGCCCCCTTCCTCGCGGCCGCGGCGCCAAACTGCGGCGCTGGAGGGCCGCTCGGTCGCCAGCCGAACTGGTGAGGGGGGCGCATTCCTGGAGATCGAAACACGAAGGCCGGCGAACGCCGGCCTTTTGTGTGTCCTGAAGCCTGTCAGCACGGTCGGTCAGGGGCGCGAGGAGAGATTCTGCCGGTAGAGGTCGGGGTGCCCCTGACGCTCGGGCCTTGCCTGCTGTCCTCGGCTGAAGCCGAGGCTCGGCGCTGCGAGCTGAAGCGCGCTGGATCGCTGCTGGTAAAAGACA
>JBEPVA010000330.1:0-2336 GCA_041691295.1 Gemmatimonadota bacterium
CCGGACGAGTCAAGGATGGTCAGTTGCTGGTGTTTACGGCGTTCGGGTCGGGGTTTAGCTGGGGGAGTGTGGCGCTGCGCTGGTGAGGGTAACAGCTGACGGACGGGCGGACGGGCGGACGGGCGGACGGGCGGACCGAAGCTATTTCGTTGGGCACCAGATCAAGGCATTTCCCTTCCGATTTTCCGACCTTACGACTTTTCGTCGCTTTTCTGAATCTTCCCGGTCCACGTTGCGTACTGCAACACGAACCCATGACCCTGATTCACTGCCCGGAGACCGACCATGCTTGACCTGCTCAGAATCGCCATCATCGTTGCCGCCGGCATCGGCGGATACGTCCTGACCCGAGACTATGTCCGCCGCCGCCTGCGCTTTGTCGACGCGGTCCGTGCTCCCTGGGTACCGTGGGTGGTCGGGATCGTGGTGGTGACCCTCACCGCTCCCATCGTCTGGCTGCTGCCGCTTGTCACCAAGGCCGCAGCAATCTTCCTCGGCGTCGGTACCGGAATCGGCACCGCCAGTGGGGTCAAGGCGCTCAAGCGCGGGGAGTGATTATCTTGGAGCCCATGGCGACCATCACCTGCACTCGCTGTGGCGAAACCGGAGACCAGCTCCCCTTCCGCCCCTTCCAGAATGATATCGGCCTCCGGACCTATGAGCAGATCTGCCAGACTTGCTGGGCCGGCTGGCTCAAGACCCAGCAGCAGCTGATCAACCACTACTCGCTCCAGGTCCGGGAATCCAAATCGAAGGAGTTCCTGTTCGCCCAGATGGAGGAGTTCCTCTTCAAGCCGAAACCCGTCGCTTGAACCGCGGAGAAGGAGTAAGGCGGAGGGAGGAAGGCAGAAACTGCACTTCCCCTCCTCCTTCCTCCCTCCTCTGTCTCCTGCAGTTCCTACCAGCTGACCCCAACCCTCAGCATCAGGTCAATGGCCGGACCGCTCGGCTGGGGATCCTCCGTGGCCGAGAAGTGCCACTCCCGCCCGCCTCTGGTCTTCAGGATCCAGCCAAAATCGAGATCCATCTCGGCGTTATTGAGCCCGCGCGCCAGCGACCCCGAATAGTCTCGTGACTGGAAGACCAGATTGGCGTACAGGCTGTTCTTCTGCCCCAGCCGTAACCGCAGACCTGACGTGGCAAGAAGAAAGACCTGGCGCTGCCAGGCACTCAACTCGCCGTGGGTGGGAGTAAAGCCCAATCCTGCTGTTCCCTCATACCAGAAATGGCGGCCCAGCGGCAGCCGCAGTGCCGTGAGTGCACTGGCCGACACGGTCCCGATGCCATAGCCGGCCGGCGCGGTCGACGTGGGCAGGGTGACCGAGAACTCGAGCTGCCAGTGCGGGGTCAGCCGCCGTCCGGCGGACAGCCTGAGGTCACCCAGGTAGAGCGCCGACTTGTCGCGAATGATGAGCCGGCCATCCGGCCCGCGCAGCCGGTAGGCGAATTGATTGGTCGGCCGGTTGTTCCGCTCGGGAAACGTGATACCGAGCAGTGAGTGATAGCCGTCGACCGCCTTGTCGAAGATCCCATCGTACGAGCCGCCGGCGAACAGTTCCACTGCCACATAGTTCCGGGCGTCGAGATCGCGCCTCAGTCCCAGGTTGAGCCGCATCAGCTCGGCGTCGAGCAGATAGGCGGTGTCGCCGGTGGCGCGATTGACCGCCAGCTCGATGGCGGTGCCGTAGGTCAGGCCGAAATCGACCGACAGTCCGGCCTTTGCCGGCCGGAACGGCTGGAAGTAGAGGCCGCTCCGGCTCTGAGCCACCGGATTGAGTTGATGAAAGATCGGCAGCCCCTGGGCCATGAGGCCGGCCGGGAGCAGCAGGGTGATGCAGACGGCAAGGGTCATGCGGTGAGTCATCATTCAGCCATCCAGGTAGCGCCAGAGATACCAGGCCGCGTGGCTTCGCCAGGGCCGGAACCGTTCTCCCAGGTCGAGCAGCGTCCCCTGATCGGTGGTGCCGTACAGCATCGCAGCCGCTCGCTGCACCCCGCCGTCACCGACCGGCCAGACATCGACCCGGCCGAGGGAAAACATCAGGAACATGTGGGCGGTCCAGACCCCGATTCCCCGGACCTGGACCAGTCGTTCGATCACCGATTCGTCGGACAGCCGATCGAGTCCGCGCAGACCGCCGGCCATGGCAAAGCGGGCCAGGTCCCGGGTGGCCAGTGACTTGGCGCGGGACAAGCCAGTGGCCCGCAGGGTATTGAGATGGGCCGAAGCCAGTGCCCGCTGGGTGAAGCCGACCCGCCGCCGCAGCCGGCCCAGGATCGCGGCGGCGGCACGCCCCGAGATCTGCTGGGAGGCAATGGCGCCGAGCAGAGATTCG
>JBEPVA010000331.1:0-2276 GCA_041691295.1 Gemmatimonadota bacterium
TGGGAACTGGCGGGCGACGACTGAGACTGGGCTTGGCTCCGTACCCCTCCGTGCCGCTGTGTTTCCAGTTGTTGGGTTGATAGATCGAACCAAAGGAATAGAGATGAAGTACGCCAGTTCACCGACTGCCGCCGTGATGGGCAAGGTAGGCCTTCCCGCGCCAATCAAGACCCTCGCCACAAAGCAATGGGACGTGATCATCGTCGGTGGCGGGCACAACGGCCTGACCTGCGCCGCCTACCTGGCGCGGGCCGGCAAGCAGGTCCTGGTGCTCGAGGCCCGCGAGCGGGTCGGTGGCGCGTGCACACTGGAAGAATCGTGGCCCGGCTATCGCGTCTCGCCGTGCGCGTATGTCGTCGGCCTGCTGCATCCCCTGGTCATGAAGGAGCTGGACCTCCCGGGTCGTGGCTTTCGATGGACGCCGGCCAGCGGCGGATACTTCGTGCCGTTCGAGGATGGCAGCAGCATCCAGCTCTGGGATGACGAAGCCAAGGCGGATGCAGAGCTTCGTGCATTCTCGCCACGGGACGTCAAAGGCCGGCACGAGATGCATGCCCTGATGCGGCGGGTGGCCGACGCCATCCGTCCCGGGGATGCAGGCGATACCTGGATCGGGAGAGCCCCGACCCGGGCCCAGCTCGAGGAGCGACTGGGCCATGACAAGGACGCCATCGGCCTGCTGTTCGAGTGGTCGCAGGCGGAACTGCTCGAGCGGTACCTGGTCGACGAACGGATGCAGCTGGCGTACATGGGCCAGGGAGTGGTGGGCACCTTTGCCAGCCCGTTCAATGCCGGCACGGCGTCGATCTATTTCCATCACTATTGCGGCCGGATGGACCACGACTATCCCGGCGACTGGGGCTACGTCCAGGGCGGAATGGGAATGGTTTCCTTTCTGCTTTGCGATGCCGCTCGCGACGCCGGTGCCACGGTGGCCGCGGGTGTGACCGTAAGCCGGATCATCCCCGGCCAAGGGGTTGAACTCGAAGGTGGCGAGAAGATCTCGGCGTCGGTCGTGGTCTCCAACGCCGATCCAATGGTCACGCTGAAGTTGCTCGGGAACAGCGCCGACGCCGGGTGGCAGCAAAAGGTCGAGGCGGTGCCGATCACTGGCTGCACCCTCAAGCTCAACGCCGCCCTCAGTGAATTGCCCAATTTCAAGGCGCGCCCGGGAACCAACGAGCCGCACCACTTGGCCACGATCAACACCCCGATCACCAAGGCCGAGTGGAAGGCTGGGTATGCCGCCGCGCGCGAGGGCCGAATGCCGGATCGGGTGTGGGCCGAGATCTATCTGCAGACCGCGTATGACCCGAGCGTGGCGCCGAAGGGGCGGCATGTGCTGAGCGCCTTTACCCAATACGTGCCCCACACCTTCAAATCAGGAACCTGGGACGACCACCGCGAAGCGGTCGGCCGGATGGGCATCGAATCGATCGCCCGGTTCTGCAGCAATCTGCCCGACGCCATCATCGGTCTCGACGTGCTCGGCCCGCCCGACATCGAAGCGCGGGTGGGGCTCACCGGCGGCCACATCTTCCAGGGTGAGTGCCTGCCGCAGTACATGTGGAGCAACCGGCTGGAACCGGTGACGCCGATGACGGGGGTGTACCTCTGCGGCGCCTGCACCCATCCCGGCGGCAGCGTGATCGCGATCAACGGGAGGAATGCGGCGATGGAGATACTCGGCAAGGCGGAATGACCGCACGCACGAAGGGCGGAGAGGGGAGAGGGGAGAGGGGTGCTTCGGTTGCGGGTGGGGTTCCCATCTCCCATCTCCCTTCTGCCATCTCCCAGGTTTCGAGGCGGCTGCTTCCATTCCTGTTCCTCCTCTACACCATCAACTTCCTCGACCGGGTCAACGTCTCGTTCGCGGCGCTGCAGATGAACCGGGACCTCGGGTTCAGCGCCTCGGTTTACGGATTCGGCGCCGGGGTGTTCTTCATCGGCTACGTGCTGTTCGGGGTGCCGGCCAACGCCTTTCTGCTCCGGATCGGGGTCCGGCGCTGGCTGGGCGGGATGATGGTGGCCTGGGGAGCGATTTCCGGGGTCACCGCGCTGATTCACCGCCCCGCCGAGTTCTATTTGCTGCGGACCCTGCTGGGATTTGCCGAGGCGGGCTTCTTTCCGGGATTGATCTTCTACCTGGCTCAATGGTTTCCCGCGGCGGACCGGGCTCGTGCCATTGCCCGCTGCATGATCGCGGTACCGGTGGCGGGAGCAATCGGCGGCCCGCTGTCGGGCTGGATCCTGAGTTTCGATGGCAGGTACGGAGT
>JBEPVA010000332.1:0-2273 GCA_041691295.1 Gemmatimonadota bacterium
GGTCCAGCTCCTGTTCCAGCGCAATAATTCTGACAAAATGTTCGAGGCCTTCCGCAAGTTCGGCTTCCGGAATCTCCAGGCCTTGCCGCACCGACAGATCGTCCGGATCACCCCCGGTACCGAGGTCTACTGCCATCAAGTAGGGCCGATGGACTCGATGCTCGGCGTTATCAGCGGGGGTGAAACGCTGCTCAGTGTCAACGATTGCGAGATCAACGATCATGGGTGCCGGCTTGCACTGGATGATCTGAAGCGGGTGGATGTGGTCCTCAATCAATTTTCCTTCGCGGGCTACACCGGCCAGATGGACTACAAGGAGCACGCCCAGCGACTGGCCAGCGCCAAGCTCGCCAGCATGCTGGCCAATCACATTGCCCTGAAGACGAAGGTGTCCATCCCCTTCGCCAGCTTCATGTACTTTTGCTGCTCCGACAATGCGCATCTCAACCCCTTTGCCAATACCCTCCGGGAGGTGGCTCAACGCTTTCGAGAGAAGGGACAGGAGCTGGCGGTGCTTTATCCGGGGGACACCTTCGACTCGCAGGCGCCCTACGATTCGGAGCCTGCGCTGGCGCGCTTCGACCAGGCGCACCAGCAAGTCGCCGGCCTGCCGGTCGACACCGTAGCGCCGGTGCCGCTGGATCGGATAGAGGAATCCTTCCGGAAGCTGGCGATCCATTTGAAGGAGAAGTACGGCGGTTGGGTACTTCGAAGGTTGAAGCCTGTCACTGCCGACCTAGCGGACCTGGACTCGTCGGTTCGATTCAGTCTCGCCGAGGGCACCTTCGAGCGGAGAGCTCGGAACCCCGATGCAGACCTGCTGATCAACTCACAGCCGCTCTTCTTTGCTTTTGCCTTTCCGTTCGGGGTGCAGACCCTGGGGGTTTCGGGGCGCTATTTCGTACAGCACAACGAAGCCAACTGGCGTCGCCATCGGATTCTCACCTCGATGAATAATGCGGAGGTCTACCTTCGTCCCAAGTACTTCTTTACTCGGCGGAACCTGGAGTTTTTCCGCGAGCGCCTTCCGGGGGTCTGGAACCAGGTTCGGTACCAGCTCCAGCGCATGACCTAGACCTCTCGAGGGCAGGGCCGCCGGCCTGCGGGCACCGCGGCGTCTCGCGCCGCACAGGCACGAGAGGCATGCGACTGCGACGCGACTTCGCGACGGATCGGCCGCCCTTAGTATGCTAAGGCATTGCCAGTCAACGAATAATTCGGTATCCTGTCGGCATGGCGCCTGCCTTGTACCCGGTCTTCCCGATTCCTGGGACCGGTGGGCCCCTCCGCCTCCCCGATGCCCATGCCCTCACGTCACGGTTGTCTCGACGCTGGGCCTGACGGTCTGCAGGGCGCCGGTAGACGCCTTCTGCTTCACCTTCGGCGCATCCGTCTCTCCAAACTCGAGTGGCCAAACGGATCCGCCCTCCGAGTGGCGGCGGAACAGTCGGAGGCGCTGGTGGTCGTGGGATGTCGGAGACCCTGCTCGAGCTGGGCAAGGCCGTCGACGAGTTTGAGGTGGCCAGAACGCCAGTCGCCCGGGGCCTCTTCGTCTGTGGAGGCTGAGGCAACTGAAGAGGAGGGGAGCCGGGTGTGAGCGACGAACGAACCCCTGGCTCTCGTTCGCCGCCCCCCTCCTTCCTCTCCTAGCCCGCTACATCCGGCGGCCCACTCGCCCCCGGCGCCGGCTCTTTGGTGAACCCCGGCCGGCCCATCGCCGCGAAGGTGAGCTTCTTTCCCAGCTCCACGCCGGGCTGATCGAACGGATTGATGCCATACCACGCGCCGGCAAAGCCCGCTGACAGCTGAAAGAACATGATCAGCTCGCCGATCGTTTCGGCGGACAGTGCCGGGAGTGAGATCGTGACGTTCATCCGTCCCATGCGGGCCAGGGCCGCCGAGGTGGCCTCCTGCTCGGCCAGGAGCAGCTCGCCCATGGTGTGCCCCGAGAGATAAGCCAGCTCTTCAGGAAGCCCGGAGTGTGACGGGATGATCACGTCCTCGCCGGGGTGCTCCACCCTGATGAAGCTCACGACCTTGTCGAACGGGCCTTCCATGAAGAGCTGAACCTGGCTGTGCTGATCGGTGGCACCAAGGGCCGCTACCGGCGTTGGTCCGCTATGCACCACCTCGCCCCGACGGTCCACCCGCTTGCCCAGGCTCTCGGCCCAGAGCTGGGCATACCACATGGCGAGCTCCCGCAAGCGATCGGAGTATGGCATCAGCACGTGGATCCGCGCGCCGAGCCATGCATCCGCCGCCCAGTGCAGGGC
>JBEPVA010000333.1:0-2270 GCA_041691295.1 Gemmatimonadota bacterium
TGTGCTGTTCACCGATCAGGGCGACATCGCGCTCGTGGATTCCGTGGCCGGCACCACCCGCGATGCAGTGGACTCGATTCTCAAGTATGGCGGCAAGGTCGTCCGGTTCATCGACACCGCGGGGCTGCGCCGCCGAGCAAAGGTCGAGGATGACGTCGAATTCTATTCGACGCTCCGTACCAAGCGGGCCATCGAGCAGGCCGCGGTCTGCATCCTGGTGGTGGATGCGGCCCTTGGGCTGCACAATCAGGACCTGCGCATCGCGACCGAGGCATGGGACCAGGGCACCGGCCTCGTCATTGCAGTCAACAAATGGGACCTGATCGAGGATAAGGACGCCAACACCGCCAAGCGCGGGGAAGAGCAGCTGGTGGCCAAGGCGCCGTTCCTGCAATATGTACCGTTTGTCTACATCTCGTCGTTGACAGGCCAGCGGGTTAAAAAAGTGCTCGACATGGCGCTGCAGGTGGCCGAGTCGCGGGAGCACCGGATCAATACCGCCGAGGTGAACAAGGTGCTGGAAGCGCTGGTGCAGCGGCAGCAGCCGCCCCAGAAGCAGGGCGAAGAGGTCAAGCTGGTCTATGCTTCGCAGATCGGCACGTCGCCCCCGGCATTCGCGGTCGTCTCCAATCGTCCCGACGACGTGCCGGAGTCGTACCAGCGCTATCTGCTGCACGGTTTTCGGAGCGCCTGGGGTTTTACCGGCGCGCCGATTCACCTCAAGTTCTCCATGAAAAGCGGACGCCGATGATTCCGCTGCTGCCCTGGCTACTGGCCTCCTACCTGATCGGCGCGATTCCGACGAGCTACCTCGTCGTGCGACTGGTCAAGGGCAAGGACCTCCGACTGCTGGGCAGCGGTAACCTGGGCGCGACAAATCTGTACCGGGTTATGGGCTGGCGCTATGCCATCCCGGTTGGGCTCTTCGACATGCTGAAGGGCGCGGTGCCCGTACTGCTCCTGGCCCCCCGCGCCGGCGGCGGTGCGGTGGTGGCCCTGGCGCTTGGGGCGGCGGCGGTGATCGGCCACGTCTTTCCGGTATTCCTCGGATTTCGGGGTGGAAAAGGCGTCGCGACGGGGGCCGGCGTGGTGCTGGGGCTGGCGCCACTGGCGTTCCTCGCCGCATTCATGACCTGGGCGCTGGTGGTGAAGCTGAGCGGGTACGTGTCGCTGGGCAGCGTGCTCGCGGCCGCCGTGCTGCCGCCGGCGGTGTATCTGCTGCACCCCGATCGCCGGCCGATGATCGGGCTCTTCATCCTGCTAGCCGCGCTGATCGTGGCGCTGCATGGGAAGAATATTCGCCGGCTGCTGTCCGGCACCGAGAATCGGTTCGGGCAGCCCCGCCCATGACCCGGATTGCCGTGTTAGGGGCCGGGAGCTGGGGGACCGCCCTGGCGAATCATCTCGCGGCGAAGGGTCTCGACGTCCTGCTCTGGTCCCACGAGCCAACGGTGGCCGAGGTGATCAACCAGCGGCACGAAAACCCGCTCTATGTCCCCGGCGTCGCCCTGGCTCTCTCACTCAGAGCCACGGCCGATTCGTCGGAAGCGACCCGCGGGCGCCCGATCATTCTCGCGGTGAGTCCCAGCCAGACCGTGCGCGCCGTGCTGGCCTCGGTGGCCGGATCGGCCGCGCCGGACGCCATGGTCATCGGCGCGAGCAAGGGGATCGAAACCGATTCACTCAAACGGATGTCGGAGGTATGCGCCGAGGAGCTTCCGGGCCGCCAGTATGTAGCGCTGTCGGGCCCCAGCTTTGCGGAAGAGGTGTTGGAGCAGCAGCCGACCGCCGTGGTGGCGGCATCGGCCAGCAGCGCCGCGGCGGAGCGGGCCCAGCAGCTCCTCACCACCACCAGCTTTCGAGTGTACACCAGCAGTGACGTGGTCGGGACCGAGCTCGCGGGCGCGTTCAAGAACGTGATCGCCATCGCTGCCGGAATGTGCGACGGGCTGGGGCTGGGCAATAACCCGCGTGCCGCGCTGATCACCCGCGGCCTGGCCGAGATCACCCGGCTGGGCGTGGCCCTGGGTGCCGATCCGCGAACGTTTTCGGGATTGGCCGGCGTGGGAGACCTGGTGCTCACCACCTGCGGAGCGCTTTCGCGGAACCGAGCACTCGGCATCGCGCTGGCACAGGGAGAGACCCTGACCGGGTTCACGGCAAGCCATCGTGCCGTCATCGAAGGCGTGCACACCGCCCGGGTGGCCCTGCAATTGGCCGAGCGAGCCGGGGTAGAGATGCCGATTGCCCGCAAGGTGGCTCAGTGCCTC
>JBEPVA010000334.1:0-2255 GCA_041691295.1 Gemmatimonadota bacterium
GGGAGATACACTGTCGCTGACCGGCACCACCGAGCGGGTCGAGCGGGCGGTCGGGGTGGTGCAGGGACTGGTGGAGCTGGCCCGCATGGGCGAGGCTGTCGCGCTGAGTGATGTGAACCGGCTGGCCAGCGAAGGTCCCACGGCGGAAGCGCCGGAGGAGCAATCGCAGAAGATCGTGCTGCCCGGGCTGCGCCGAGTCATTTCGGCGCGGACGCCGGGGCAGGGAGCCTATCTGCAGACCATCGCGACCAACGACATCGTCATCGGCATCGGCCCCGCGGGCACCGGCAAGACGTACCTGGCGGTGGCCAAGGCGGTGGAGGCGCTGGCCCGCAAGCGGGTCCGCCGGATCATCCTGGCCCGGCCGGCCGTCGAAGCCGGCGAATCGCTCGGCTTCCTCCCGGGCGATATCCAGGCCAAGGTCGATCCCTATCTGCGCCCGCTGTACGACGCGCTCGAAGACATGATGCCGGCGGACCGGGTGCAAAAGGCGCTGGAAAGCCGGATCATCGAGATCGCGCCACTGGCGTACATGCGGGGTCGTACCCTGTCGGATGCCTTCATCATCCTTGATGAAGCGCAGAACGCCACCGCCGCCCAGATGAAGATGTTCCTCACCCGGCTCGGGGTGAACAGCAAGACCGTCATCACCGGCGACAAGACCCAGGTCGATCTGCCCCGGCGCGAAGATAGCGGTCTGATTCAGGTCGAGCGGATCCTGCCCGGGATTGATGGCATCGCATTCTGCTACCTCAATGAGTCCGACGTGGTGCGCCACCGGCTGGTGCGGCAGATCATCCGGGCCTACGCGGAGGATCAGGGCGGCTGATGCGAAAGGCCGGACTCGCGCCGCTTCGGGAGGCCGCGGCCGCCCGTACGAGGGCGGAGCGGGTCCGCTACCATGGGGCACGCTGGGGCCTGCTGCTGATCGTCGCCGCCGTGGTGCGATTGTGCTTCCCTCCACCCGCCGCGGATCTCGAACTGGCCGGGCTTTCGCCGTGGCTGCTCGGGCCGCTGCTATACGACTCGATCCTGCTCAGCATCTTCTGGTTCCTCCTGATCCACTATCGCCGGGAAACCTGGGACCAGTACCGCGAGATGATCTTCTTCTCCGGCCTGTTCATCCTCGTCATCGCGCTGTCCGGGCTGCTGCAGCACCTCTTTCCGCTCCGCCCAGAACTGATTCCACTGCCGTTTGCGACGGTACTCATCACCGTGCTGTATAACGGCCGGTTGTCGGTGTTTGCCGCGGTGACCCTGGCGCTGGTCATCGGACTGCAGTGGGAGCTGCGTGATGGCTCTGCCCTGCTGTTCGGCCTGGCCGGGGGCCTGGCCGGCGCCCTCGGCGTCCGGGCGGTGCGCCACCGCCGGCAGGTATTCACCACCATCCTGACGGTGGCAGTCGCCATGGCGCTGGCCAGCCTGGCACTGGGGCTGCGGCTGGGCTGGAGCGTGGACACTATCGGCTTGAGCGCGATCGCGGGATCGGTACTGGCGCTGGGTTCCGTGTCCGTCGCTCTGGCACTGCTGCCGGTGGCCGAGACGATTACCGGCCGGACGACCGACCTCACGCTGCTGGAGCTGTCCGATCCCGGACAGCCGCTGCTCCGCCGCCTGGCGACTGAGGCGCCCGGAACCTGGGCCCACAGCCAGGCGGTGGCCAGTCTCTCGGAGGCGGCCGCCGAAGCGATCGGGGCCGACGGATTGCTGGCCAGGGTCGGCTGCTACTATCACGACATCGGGAAATTGCTGCATCCCGAATGGTTCGTCGAGAATCAGGCGGGCGGCGTCAATCCGCATGAACGGCTGGCGCCGGAGGAGTCGGTCAGGATGATCCGGGAGCACGTTGATGCCGGGCTCCGGCTGGCCAGGGACAATCGCCTGCCGCTGGCGCTGCAGACCTTCATTGCCGAACATCATGGGACCAGCCGGCTGGAATATTTCTACCAGGCCAGCGCCAACGGTGGCGCCGGCGATCAGCAGTTCCGCTATGGCGGACCAAGGCCCAGCACGGCGGAGACTGCGGTCGTGATGCTGGCCGACGCTGCCGAGGCGGCCACTCGGGCGCTCGACACGCCTGACCCGGCGAGAATGCGCGAGGCCATCGACCGGGTCATCAGCCAGCGCGTCAACAACGGTGAGCTGCGCGATGCCCCGTTGACCCTCAGGGACCTCGATCAGATCGGCGTTACCTTTGCGCGGCTGCTGGCCGGGATGCATCATGGGCGGCTGCGGTACCCCGAGCCGGCCAATCC
>JBEPVA010000335.1:0-2209 GCA_041691295.1 Gemmatimonadota bacterium
CACCACGCCAGCATGCCCACGGACGCCCCTCCCGCCAGCGGGCCCAGCCACCGCCCGAGTTGTGCCGCGTAGATCTGGTCCGCTGCCGCAGCATGGGGACCGAAGATGGCCACCAATGCACACAGGAGCAGCACAGGGATCGCCTCAGCCGGGAGGAGGCTCAAACCAAACCGTCCCCACCGCAGTCCTCGTTCGGGAAGAGGAGGAGGACTGCAGGCCCGCCGCCGAACGCCAGAGTGAAGCAGTAAAGCCGCAGGGCTGGAGCTATGCGCGGCCGCGGGGAATGGAGCGCGGCCCGCAGCGCGCGGAAATGTTCCCATGGCTGAAAGTCGAAGCTGGTCGTCACAAGCCTGCGAGGAGCGGAAGTCGCTGCCTCAGTGCGGTCCAGCGGCCTGACGCATCAGCGATCCCTCGCTGACCCTCGCTCCGCGAGGGGCTTCAACTCGAGATGAGAGTCACGCTTTCCGCTATCCGATGGCTGGTCCACCACTCCCGGGCCCGGTCCTGGCTCCAGGCATCCGCCCCTTCCACTGCTGCCAACCGCAGCGACAGCTCCCTCGCGGACTGAGGTCGATCAGCCGGACGCTTGGCCAGACATGACAGCAGCAGCTCGTCGAGCGCCGCGGGGATCGGCGTCTCACTCCGGGCCGACGGAGCGGTCGGCGGCGTCTGGGCATGCTGCACGATGTGCCCCATGGGAGTCTCAGCGCTGAACACCAATTGCCCGGTCAGGAGCCAATAACCCACGCAGCCGACGGCGTAAATGTCGGCTCGGCCATCGAACTCCGTTCCCATCGCCTGTTCGGGGGCCATGAACGCCGGGGTGCCGAGCACGGTGTTTTCACGGGTGTGGACCGGCGCCGGTTCCGCGCTGTCACGGATCGCGCCCACGATGCCGAAATCCAGCACCTTCACGAAATCATATTCCTCGCCGTACCGGCAGAGGAAGATGTTGGCGGGCTTGATATCGCGGTGGACCAGGCCGAGCGATTGCGCTTCGGACAGCGAATGACAGACCTGCCGCAGCAGGTAGATGGCCCGCTCAGGCGGGATTGGCCCGAACCGCCGCA
This sequence comes from Gemmatimonadota bacterium, assembly GCA_041691295.1. Lineage (GTDB taxonomy): Bacteria > Gemmatimonadota > Gemmatimonadetes > Gemmatimonadales > GWC2-71-9 > DATEHG01. Next base: position 1,071 of record JBEPVA010000335.1, read on the forward strand.
CCAGCGAATCGGCATCCAGCCCCTCGAGCAGTTCCATCGCGTAATAGAAAGCCCCGTCAGCGGCAATTCCGAAGTCGAAGACCGCCACCGTATGGGGCGACTGGAGACGGGCGATGACCTGAGCCTCGCGCTCGAATCGCCGAAGCGCCTCCTCCGAACCGCCGGCACCCGCCGTTCCGGCGAACGAGGGCCTGATCAGCTTGATGGCGGCGGGCCGGGCCAGCATCCGATGACGAGCGCGCCAGACTTCCCCCATGCCACCCTCGCCGAGCTTCTCCTCCAGGCGGTAACTGCCGAGCTCGCGGGCCCGCTTGACCTCGGTGCCGAGGTTATAGACCACCCGGGCACCGACGTAGGCCATGCCAACCACGAGCAGGTAGGGAAAGACGAGTCCGAGGAAGAACTGCAGCGGATCCAGGTAGGACGGGGCGGGCTGCGACGCGATCAGCAGCCCGACGACAACGGGAACCGAGCTGACCGAGGCCAGCGCGGCCAGCACCGCTCGACGCGGCGCGGTGGGCACCACAACGGTGAACAGCACCACCCAGGTGGCCACCCACGACAGCCCCATCATCCCCTGATGCATCTCGAGCTGCATCGGGTCGCCGAACTCGGCCGCGGCGATGGCATAACTGCTGACGATCTCGAAGACCAGCCCCAGGTTCATGGCCGTGGCGAGAGAGACCCGCCGGTGATGAAGTGCCAGGGCAACCACAACGGCCACCAGAATCCCGACGGCACTCGGGGCCCACAGAAAAACGTTGCCGAAGAATCGCGGCCGTTCGCTCGGGATCAGCAGCTGCGGAACGACGCCGGCCATGAAGAAGACAAAGGCATACAGCACCGCCAGGATTCGCAGCCGCCTCGCCGACTGCCCCAGCAGATCGGCCGGGAAGCCGGACGAGACCCGTCCGGCGCGCCCGCCTCCTTCGGGCGATATCAGCGTGACCTGCTCGCGCATGCGGGGGCTCCCAAAGTGCCGGGGAAATGTCCTGCCGCTTACCCCGTGGGCAATGCGGTCCTCAGCGTCGGCGACGATCGTCGCCGCCGGCCTCGCGCGCCTGGTGGGGGGTTCTTGAACGACTGCTTGACCGCGGCATCCATCTACTCCGGGGTGGCCCGCCTGTCTCTTATACACA
>JBEPVA010000336.1:0-2200 GCA_041691295.1 Gemmatimonadota bacterium
GCAGCTCGCCGTCGAGCTTGGGGATACTGGGCTCGATCAGCGCCTCGAGCGGCTGCGCTCCTCGATCGATACCGCCGGATTCTGGGTCGCCCAGCAGCGGTGGTATCGCGCCGTGGCCCGGCATGACACTGCCGAGCTCGCGGCGCTGATGCACAACCCGGCGACCGCGCAGGGGCTGCTGTTCACCATGGCGCGGATGCCGCTGTTCGTGCCGGACGCCGCTCCCGAACCCGCGCTCCGTGCCTATGACACCCTGATCGCGCGATTCACCAGCCCCGGTGCGCTGCAGGGCAACCGGGGCGGCGCCTCGGCCCTGCTGCTCGCGGCCGGTCGGCCCGCCGCCGCGCTGGCGGTGCTTAATCAGATTCCAGCGACTGGCAACACCTATGTTCTCAGCCGCAAGGTGCTCGACGGCCTGCTCGGGTCCGGAGACACCGCCGCCGCCGCGGAGGCGGCCGGCGAATTCACACCCCCCGCGCTGGCACCACTGGCCCGCGACTCGGCCGCCCGAGTCGATCAGGCCGTCGCAATCCGGGCGGTGCTCGCGTGGCGCCTGATGCGGGGGGACACCAGCGTCGCGTCGTCGCTGATCGCCAAGCTCCGGGCCACGCAAGCCAGCCTTGCGCCGCACCCGATTCCCTCCATCGACGACATCTCCATCGCCACGTTCGAGACGCTGCTGGCGGAACGCCGGGGTCGCGGCGAAGCGGCCGCCGAAGTCGCGCGGCTCGATTCGATGCTCGCCGGGTTCGACTACTCCAACGGCAGCGTCTCCCGGCTGGAACTCGCCACCCTGGTCGCCGCGAGGCTGGTGGAGAAATATCAGACTCCGGCAGCGGCGCTCACCACGGTCCGCCGCCGCGCCAGCTGGTGGAACAACGAGACTCCATACCTCGGCGTGCAGCTCCGTGAGGAGGGACGGTTGGCCGTGCTGGCGGGCCAGAAGGACGAGGCCATCCTGGCCTACCGGCACTACCTGGCGCTGCGCGAGCATCCCGAACCGGTCCTGGCCGACGAAGCCGCCCGGATCCACAAGGCGCTGGCCCGTCTCGAAGTGGGGGATACCAGGTAGGGGAAATCGCGACCCTGGAATAATTACTTGACTAGTCAAGCATTATTCGATACTTTGGATTCCATGCCGGCCACCAGGCGCCCCCCGAAATCCGTTCCCCAGCAGGCGCTGGTGGCCCTGATTGCTGCCGCCGACCGCCTCAAGCGGGAAGTGTCGCAGGTCATCGAAGCCCACGGGATCACGATGCAGCAGTACAACGTGCTGCGGATCCTCCGTGGCGCGGGTGCAGCCGGCCTCCCCACGCTGGAAATCGGGACTCGGATGATCGAGCAGGCCCCGGGCATCACCCGGCTGCTGGAACGGCTGGTCAGAAAGCAGCTGGTGAGCCGAGCGGTCTGTCCGGAAGACGGGCGCCGGGTGATCTGCCGGATCAGTGCCAGGGGGCTGAGCCTGCTGACCAGGATGGATACCCCGGTCCTCGACGCGGACAGCGCGGCCATTTCCTCCCTCAGCCATACCGATCAGCTCCGGCTGATCGCGCTGCTGGCCAAGCTCCACCGGGAACCTTGAGAATCATTTTTTAGTTGTCTAGTCAAGCAATTGCAGTCGGCCATTTGACCTGAGGATGCTCGTCATGCTGAAGAAACTGCTCTCCACCGGCCACGACCGCACCACGCTCCTGGTCCGCCTGGCTCTCGGCCTGGTCATGTTCCCTCACGGAGCCCAGAAGGCGCTGGGATTGTTCGGCGGCTATGGCTGGAGCGGAACCGTCGGCTTCTTTGCCACCATCGGGGTTCCAACGTTGTTCGCCGTCCTGGCCATCCTGGCTGAATTCCTCGGATCGCTCGGCCTGGTCAGCGGGCTGCTGACCCGGGTGGCGGCCTTCGGGATTCTCTGCAACATGGTCGTGGCGGTGGTGATGGTACACCTGCCCAACGGCTTCTTCATGAACTGGTTCGGGAACCAGAAGGGCGAGGGGTTCGAGTACCACATCCTGGCCGGCACTCTGGCGCTGTACCTGATCATTCGTGGCGGCGGTGCTGCTTCGCTCGATGGTGTGCTGAGCTCCAAGGTCGCCTGATGAAACAGACAGGGCGGAACGCGTCGATGCGTTCCGCCCTCTCAACCTTGCCCAGGTTCCATCCCGGCTAATTCAGGACAAGCAAGAACGTTTGCTCACTCAAACAC
>JBEPVA010000337.1:0-2178 GCA_041691295.1 Gemmatimonadota bacterium
GCCCATCGCTGAGATCGAGCATTGCGCTGGCGCCATGCGCTGCCAGCCATTGCCCGGCCTTCAACCTCGGCAGCGGATGGACAAAGCGATCCCGTGCCGCGGGCGTGGGAGGGTCACCGCGCTGCCACGACTCCAGCGCCGCCCGGGCCAATCCCAGCTCACCGGAAACCCAGATCGAATCACCGGCCCGGGCGCCTGACCGATAAACCGGTTGCGTCGTCCGACCGATTACGGTGATTGTGATGCTGAGGTCGCGGCTCCGGGTCAGGTCGCCACCGATGATCACCGCGTCGGTCGCGGCTGCCGCATGACCGACGCCCGTCATCACCTGCTCGGCAGCACCACTATCCGGTGTGGTAATCGCGGCGAGAATCCTCGGTGCCGAGGCTCCGACCGCCGCCAGGTCGGACAGCGCCGCACCAGTGGCCCGGAAGCCGATCTCTGGAAGACTGAGCCAATCGCGTTTGAAGTGAGTCCCTTCCACGCTGGTGTCGGTGCTGATGGCCAGCCAATCGGGGCCGAGCTGAAGAAAGGCGCAATCGTCGCCGGGGCCATCGGCAGTGCGGCCCAGCGCATTCACGATCCGGCGAATGGCATCAAACTCGGGGCCGGCGCCCAGCTCGATCGAATTCATGGACTGATCGCGGCCAGGCGCCAACGGACCACGCCCCGGTTGGTGGCCACCCACAGATACTCATCGTCCACCGCCAAGTCCCTCGGGGCAGTGGGAATTTCAATTGGCACAGTCAGTGGCCGGGCTGAGCCACCGGTCTGGAACCGGACGTAGCCCACGGCTCGGTCGCCGGCTACGAACGCACCACCCGGCCTGGGCAGCATGGTGTGGAGACGGCCGAATGACGACTCCAGCAGTGGCCCGAGGATCCAGCGTCCGGTTTGGGGGTCGCGCCACTCAAGTCGCTCCGTGTTGAGCGCCACCAGTGTGTCGCCTTGGAGGCCGAGTGCCAGGATCGGCGCGTGATAGGGCGGCGCGCTGTCGAGTCCGGCGGGATAGACGAAGCGGTCGCTGCCGGGAAGCAGCACCTCGGCGCCGAGAATGGTCCCGATCCAGATGGTATCACCAAGCGCCTCGATGGCATCGACCCGGTCGCTGTAGTTGGTGCCCAGCGGGATGATGTTGCCGCTCTCATTCACTGCCACCAGTCCGTGCGCTGTCCCGACCAGCACCTGCTTGCCCCTCGCGACCACTGCCGTGACCCGCTGATCAGGCAGGCCGCGGCTCTCATCATATCGCTCGGCTCGGCCGTCGCCATCGATCCGCAGCAGTCCCAGATCAGTTCCCAGCCAGAGATCTCGGCCCTGCGCGGCGAGTTTCGAGGCCAGGCGGAACGGCAAGCCGGTCGCCGTCGGGCCTTCGTTCCACTTCGACGTCTTGAGGTCGGACGATAGAAACGCCAACGCCGGGCTCGAGCCCGCCGCCTGGTCCATCGCCACCCAGACTCCGCCAGGCACCGTCACGACCGCAGCCGCGGACGGCGAGGGCAGCCCGAACGGCACTCGCTCAGCCCTGACCTGGCCAATCGGCAGGAACAGCAGTCCGATTCCGGATGAACCGATCCACCATCCGCGGCCGGTGGGATCGGCGGCGGCGCTGGTGTATTGCACCGGCCGGCCGCGCGGATCCACCAGATTTCCGCCCGACATGCCAGCCAGGCCAGGCGCCTGCTTCAGTAGCTCCTGGACCGTCAGCGGGTAGGTCGGATGGCGTGGCGGTGAGGCTGGAGTGGGAAAGGTCGAGCCGCGCTGGACCTGATACCAACTGGCCCCGACCCGGAGAAACAGCCCGGCGGTGAGATTGTCCTGGTCCAGGGCAATCTGATTCACGGGCCCGGATGTCCGTCCGACATCCCAGAATTCGCTCAGCGGGTCAAACCGGAGCCAACCGTCGTTGAGCTGCAGCCAGAGCGACCGATCCAGCGGGTCGATCAGCCCCGCGCGCACTCGACTGAGCTGACTCGGATCCGGCGGATAATACGGCCCAGTCCAGCCGCGGTTCAGCGGATCGAGCACCAGGACCCCGCCCGGACCCGACGCGTAGACCCGGTCGAATACAGCCGCGACGGCATTGATGACCGAGCCATCCCCAATCACGGTCCGGTCGGCCAGCGGCCAGTCCGTCCGCTGCGCCGTGAGCGGCGCGGCGGCGACGAGTCCGAACCT
>JBEPVA010000338.1:0-2176 GCA_041691295.1 Gemmatimonadota bacterium
GGTGCTGCACATCGACCCGACGGCTGCGTACAGCGCGGCATACAGGAAGAAGCCCAGCAGGAAGAAGCCCAGGAACACCGCGAGCAGGGCGGGGCTGATAGCCGGAATGGAAATGTTGGCGGCCGAGTCCGATGACTGGCCGAAGAGCTTGAGGATCGGAACCAGATTGGCGGTGAGGTACAGCGAAGTCCCCGCCCAGATGCTCAGTTGGAATAGTCCGACCGAGCCCACTCCAATGACCTTGCCCAGCATCAGCTCGAACGGCGTCAGGCTGGAGGAAAGGATTTCCATGATCCGGCTGGTCTTTTCCTCCAGCACGGAGCTCATGACCTGGATGCCATACAGCAGCAGGGAGATGTACAGGATGAACGTCATCACGTAGGCCAGGATGAACGACGAGGCACCGCTCTCGCCCGTCAGCTTGCCCTCGGTGACCTTGGCGGTATTGAGGTCGATCTTGGCGGTGGCGCGCCGGACGACGCTGGTGTCCACATGCTCGCGCATTAGCCGCTCGGTCTGGACCACCGGCCGGAGGGTTCCCTCGAGCGCCGACATGTCGGCAATCGAGCCCACGTTGCTGCCGAAGTAGTCGATCTGTCCCGTGGCGAGGGCGCTGTCGGTGAGCACCAGGAAGCCATCGGGGCCTCCCTGGGGTCCGCGCGACCGGCCGATCAATGACGTCAGCGAATCGGTCACCGCCTTGGCCCGGTCAAGCGCCACGATCCGTTCGATATGGAAGCGGGGCAGCTCACTGCCCTTGTTGCCGAATCGGGTTTCCGACAGCGCCGCGACGACACGATTGCCGAATTCGCCAGTGGCCGCGTCCACTACGATGATGTTGCGAGCGGCCGTGGATCGTCCAGCCAGCAGCGCCGGCAGAAAAATCAGGACCCCCATGAATACCGGCCCGAGGATCGTGCTGATCACAAAGGCGCGCGTGCGGACCCGCTCGACGAACTCCCGGCGGATGACCGCGAAGATCTTACGCATTGGCGTCCTCCATGGCGAGCGGACGAGCGGCTTCCGCGCCAACCTTGGCAATGAAGATGGACTGCAGTGACGGCTCGACGACCTCGAACCGGGAAATGCCGGCCCCGCTGGCCACCAGGGCACGGAGCAGATCGTCGGAGGCCGCACCCGGGGCCAGCTCGGCCTCGGCCGAGGCGCCGTAATCATCGACTCGTGCCACCAGCTTGCGGTCCTCCAGGACCGGGTGCGCGTTGGCCGCGTCACGGTGGAACGCCAGCGCGACATTCCGTTTGCCGCTCGAGGCCTTGATCTCGCTCAGCACTCCGTCCAGCACCTTTTCTCCCCGGGCAATGATGGCCACCCGGTCGCACATCTTCTCAGCCTGCTCCATCTGGTGGGTCGAGAACAGCACGGTCCGCCCGCTCCGGGCAATCTCGACCACCACGTCCTTCATGACCTGGGCATTGACCGGATCGAGCCCGCTGAACGGCTCATCCAGGATGACCAGCTCCGGTTCATGAATAAGGGCGCCGATGAACTGGACCTTCTGCTGCATTCCTTTCGACAGGTCCTCGACCTTCCGCATCGTCCAGTCGTTGAGTCCCAGTCGTTCCAGCCAGGCCTTGGCCCTCTTCCGGGCGTCGGCCCGCGAGAGATTGCGGATTTCCCCGAAGAAGATGAGATGGTCGAGCACCTTCATCTTCTTGTAGAGGCCACGTTCTTCCGGCAGATAGCCCACCCGGTGAGCCAATTCGCGTCCGGTGCCCGGCACCCCGAATAGCGTGATGGTCCCTTCATCCGGAGTCAGGATGTTCATCATCATCCGGATCGAGGTGCTCTTGCCGGCGCCGTTCGGGCCAAGCAGCCCGAAGATGCCGCCCGGCTTGACCTCGAGGCTCAGATCCTTGACGGCCGTATGACCGGCAAAACGCTTGGTGACATGATCCAGCCGCACCGCGGGCTGCGTCATCTGTTCTCCGTGGTAGATACGGGGGTCAAGGTTGTCGCGGCGCCCTGTACGGCGGGCGTCTTGCCTAGGTTTCCAGAGCGAAACGTGGGCGGCCGGACGGGAGCTGTTCCCCTCCGCCGCCCACGAGAATCCAGCGCACGCCGGGTCAGACTTTCATCTCGCCAAACGGGACCAGGCCGGCCACCTCTTCGGTCGGCACCACAATATGCTTGTGGTCGATCCGGACCCCGAACTTGG
>JBEPVA010000339.1:0-2175 GCA_041691295.1 Gemmatimonadota bacterium
CCCGATGACCTCCCTGCCCTGCCCTATACCACGATGGTGGTGGCGGAAGTCCTTCGGCTCTATCCGCCGGCGTGGACCATCGGCCGGAGGGCGCTGGATGACTGGGATGTTGCCGGGTACAGGATTGCGAAGGGATCGTTGATCCTGGCCAGTCCATGGGTAACCCACCGCGATCCGCGCTGGTGGCCTGACCCGCTGCGGTTTGACCCGCTCCGCTTCACCGAGTGCGCCAAGGCCACTCGGCCCAGGTTTGCCTATTTCCCGTTCGGCGGTGGTCCGAGAATTTGCGTGGGGGAGCAGTTTGCCTGGATGGAAGGGGTGCTAATTCTGGCCAGCATCCTGCAGCGCTTTGAACTCGAGCCGGTCGACCCGGCGGCGCCGGTGGTGCCGGCGCCCTCAATCACGCTCAGACCCAAGGGAGGGATGCCGATGCGGATCCGCCGATTGAATTAGCGGATGGTCTTGCTGGATCCCGGCCCCCAATCGTCACCCGGATCTTCCTGTTCCGGATCGCTCCCCTTCCCTCGCACCTCCCGCTCCGCCGCTTCCAATTCCGACTGATTGACGGGTTCGATCGTGTCCTCGCCCTCCCACGGTTCACGCTCGAGGGGGCGCTGGGGGCGGAGCAGCCAGACCACGAGGGCCAGGCCCAGGACGACGGCGGGGAGGACAAGAAACAGGGGCATGAGGGTCAGGAGTTGGGAAGTTGGGAGTTGGGAGTCGGGATGGTGCGGCTAGAGTGCCGATTCCGCAGGCTTGCGACCTTCCGACTATCCGCCAATCATTTCTATAACCAGCGGCAGCGCGTCGACCGGTTCATCACCAATGATGATCGACCGACGCAGCGCCTCGAGCCCAATCTCGGCGCCCGCCGGATCCCGTGCGAAGACTGACGCCAGCGGCTGGCCCTGCCAGACCCGATCGCCAGGCTTGGGAGTGATCACGAAACCGACCGATGGATCGATCGAATCCTCCAGCCGGCTGCGGCCGCCGCCCATGGCCGCGATCGCCTCGCCAATGACGCGGGGCTCGATCCGCTGCAGCACTCCCGCCCGAGTCGCCGGAAAAAGTTCCACCACCTCGGCCTGGGCCATCACCCCGGGATCCTCGATCACGGCCCGATTGCCACCCTGTGCTTCAATAATATTACCGAACATTTCGAGTGCCTTGCCGCTAGCGAGAGTGCGCTCAAGCCGATCGTGCGCGGCTCCGCGATCCTTGTCGACCCCAGCCAGCAACAGCATCTCGGCGCCCAGCGCCATCGTGACTTGAAGAAGATCGGGCGGGCCTTCACCGGCCAGCGCGGCAATGGCCTCTTCCACCTCAAGCGCATTGCCGCACGCCCGGCCGAGTGGCCGGTCCATGGCGGTAAGCAAGGCCACGGTGGGGCAACCGTGGGCCGCACCCAGATCGACCATGGTGCGGGCCAGTGTCCTGGCCGAGTCGATACCTGGCAGAAACGCGCCGCTGCCGACCTTCACGTCGAGTACCAGTCCAGTCAGCCCTTCGGCCAGCTTCTTGGACATGATGCTGGCAGCGATCAACGGGATCGAAGGCACGGTGCCGGTCACATCGCGCAGGGCATACAGTCTGGCATCAGCCGGAGCAATCTCGTCGGACTGACAGAACAGGGCGCAGCCGATCCGCTCGACCTGGTCGCGGGCCTCAGCCAGCGACAGTCCTACCCGGAATCCGGGAATCGATTCGAGTTTGTCCACCGTGCCACCGGTGTGTCCCAGCCCCCGCCCTGACATCATCGGCACCGCCACACCGCAGGCAGCGATGAGGGGTGCCAGCACCAGTGAGACCTTGTCGCCCACGCCACCGGTTGAGTGCTTGTCGATCCGCGGTCCCATACCGGCGGCGAACTCCAGCGAAGCGCCACTCTTCAGCATCCCGTCGGTCAGGGCCGCCAGTTCCGCCGGCTCGAGGCCCCGCCAGACAATCGCCATCAACAACGCCGCGATCTGATACTCGGGAATCCCACCGGTGACCAGTCCCTGGAGCGTGGCCCGCCATTCTGCAGCAGCCAGCGCCCCGCCATCGCGCTTGCGCTCGATCAGCGATTGGAACACCATTCCCGACGATCGACTGTTCAAGTCCATCGGACATTTTCGGACTGGAGACCGGCATGTATCCAACCGCCCGATTGCTCGCGCTGTCCATGGCACTCAC
>JBEPVA010000340.1:0-2052 GCA_041691295.1 Gemmatimonadota bacterium
CATCGACGGGCACCCCGAACTCACTGTCGACCTCGGACAGGACATGATCGGCAACCCGACGCCCGTGACTGCCGATTCACCAGTCGAATATCTGCTGTCGGCCAGCACGGGCCGGAAGTGGATCAATGTCGACATCGAGCTGGAGACCGGCTGCGGCATCGTGCCCTATGCCTACAAGGAAAAAGCCGCCGTGGCGGCGCTGCAGTGGGCCGTGGGTCTCGAGCTGTTTCTGCTGGCCAAGGATCCGTGGCGGGTGGTGCTGTCGACCGACCATCCCAATGGTGGCACCTTTCACAGCTACCCCGAGCTGATCCGCCTGCTGATGGACCGAACCTGGCGGGACGACATGCTCAAGCGGATCAACCAGAAGCTGCTGGCCGGGAGCAAACTGCTCGATGGGCTGAGCCGGGAGTTCAGCCTCAATGAGATCGCGATCATCACCCGGGCTGGACCGGCGCGGCAGCTGGGGCTCACGAACAAGGGCCACCTGGGGGTCGGGGCGGACGCGGATGTCACGCTCTATTCGCCTGATCCCGACTTCTCGAAGATGTTCTCGACCCCGAAGTTCGTGCTCAAGGCCGGTATTCCCGTGGTCGAGGAGGGCCAGCTCCGGCGGGCGCCGCAGGGACGGCGGCTGTTGGTTTCGCCGGCCTACGATGCGGCGATCAAGAAGGATCTGGCCAAGCACTTCGAGGCTCACAGCAGCGTGGCGCTGGCCAACTATCCGGTCAGCCGTGAGCTGATGGGCGCCGGAGAGGGGAAGTAGATGGAGATCCGCGGCGTCTTCATCGAGGACACCTTCGCCGAGGCGTTCAGCATGCGGGTGGCGAGGGTGATCGTCACCGCCAGGGACGAGCGCTGGCTCCGGGCCGCGACCGACAAATTCACCGGCTTTGCAACGTCGGTCATTGCGTGCAAGTGCGAGGCTGCCGTGGAGGGGTGGCTTTCCCCCGCCGAGACACCTGACGGGCGGCCGGGAGCCAAGATCCTGCTGTTCACGATGGCGAGTGCCGACCTGCCCAAGCGCCTGGTGGAGCGGGTGGGCCAGACCGTGCTGACCTGTCCGACCACGGCCTGCTTTGACGGTCTTCCCGACGCGCCGGACAAGGTCAAAGTCGGCGGCAGCCTGCGCTTCTTCGGCGACGGATTTCAATCGAGCAAGATGGTCGGCCCTGATCGATTCTGGCGGATCCCCGTCATGGAAGGGGAATTCCTAGTCCAGGAAAAATTCGGCATGCTCAGGGCCATTGCCGGTGGCAACTTCCTGATCGGCGCCGAATCGGCGGATGCCGCGCTGGCGGCCGCCGAGGCGGCCATCGACGTGATGGATCCGCTGCCGGGCGTGATCATGCCATTCCCCGGCGGGGTGGTGCGGAGCGGCAGCAAGGTCGGCAGCCGCAAGTCGAAGACGATGATCGCCTCGACCAACGATGCCTACTGCCCCACCCTGCGGGCCGTGACCCCGACTTCGCTGCCAGACGGGGTCAACTCGGTGCTTGAAATCGTGATCAACGGACTCGATGCGCCGCTGATCGAGAACGCGATGCGGGCCGGCATCCTGGCGGCCTGCCTCCCCGGCGTCCGTTTCATCACTGCGGGCAACTACGGCGGCAAGCTCGGCCCGCACCACTTCCAGCTGCACCAGATCCTGGCGGGGGCCTCGTGAGTGAGTTGATCACGGTGGCGCCCAAATCCCCGTTCAAGGGAGTCATCAATGGGGAGTCGCTGGCCCCTGACCGCCTGGCGACGCTCTCCGCCTCGCAACTCGGCGCGCTCCGACTCCCGGTGGAAGGCCAGGGTACCGTCGCCCTCGGCGACCTTTGCCGGATCCAAGGCGATGGGGCAACCACTCTCCGCTGCGACGGCGACTGGAGCGCGGTCAGTGGCCTCGGCAGGGGCATGGCCAGCGGCCGCCTGGAGTTCACCGGGAACTCTGGCAGCGACCTGGGAGTGGCAATGCAGGGTGGAGTAATCGTGGCCCGCGGCGATGCGGGCGCCAACATCGGCGGGGCGCCGGCTGGCGCGAGCAAGGGGATGACCGGCGGTGAAATA
>JBEPVA010000341.1:0-2039 GCA_041691295.1 Gemmatimonadota bacterium
CAGTTCCTCGGACAGGATTCCCCGCCACTCCTCGAATATCCTGAGCGCCGAGAGGCGGTCTCCGTCAAAGGCGCGCGCCTCCATCTTGGCCCGGACTCCATCCTCGCTCAGGTGATCGATGGCCAGCAGGCGGTCGGCCAATACTTCGATCTGACGAAAATTGCCGGTCCGGCGGCATCGATCGATCAGGAGCATCAACCCCTCTCGAATGGCCGGGAAGAGCCTGGTCTGCTGACGATTGCGCCAGAGCATGAACTCGGGCGCATCATCGAGCTCGAAATCGTCCAGAAAATTGCCGATCTCGAGCGGCGGAGTGACGTCATCTCCGAGCACCTCGCCCCGGGAGAGCCGAGCCAGGTCGAGGACGAGCCCGTCGAGAGTCAGTCGGACGTTGTCACGATCGGCCTGTATCGAGCGGGGTCCCAGCCGGTTCCGAAACATCGAGATCGCAGTGGCGACGGAATGCCTGGCTTCGGCTTCTCCGGATCTGGGCCAGAGCAACTCTGCCAGCCGTTGCCGCCGGTGGGCCTGGCTGGGCTCCACCGCCAGGTAGATCAGCAGGCCGAAATGCTTGCGGGTCCGGAACCGGATCGGCTCGCCGTCGGGGCCGAGCAGCACCGGTTGGCCCAGGCAGCTGAGATGATGATGAGACGGCATCGGGTGGTTCCTGAGTGGGTGGAGCGAGAATACGCACCCAGTATCAACGGACCGTCAAACAGTCACTGCCTGAGCGTCGCTGCCGAACGGATCTCTGTAATGTGGGGGCGGTACCGGTGGGCGGAAGAGATGCCGGTCTTTGTTCAGGTGACTAGCTCCTTGTTGGTCCGATGATCCGCTTGTTCCCTCCGGTTTCCTGCCTTATCCCTCCTTAACGTGAGCCCGGGGCCGGCGTCTGTGGCGGCAGTTCGGCGATTGGCCCGCCGGACGCTCACTTCCTTATAGATGGAGAGAACTACCATGACCAAGAATCCTGCGGCCCTGCTCGGGCTGACCGGCCTGGCCCTGTTCGGCCTGGCGGCCTGTAATGGCACCACCACCAACCCCGGCACCGGAACCGGCCCGACCGCTTCCCAGGTCACCGAAGTCGGGTACGCCTCCGAGGATGAGGTGGACGCCGATATCAGCTCGATCAACCTGTCCGATGTGTACAGCCCGATCGGGTTCGAGGGCAGTTCGGCCGTTGTACGGGGCCCGGCCGCCTTCAATCCGCCGGCCTGCATTACCGCCAACCCGGCCAACCCGACCGATGCCGACGCCGATGGCATTCCCGATGACGTGACCCTGACCTTTGCCTGCAGCATCTCGGCCGGCCGGTTTACCCTGGCCCGGACCGGGACCATGCGGATCCAGGACACCAATCAGGACAACGGCTTCGATGCCAGCCAGACCCTGACCGACTTTGCCTGGTCGCTGACCGACCATTCGGGCGACCGGACCTTCAGCGCCACCCGGAACGGCACCCGGGCCCGGGCCGGCACCCACCTGGCCGCCGCGCTGACGGTGGACATGAACATCGTGCGGGTGCGCCCCAATCATCCCGATGCCACGATCCAGCGGGCCGGCACGGTGAGCTTTACCGCGGCCGCCGGCGACAGCCTGTTTGTCGACCAGCCGCTGCCCAGCGGCACCATCAACGTCACCGGCAGCCAGAGCTGGCACCGGGGGGATGAGAGCTACTCCTTGACCATCACCACCCAGGTGCCGCTGGTCTATGACGCCACCTGCACCACCACCGACCAGCGGATCAGCAGCGGTGAGCTGTGGTTCACCGGCACGGTCGGCGGCCAGAGCGGCTACCTCAAGCTGACCTGGACCGCCTGCGGCGTGGCTCCGACCCGGACCTGGGTAGCCACTGCTACCACCTGAGCTCGCTTTACAGGCTCCCTGCAGCGGCCCAGATTGAAGGGCCCGGTGGTCCCTGGTTGGGATCGCCGGGCCCTGCTGCTTCCCCTGTGGAGGACCCGATGCACACAACTGAAACGATCGCGCTGGCCGGGCTGGTGATGGTCCTCGGACTGTCCGCCTGTGGCGGCGGCGGC
>JBEPVA010000342.1:0-2022 GCA_041691295.1 Gemmatimonadota bacterium
CCTACACCCTGGCCAAGCTCTCGCACGCGACGGCCCAGCGCGTCGATCTCGACGTCATCTGGCAGCAGCAGGCCGTTCCCGAGCCGGTCGAGGAGGCGATCAGGGAGCTCTCGCAGCTCCCCTACGACGCACTGGTCACCCGCGGTCATCTGCAGCGCGGTGAACGGGTCCTGATCCACGCCGTCGGCAGCGGCGTCGGCACGGCGGCGACCCAGCTGGCCCACCACTACGGCGCCACCTCGGTCGGCACCTCGCGCCAGCCGGCCAAGCTGGCCCGGGCCCGCGAATTCGGACTCGACCTCGGCATCGACACCAGCGACGGCGCCTTTGGCGACAAGATCTCCGAGCCGGTGCACGTCATCCTCGACGTGCTCGGCGGCCCCGCTCTGGGAGACAATCTGGCGCTGCTCGCTCCGCTGGGCCGGCTCGTCATGCTGGGCCACCTGCAGGGCCACGAGGCCGCCACCAGTCTCTCACCGATTCTGCGCAAACGACTCACCGTGGTCGGTTCCGTCATGCGGACCCGCTCGCTCGAGGAGCGGATCAGCCTGGCAGCCGAATTCTCGGCCCAGGTGCTGCCCCACTTTCCGCCGCTCCGCGCCGTGGTTGGGGCCACCTTCCCGATGGCCGATGCCGCATCGGCGCACGGCGCCATGGAGCGGGATGAGACGTTCGGCAAGACGGTGCTCACCTGGTAGCGGGAGAGGGGAGATGGGAAATGGGAGATGGGACTCGCCCGATCCTGACTCCCGGTTCTCCCCAGCGCTGGCGGATCTTGTCGACGGCAAGCTGAAGAGCAACTGGCGGGGCAGGGGGGCAGGGGGGCAGGTCGTACCCATCCGTCTTATCCGTCCCACCCAGCTCCAGCTGCAGCTGGGTTTCCTCTTCCGACAGTCGATCCACCGTCACTCCCACGGCTCGCACGGCGATATTCCGCTGGCAGGCCAGTGCAAAGGCGGTTCGCGCCGCATCCCACAGCTCCATATCGAGCGCCACCCGGGAGAGCGGCACCTGTCTCCGCGCGGTGGCATAGTCGCTGTAGGCCAGTGATACGGTGAGCCGCGCGGCGGTCAGCTGGCGGTGCCGCAGCTGGTGGCCCAGCCGCTCGCTCAGCCGCCGCAGCAGCGGATACAGCACTGTCGTGTCGTTGGTGTCGGTGGCCAGCGTATGGGCGACCCGCAACTCGGCTCGGCGCTCGGGCGGCAGTACCGGGCTGAGATCGATGCCCAGGGCCCGCTCGTGGAGCCGGCTGCCTTCGGCGCCGAAGACCGCCGAGAGCTGGCGGCGTTCGATTGCCGCGATCTCGCCGATCAGGTCGAGCTGGTATTCATCCAGCCGCTCCCGCATCTCGGTCGTCAGGTCCGGCAGCACCGCCACCGGCCTCGGCGCCAGGAAGCTTTGCTCGTCTCCACGTCCCACCTGATACAGCAGTTCGCTGCCCCTCAGCCCCCCGGCTCCCCCTTCAGTTTCTTTGACAACCGTCGCCGCCGCCTGGCTTACCAGCTTGTTGATCGAGAGGCCGGCGGAGAGTGGCAGGTTGAGCCGCTCGCGGGCCTCGCGCTGGATCCGGACCGTGAGGTCGAGTGCCGGACCGAACAACCGCGTCGTGCCGGTCACGTCGAGAAAGGCGTGACCATAACCCCGCGGCTCGATGATCGGCGCGTAGCGGCCGAGGATTTCGTGCAGCGCCCGCGAGGCCTTGGCGTACAGGGCCGGATTCGGCGGCACCAGCATCAGGTCGGGGCAGCGCTTTCTGGCCTGGCGCACCGGCATGCCGCGGGTAATGCCAGCGGCCCGGGCCTCGGCCGAGAGGGCCAGCACCGTGGCGCGGTCGGCGCCGGGCGCGGCCACTGCGACTGGGCGGTGCCTGAGTACCGGAGCGACCAGTCCCTCGACTGTGGTGCAGAAGGCGGGGGGGTCGACGTAGATGACGCGGCGGGGAGGAGCCATATGCCTTGAGCTTGGCCGTTAGCCGTTAGCCATTGGCCGTTAGCAAGCAGTCGGGGGTCCAGTGTCGTAAAC
>JBEPVA010000343.1:0-1990 GCA_041691295.1 Gemmatimonadota bacterium
GGTCATCACCGATGCCGGCTACACCCCGAAGCGGCGTCGGCAGGACTACAGTTTGATCGATGGGGGGACAGGGAGGCAGGGGGGCGGAAAGAGCGCTGAACTGGCAGTCGTGTGATGGCTGTCGATTTGCCTGCCCCGCTGCCCCCCCGCCCCCCCTCAGTGCGGTCAGGTATCGGCTACGACTCCCATCGTCTGGTCGCCGGACGGCCCCTGATACTCGGTGGCCAGCGCATCCCATTTGAACTGGGCCTGGCCGGGCATTCCGATGCTGACGCCGTGGCCCACGCGCTGACCGATGCCCTGCTCGGCGCCGCCGCCGCGGGCGATATTGGCCGGCTCTTTCCGGACACCGACCCACGCTGGAAGAATGCCGACTCGATCAAGCTCCTGGCTGCAGCCTGTGATCACATCCGCCAGGCGGGATTCCGGCCGGTCCAGGCGGATGTCACCGTAATCATGGAACGACCGAAACTGGCGCCGTTCATCTCCGCCATGATCAAGACCCTGGCCAGTGCCACCGGAATTCCGGTAACTGCGCTGAGTGTGAAGGCCAAGACCAACGAAGGAATGGGCTTCATCGGCCGAGGGGAGGGAATCGCCGCAATCGCTGTGGCTACTGTGGAGGCGCTCTGACCGAGCGGCTGCTGCACTGGCTGTTGTCGGTGCCCGGCTGGCTGGCCTATCTCACGATTTTCGTCGCGACCGTGCTCGAGAATGTCTTTCCGCCGACCCCATCGGACGTCATCGTAGCGCTGGGCGGCTTCCTCTCCCATCACTCCGTCGCCAGTCCCTACCTCGTCTTTCTGTCCGCCTGGAGCGGTGGCGTGCTGGCGGCGGGTGGTGTCTATGCCGTCTCGCGCCGCCACGGCCGCCAGTTCTTCGCCGGGCCGCTCGGCCGGAAGCTGCTGCCCGCCAGAGCCGTGGCCGTTATGGAACGTGAATACCAGCGGCTTGGCCCGACCGGGCTCTTCCTCGCCAGGCTGATTCCCGGTGTTCGCACCTTCGTGGCCCCGTTCGCCGGCCTGGTCGATCTCTCGCCCGCGCAAGTCATGGTACCGATCGCGCTGGCCAGCGCCGCCTGGTACGCGGGCCTCACCTGGGCCGGCATGGCGTTGGGAGCCGAGTGGGATGCCATTGTCACCTTCATTGGCCGGCTCAATGTCGGAATGGCCATCTTTGGAGTGGTGGTCATCGCCGCCGTGGTACTGTGGCGTTTGCTGGGCCGTCCCAGGAATCGGCAGCGTGCCTTGCTGGCGGCGCTGGAGCTGGCGCTTTCGGATAGCCCTGACACGTCCGCCGAGACGATTCAGAGCCGCACCGCCGAGCTCGGGTGCGAAATTGCAGGCGCGGATCCCGGTTTGGGACCGGTTGAACTGGCCGACATCGAGACGGTGCTCAGGAAGCACTGTGTGAAACAAGCAGTCCATCCGCGCGCCAGAATGGCATTGCCGCCGGCGGAATCAATGCAGGATGTGGCGGCCATTCTCGCCGATCGGTACCCGGCCGAATTGCGCCGGTCAGCGCTGGCCCGGCTGGGATCGTTGCTCTCGGACCAGCCGAGACTGGTGGAGCACAGGGACCGACTCATGGAACTGGCACGCGAAATTCTTGACCCACCGGTGGCATGACCGACGATCTGTCACGGGCATTTCTGCTCGAACCATTCCGAGATCACCTCTCGCTTGAGGCCGGTCACAGTGTCAACACGGTCGAGAACTATCTCCGTGACCTGGCCCGGATGGCCCAGTATGCCAACGGACTGGGTGCCACCGGACCGGGAGAGCTCACGTCGGCCCAGCTCCGCGACTTCATCTTTACCCTCAAGGACCTCGGCCTGTCTCCGGCCACCATTCGGCGGCAGGTGAGCGCCGTACACACCTACTACCGATTTCTACTGGGTGAAGGGCTGGTCAAAGTTGATCCCAGCGAGCGACTGCAGACCCCGCGGCGCGGCCGGCAGCTGCCCGGAACCCTGAGCGTTGCCGAGGTC
>JBEPVA010000344.1:0-1962 GCA_041691295.1 Gemmatimonadota bacterium
ATCGAAAGCCTTCCCTCCTTCCACTTCGCGGTGGTTTCCAGATCGGCGCCTACCAGGAGCGCCTCCTTCACCTTCCGGCCGTCGGTATGAAAGGTCTGCATCTGGCCCGCGGCGTCACTGATCGCCACTGTGGAGTCGTCCTGGCGGATGAGCACCTGAAGGACGGCATGCATGAGGCTGGCCATCTCCTGGCCCTCCTGCCCCCGGCCTTCGCCGGCTCCGCGCACTCCTCTCCCCCCCCCTCCGCCACCTTCTCCACCTCGACCCCCGCCACCGCGACCACCACCACCGCCTCCCCGCCGCCCACCACCCGCTGCGCCGGCAAAGACGCCGGCGCGCCTGGCGTCCTGAAGTTTGTCTTCGAAGTGTTCGCTGAGATCGGGGTTGAGTTTCCAGAGCCCGGCAATGGGCGCGGTGTCGTGTGACTGCGCCCGCAGCGGACTCCTTGCCAGCAGCAGCCCGATCCCGCAGGCGAGCAACGACGAGCGGATGTGGCGTGTCCTCGGATACATCGGCGCTCCAAACGGCTTCAGGATGACGTCTCTCGACTCGCGATTAGTACGTCTGTTAACGCCCGACGGAACGAAAACGTTGCGGCGAGGCCGTTAGAACCGCAGTACGACGCCCGCGGTAAGGCTCCGACCGGTGGCGGGAAACCCATAGACCGGCTCATACCGAACGTTGGTCAGGTTCTCCACCCGCACCTTTACAGTAAGGTGCGCGGAAAGCTCATATGCTCCGTAAAGTCGCGCTACCGCATAGTCTCCGGGGTTCACCCGCGCGGAGGGAAAGCTATTGAAGTCGGTGTCTTGCCGGTTGGAGACTACGGCAACACCGGCCCCGAGCGTTCCCTGGCTGGTGACGGCGACCCCCAGATCGGCGCTGAGGGTCTCTCGAGGACGCCGGATCAATCTCTCGAGTGCAGGATCCGTTTCCGAGAGGCTTCGGGCCGAAAGATGGGTCCACGCGAGCCGGGCCTCCACCGGGCCGACAGCCAACCGCCCGCCAACCTCTATTCCCGACGTCCGCGCCTTGTCCAGGTTTACCTCGCGCCCAAGCGCTGGAAAATCCGCGCCTTCGAACATGATCAGGTCGTGCAGCGAGTTGCGGAAATAAGACACCGAAATCGATCCCTGGTCGTGGAACAGACCATGATCCACTCCCGCGTCCCATCCGCGGGAGCGCTCCGGGCGAATCTCAGGATTGGGATTCTGAAATACACTGCCGAACCGGGCGGCAAGCCCTGGAGGCATGAAACCCGTGCCGTATGAAGCACGGAGCTTGGTGTCGCTCGTCACTCTCCATGCTCCAGTCACTCTCCACGTCACTGCCTTGTCGAAGGTGGTGTAGTCATCGCTGCGGACCCCGGCAGTGAATGTCACCTGAGCCAGCGGGTTGAACCTTCCTTCCGCGTAGAATGCCAGTAGCCGCTCGTTCTTGGAGTCCTCGTTGACGACGGCGGTGCTCCACTCGCGATTGGCGCCCGCGATCATCAATATCGCGGGGCTGATCGTCACGGTGTTCTGCCAGTCGAGGACCCTGCGGGAATTCGTGATGTTGAACTTGGATTGGTCGCTGCCGTCGAAGCGCCCGATGACCTGGGTGAATTGCTCCTGTCCCCCGACAATCAACCGGCTCCTCCATGCGGAAGTGGGCGTGGCATCGATCCACAGAGTCGCCAGGCTATTGTCGAAGATCGTCGTGCCTTCGGGCGTGGTGTTGGTGGTCCGGAGATCGCCGGGATCGTTGAAATGATTCTGCTGCCCGCGGAAGGTCGCCCCGACCGACACGCCGGCAAAGAGGCGTTGGTCGACCCGGATCAGCTGGGTGCGCTGATCCCAGCCGTCGGGATGTCGCTGGTTGTCGGTCCCGTTCGCAGTGAATGCGGCACTGACACCGGACTTGTCTGATCCCGCCGACAGCGTCAGCCCACCCCGCCAGCTCGAGAACGATCCGCCCTCG
>JBEPVA010000345.1:0-1922 GCA_041691295.1 Gemmatimonadota bacterium
GTCCACCTATGGTCAGGCCCGTGAGGGTCACGCTGCCCAGCGTCGAGAAGCCGCGGTTGGAGGTCACCGCTCCACCGTTAATCGGAATGGCCGAGTTCACCTCGATCGAATCGAAGGTGGCGCCGATCGGGAACGAGACCGACCCCGACGGCTGGCGGACCAGCCGGACCCCGGCGGCGCCGGCCGACCCGGCCATGATCTGAGGGCCGGTGCCGTTCAGAACGACGGTAATCGACGGTCCGCCGAAGCTGTTGCCGACGTTACCGGCGATGGTCACCACACCCGAACCGCTGACCGGGGCGGCGAGACTGTCTCCCACGATCAGCGAATCAGTGGCTCCGGTGAGCAGGACAATCCGGTTGATCCCGGGGTTGGCCGTCACTCGGCGGGCCACCTGTAGCGCGCCACCGGTGATGGTGAGACGTCCGTCCTCGAAGATCGCGCCGATGATCGAACGGCCGGTCAGGGTTGGGTAGTTGGTCACTGCATTGGGTACTACTACGCTGTCGGCAGCGGCCGGCAGCCGGGCCGGATTCCAGTTGCCTGCCGTGTTCCAGTCGGTGCTGACTGCGCCGGTCCAGCTGATCACAGGGGTGGCGCCTGCTGGCCATTGCAGCGCCGCGCCACCGGTGGTCGACGAGAAGCCACCTGGCGTGGCCGGCGTCGGGTTGACCATGTTGACGCCGAGCAGCAGGCCGTCGGTGGTGGCGTTGTCGTTCACCGACAGGTAGAGGCCCCCGCTGGTGGGTGTCGACTGGAAGACCGTGTTGGTGAATACATATGCCGTTCCGGTGCCCGGGCCGGTCACGGTCAGCTGGGTCGCGGTCGGCGCCTGGTGGCTGAAGGTCACGTTGTTGAAGGCGGTGACCGGACCGGGGTTGAGCACCATCGTGACAGTATCGAGCGTCAGCCTGGTCACATTGACGCCGGTGGCGGTCAGCACGAATCCGGCGCCGCCGATGACCGGCGCCGCGCCAGCAGTGACAGAGGTCAGCGTGCCGAGGACGTGGATCGGCGTCACCATGTTGAGATTAGTGGCGCCGCTCACATCCAGGTTCTGGAAGAAACTGGCGGCGGAATCGTTGATCCTGAGCTGCCCCGCGGTGCTGAACATCCGGACTGTGAACGTGCCGGACGGCGCGAAGGTGCCGCTGCCCTGAAATTGGCCGAAGTCACCCAGGATCCGGAGCACACCGGCGGTCAGGTGTCCCACAGTCGACGCGCCCGAGAAGTTGGTGGCGTTGGCTTGGATCGAGTCGGCCGCGCTGGTCATCGTCAGCGTGCCGCCGTTCAAGGTGGTCAACGCTCCGGTGACGACGGTGTAGTTACCGTTCGGGTTGTAGTCGCCACCGGAGATGTTGAGGTTGTTGGCAATGGTGATCGGTCCCACCGCCGTTACCGGCCCCGCCACCAGCAGGTACGGGAAGCTGCCCCGCACCTGGCCGGCGGTCTGCATGAAGATCACGCCGCCGCCATTGATGGTTCCGTCGTTGAAGACATTGCCACTCACCACCAGCTGGCTAAAGCCGAGGTTGAAAACCGCGCCGGTGTTGATGGTCAGGGGACCGGAGCTGAGGTTGGTCGACAGCGTCGGTGCATTCGGCGTGCCGGCAGGAATGGTCACTGCGGTGGTGGCCGACGGCACTCCGCTCGGCGTCCAGTTGCCGGCCGTTTCCCAGGCCGAGCTCACGGTGCCGTTCCAGGTGGTCGCGGCGATGATCAGTGGCCAGTTGATGACCGCCCCTCCCACGGCCTGAGTCAATGCACCCGGCGAGGCTGGCGTGCCACCCACGACATTGATGGTCAGAACATTGGGTGCGGCACCATCGGTATCGTTGGCCCGGAGATAGAACCCGGTTGTCGGTACGACCCCGAAGCTCAGGGCATTGAAGGTGTAGGGCGCCGCGGTGCCCGCATCGTTG
>JBEPVA010000346.1:0-1854 GCA_041691295.1 Gemmatimonadota bacterium
CTCCAGATCACCGGCGCCGCCCAGCGGGCCGCTAAGCTGACCCAGCAGCTCCTGGCCTTCAGCCGCCAGCAGGTTCTCCAGACCGCGCCGCTCGACGTAAACCGGATGGTGACCGAGATGTCGGCGATGGTGGCCCGGCTGATCGGGGAGCACATCGAAGTCAGGCTGGTGCTCTCCCGGGACCTCCGCCCGGCGCTGGCGGATTGTGGCCAGATCGAGCAGGTCCTGATGAATCTGCTGGTCAACGCCAGGGACGCCATGCCCGACGGCGGCCAGGTGACCATCGAAACGTCCATGATGGACCTGGAAGAGACGGCCTTCGGTGACGCACGCGTCTCGAAGGGCACCTACATCATGTTTGCCGTCACCGATACTGGAATGGGCATGGATGCGGCCGTCCAGAAACGGCTCTTCGAGCCCTTCTTCACCACCAAGGAGCCCGGCCGCGGCACCGGCCTCGGGCTGTCCACGACCTACGGCATCATCAAGCAGAGCAACGGGTACATCTGGGTCCATAGCGAGCTGGGGCGGGGGTCGACCTTCAAGGTGTATTTGCCGATGGCCGGGGCGCCCGGGCCGGCTGCGGAGCGCGAATCGGAAGTGGCCGATCCGGGGGGAGACTCGTCCGGCGTCATCCTCCTGGTGGAGGACGAAGCGAGTGTGCGCCAGCTGACCAAGCGGATCCTGGACCGCGCCGGATACCAGGTGCTGGAGGCCGCCAACGCCGATGATGCGGAGCGCGCCCTCGCAGACAACGAAGGACCGGTAGACCTGATGCTGGCCGACGTGATCTTGCCAGGCTGCGGAGGCCCCGAGCTCTACAGCCGGCTGGTGATTCGGCAACCCGGACTGCGGGTGCTGTACATGTCGGGGTATACCGGCGATTCCGTGGCGCGAAAGGCCGGCCTCGACCGGGGGCTACCGTTCATTCAGAAGCCGTTCACGGCGCTGGCGCTCCTCAGGCAGGTCAGCCAGGCGCTGGCCACTGAGCAACGGCAAGCCACCGGGCTGACAAGCGGATGGAGCGCGATGGCGCGAAAGACTCCCTCCAGGGCAAGACCAAGGTCGCCAGGGGACGAGTGAAGGATGCGGTCGGCGGGCTCACCGGAAACGGACGCCTGCAGTTCGAAGGAAAAATGGATCAGGCCAAGGGCAAGATTCAGGATGCCGTCGGCAAGGTCGAGCGCAAGCTCGGCGCCCCGTCCCGCAAGAAGGAACGATAGGAAACTACTGCCCGCGTGGTGCGCGGTGCGCTGAAATAACAGGAACTGGTGAATGGCGGCCACAGCCTCGAGATCAGCTCCAGGTGTATGCTGGGCCGGATTTGCACGGCGCCGGGTGCACAGATCTGGACCCCGACCTCGTCGGCCAGGAATGTGCCGAGCAGTAAGGTGAGCCGCGTCGCGACAATCCGATGGGGAAGCCCCGCCTGAGGTTTCACCAGCAGGACGCCGTGCAGCAGCTCGTAGCGGTTCCCCATCCTCCGGAAAGGCCTCGAGCTCCTCCACGGTAAACTGACGAACCAGTCGTTACAAGACTTCGCCAGAACGGGGTCGAATGGAACTCGACGCAGGAACGGGGGCAAGGTCTGTCCGTCTAAGCCGGGAGTTGAGCGGCGGCGTGGCTGGGGGGGGATGTACTAGATCGCATTAAGCAGTAGGTGATGAGTCGTGAACCGGGGCCGGGAGACGAGAGTCGACCGGCCTTGTTTTTCGAGAATGCTCAGTGAATCGCGGGTCCGATGACTGAGGCTCTCATCAACCTTCTTGCTGGCTGGCTGAGTTCATTGCCGGTTATACGCGAGTCCAGCTCCTTGCGTCCGTTCGATCGCGATCACAATGGCGGGAACGGTAA
>JBEPVA010000347.1:0-1850 GCA_041691295.1 Gemmatimonadota bacterium
CCGGCGCAGCGGGACCGCATCGAACGCCTGGGTCAGGAATTCCAGCAGTCGGGCGCTGCCTGCCACCATTAGGTAGGGCGACAGCTGCGGATATCCCTCCGGCCGGAAGGCTTCTTTCACGCGATCTCCCTCACAATCTGCCGAATGATCAGGGTCGAGAGCATCGTCGCGATGAGAGTACGCTCGGTGCCCAGGGTGGCGAATACTTCAGCCAGGCAGACCGTCAGGGTCTTGCCCGGCCGGAGCACCCGTCCCTGAGCCAGGAATACCTCACCCTGGGCCGGCGCCATGAGATTGATCTTGAATTCAACGGCCAGCACGTCTGACTTTGGAGGAGCCAGGCTGAAGGCCGCATAGCCATTGGCCGAATCGGCAAGGCTGGCCACGGCCCCGGCGTGCCAGAAGCCGTTCTGCTGTGTGAACCGACAATCGAATGGCGCAGTGAGGTCAGCTTCGCCGGGGGACAGATGACCCAGGCGGGCGCCGAGCGTGGCCATCATCGGCTGCCTGGAAAAGCTGTCGGCCACCATCGAGATGTAGTCTGGATTCTTCGCGGGCCACCGTTGCATCCTCGGTACCGTGTCAGCAGGAGAGGGGAGGGATCATCCAGCTCAGGCCGATGGCTGAACGGGGTCCAGACAGCCGCGGCAGTCGCAGGCCTGATCGAGCGCCACCTCCGGCATCCGCTCACGGACCTCGGCTGGAACCGTGGCCGAAAAGCACCAGCAGACACCCCGACCCGCGGCCACGCCACAATCGTTCTGGCCCTGGCAGAGGGGGCAGCGGGTCGGGTCGATGAACGAGTCGGACATCAATGGTCAGGAGCCAAAGAGATGAGGGGCCTGCAACCGCTTCCAGAGAAAGGCTACAAAGGCCTCCCGGCGCCGCGCTATCCCCGCTTCCACCTCTCCCGCCGTCAGCAGCGGCCGGATGAACGAATCGGGAACCTCCGCTACCGCCTCGAGCAGTTGCTGGCGCCCGACCAATGAGGTCAGGAAAGGATCCCATTGAGCGATGTCACCGGCCAGGGGGGCAAGCACGTGCGGAGTGGCCAGTTCTGGACGACCCGGGCTGGCCTCGGTCACCGACGCCCAGTCGTGCTGAAACGGAAGCGCGGCTCCATGATCGATCAGCCAGAGCGCCGATCCGTCGACCATCAGGTTGGGATTCCTGGGGCTGCGATCGGGGTTGAGCACCAGCCAATCCAGCCAGCGGACCTGAGCCGCAAAATCCCTGGTCACCTGTCCAAGGTCCGCCAGCGTGAACGGACGGGCGTTGGGCAGGTAGAGGAAGCCAAGGTTCTCGCCGTGGCTGGCCCTGAGCAGGTCGGCCAGTTCATCGTTGCGGTCTTCGGATAGCACCGCCACGCCGAGAACCACGATGCGTCTGGGCGCCACCGGCAGCCCGATCCGCTCGGCCAGTGCAGCGACAATGACTTCAGCGACCAGCGCCGAGGTACCCTGGGCGGCCCCGCGAAGCTTGACGAAGTAGCTGCCCTCGGCCGTTTCGACGACGACCGGCGAGGAGCTGCCACGCGTATCGCGACGAAGAATCCGGAGCGCAGGCACTGAAGGCAGCAATGACAGGGGCAGGCTCAATCGACCTGTAGGGTGGGGGCACGCATGGCACTGCCGAGTAGTGCGTTCACGAGCTGCCGGCGGAGGAATGGGCCGCGCGGCGGGTCCTGATGGCCACCTCCAGCGCCCCCTCATGACAGAGGCCCCGGATCAGAGTTTACTCATAGGCCTGGCGCTCAGCCAGGGAAAGGCCTTGCACCGAGTCATGCGGCTGTGACCGGGGTTCACTTTCCATGCTGGTTCTGGCCATTCCTGGTTCGGCGGGCCTGGTCT
>JBEPVA010000348.1:0-1820 GCA_041691295.1 Gemmatimonadota bacterium
CCGTATACCTATCAGAACCTTACCGTCCAGACCGAAGCGGGCCCGGCCAACCCGAGCTTCACTGGCCGGACCACCATCACCGGCGACCTGACTCTCGGTGGGATCCAGACCCAGAACCTGGCCCTCAACGGCCACACCGTGGTGGTCGGCGGCAATCTCTCGAGTGTTGGTCTGGGCAACTTCCGGCTGGTAATGACCAACCCGCTCGACAGCCTGCTGGTGACCGGCTCAGTTGCGTTTAACGCTGGCGCCGGCGCCAATCCGGCCAATCTGACCGCCGGCGTGCTCGTGGTTGGTGGCAACTTCAGCCAGACTTCGCCGTACGGCGGCGCCAACTTCCAGGCGACCGGCACGCACACCACGGTGCTGACTGGCGCCAACCCGATCATCCTCTTCGCGACCGGCGGCACCGCCGCCAATCAGAACCGGTTTAACGACCTGACCTGGACCGGCAGCGGGACCATGACGATCGACAGCGTCGCCATCGTAACCGGCACGCTAGCCACGACCGTGGGAGGCACTGCGACGATCCACGGCGCCTTTGCCACCGGCAGCACGCTGCAGTTCGGCAATCACTCCGCCGCTGGCCCGACCGTATTCGATAACCTCCTGGTGCGGATCAGCCAGACCGGCGTTGGCACCGCCTTCTCACTCGACAACGCCACCTTCCAGGGCCTGCCGACCACGGCCACCCAGCTCACCGTGCTGCACCCGGGCGTTGCAACCCCGATCGTGCTGAACAACCTGGTATTCAGCGTGACTCCGACCGCCGGCGGGTTCTACATCTCAGCGACCGACAACAATCCCTCCAACGGGATTCCGCTGACGCTGAACATCGCCGGCGCCACACCGGCCTCTCCGGGCGCCTTCATCCAACAGTTGGGCGGTGCCGTGATCGCGTGGCCGCCCGCAGCGCCAACCTTTACCTGGCAGGGCGCCACCGCCAGCTGGACCACCGGCAGCAACTGGAGCACCGGCACCGTCCCCGGCCCCGCCGACAAGGTGGTGATCGCCGCCGCGACCGTGGCACCGGTCCTGACCGCGGGCAACCTGGTCGGCGACCTCACCGTCAACGCCGGCGCCACCCTCACGGTCAGCAATGCCGACCTGCAGGTCAACGGCAACCTGAGTTCCCTCGGCACCATCATCGGTGTCGGCACCGGTACCCTGGTCCTGGCCGGCCACAACTTCACCCTCGGCGGCACCATCGGCGCGCCGATCCGGATGGCCGACACTTATGCCCTGGCCACCGGGCTGACAATGACCGGCGCCAGCACGCTGCGGGTGACCAGCGGCGGCATCCTCACGATGGCAGGCCACGTCGTCACGACGCCGAGGCTGGTGATCGATGGCAATGGCCAGCTGGTGATGACCAACCCGCTGGATTCGATGAAGGTGAGCCAGGCCGCGATCTTCGGCGGGGGCGACGAATCAGCCTCGATGACCGACGGCGTGCTCGTCATCGGCGATTCGCTGGTCGAGCAGGGCGGCGGCGTCCAGAGCTTCAAGCCGAATGGCAATCATAAAACGCTGTTCAACGGCGCCGGTGGCGTTATCAGCTTCGCCAATCCGGGGCTGTCGAACTTCCGCGACCTGGAGGTCTCGCCGGCGAGCGGCACGGTCACGCTGGCCACCAACGCCATCGTCTCGCGTGACTTCCGCCGAGCGGGGGGCGGCACCATGGCGTTCGGGACCCAGTCGCTGGACGTGCGCGGCAACCTGTTCTCCTCGGCGGCCATGACCGGTACCACCGGCGGCGTGGTCATTAACGGTGCAATCGGCAACCTGCAAGGCACCTTTGCGGTAGCTGGATATTATAA
>JBEPVA010000349.1:0-1817 GCA_041691295.1 Gemmatimonadota bacterium
AGAGACAGGGCCTGCACCGCATGCTCGGCCCGGCGGGCCTGCCACGGGACGCACTGCCGCAGGACGGCGCGGCCCACGGCCACGGACTCGGCAAATTTCTGGCAGCTCACGTAACCGCAGGCCCGGCAGTCCCATGGCTTGCCGTTGGGACCGAGACCGATTTCATCGAGCACCGCCTGCACCGCCAGCGGATCGGGGTCCACGGGATGGGTCCGGATCTCGAAGATGGCCCCGATGCTGGCCACCACCATGGCATCGACCACCGGATACCGGCTGCGGGGCGGCTCGGCACTCTCGACCAGCGCCCGGCGCCAGTGCAGCTCTTCCCGCGGGCCCGACAGCGGATGGTCGAGCGCGCCCTCGTACGACAGGATGTCAACGAAGCCGAGGTCGAGCCGGTCCACCGCCACCGCCCGGGCCAGGCTGGCCAGTTCACCAAGGCCGCGCATTTTCCGGAACCGGCGGCTCGATTGCCGGGCCTCTTCCAGAATGGCCAGCGGCATCCCGCCCGCGGCGCTCAGGTGCCGGCGGCGCTCCTCTGGAATCCGGACAAAGAACTCCGCCTGCGAGAGCGGGTTGGCGCCCCGCAGCTTGAGCAGGTGTTCGAGGTCGCTGAACACGATCGCCGCATCGATCTCGGCATGATTGGCCGGCGGATTGACGCCGACGAACACGATTTCAAGATCACCGCCGTGCTGGGCCCGGAGATAGCGAGCCTCTGCCACGGCGGGAATGGCCACCGGGGCCAGGTAGGGCACCAGCTCGGGATACTGACTGCGGATCGTTTCCACCACGACCTGATCAGTCGAGCGGATCACGGTACCAAAGCCGGGGTCATCCCAGAGCTTGAGATATTCCGCCGCCACCAGTTCATCACCCACCACTCCGCGGGACACCACCCGGAATCCCGCCGCGTAACAGGCGTTGACCAGCTGCTCAGGTGTGGCCGGATAGAAATGGGCTGTGGCCTCGGCACTCAGCACCAGCACACCGCTGCCCCGCGCCGCGATGGCAATGGCGCGGCCCAATTCACCGCTGGCATCGATCGCGTTATGCGGACAGGCGGGAACACACAATCCGCACCGCACGCAGGCCTCATCGACGATCCGCACCGCCTGATCCGTGACAGCGACTGCCTCGGTTGGGCAGACGCGTACGCAGGCCAGGCAGGCGACACATGCCTGCGGGTCGATCGAATACACGGGGAGCCTGATCCTGAAAGATTATGAAGCCGGGGGAACTAGCTCCAATATGCGGCTCAGCCCCGGCAGTGTCAATCAACAAAACACCCAAGAGTGCACACTTGTTGCACTTATGCCACTGCACCTAGTCCAGTTTATAGGCCTTGATCTTCCGGTATAGCGTCCGTTCCCCGATTCCCAGCATGTCTGACGCCCTGCGGCGGTTGCCGGCACTTTCTCGCAGGGCGACCTCGATAGCTGCCCGCTCCATATCAGCCATAGTCATGCCAGTCCTGTAGATGACCGCTTCTGGCTCTGCCTCGGGCTCTGACGAGAAATCAGACAGTTGCGCTGCCTGCGGCACCTCGATCAGCTGCACCTTACTAGTGCCACTGTCAAGACGGCGGCGCAATTCGTCGACCTGCAGCCGCAAGTCCATGAGGCCCCGCAGGATGAACTCGATCTCCTGAGAACCCACCTCGGCGCTGCCGTTGAGCCGAGCCGGTACCAGGCGGTTGGCGCCCTCCAGAATGTCGGACGGGATGTCGCTGGCTTCGATCTTCCGGCCCGGCGCCAGCACCACCATCGACTCGATCAGGTTTCTGAGCTGCCGCACATTGCCGGGCCAGGGTCCCT
>JBEPVA010000350.1:0-1638 GCA_041691295.1 Gemmatimonadota bacterium
GCATGACGTAGTACAGCAGGCCGTTGGCCTCGCCGGAATCGTACAGGCCGAGGATGTGGGGATGCTGGAGGCCGGCGGCCAGCCTGATTTCGCGGTCGAACCGCTCGGTGCCGATCGAGGCGGCCAGCTCCGGGTGGAGCACTTTGATGGCCACCCGGCGGCCGTGCTTGAGATCTTCGGCCAGGAAGACCGTGGCCATGCCTCCGGCCCCCAGCTCACGTTCGAGATGGTAGCGGTCTTGGATGGCCGATTGCAGACGTTCGAGGGTGTCGGTCAATTGCTCTGGCGGAGGGGCACGAAAGGCCGGTCTGCTTGATGCGGACCGACCTCAAAGTAGGCTCTCGCGGAGGGAAAGGCCAGCAGATCGCTCAGCGCCGCAGGCGACCGATAATCACCGTCACGTTGTCGGTGCCGCCGCGGCCCAGGGCCAGTTCGATCAGCTGACGGCACATGGCTTCGGCCGAGTCGCCGGATTCGAGCTGAGCCTTGATCTCGTCGTCGCTGACATGCTTGGTGAGGCCATCGCTGCACAGCACCATGACGTCCTCCCAGCGCTGGTCCGACGCCCGGACCTCGATCTTGGCCTCGCTGCCACCCACCGCGCTCCAGAGCACATGCTTGAGCCCGGACTGCTCGGTGGCTTCCGGCGGCAGCGCGCCGGCATCCACCAGCGCCTGGGCCAGGGTCTGGTCGCGGGTCAGCAGTTCGAGCGCCCCGTCGCGCAGCCGGTAGCAGCGGCTGTCGCCCACGTGGACCAGGTAAGCGCGGGGCCAGCGGACCGCGACCATTGTCAGCGTCGTGGCCATGCCGGCATGGTACCCGTCCGCCTGGCCGGCCGCGAGCACTGCCTCGTGACTCCGCTCGACCGATTTGCGCAGGTCCTCGAGAAAGGCCGGCTCGGTCTCGGGGCTGAATTCGGTATACAGTGCCATCGCGTGGGTGACATATGCCGCGATGGCCTTGAGGGCGGTGCCGCTGGCCTGCTGGCCGCCCGGCACTCCGCCCACGCCGTCAGCCACCAGAAACAGCCAGCCCCGTGAAGGGCTGAGCAGACTGCCCAGTTCTCCCTCGGGGAGGCTGCTCTGGTGGACCTGCAGCGCCTTGTGCACACTGCCAATCAGGAACTGGTCCTGATTTTCCTTGCGGACCAGTCCCTGATGGGTCATTCCGAACACATCGATGTTCTGCCGGCTCGGCCTGGGCGGGCCGGCGTGGTCGTCGGATGCGGCTGACTCGGAAGCGGATGATTCTTCAGCGGTGGTCATGGCTTGAGGGTGGGGGCGGGACACCGGGTTGGCAAGGGCGCGCCCCGCGGCAACTCGGCCCGAGGCAGCCAGTTGACGCTCCGGCTGACGGCCAGTTGCGCCCCCGGCGCCATTGTGTATCTGACATTAGAATCGGAGGAGCACCGGATGCCAGCCGCTGGGACCGTTCGACCGAGCGGGTCAGGACGGACGAGAAGCGGGCCTTCGACAGCGGGGGCCATTTGCCCGGGCTCATCGATGACTGGTCGCTGCATGAAAGAACAGGCTGTCCCCATTCACACGAGGAGGGTACGATGAATCCGACGGAACCCCGCAGGACCGACAAGGCGATGGACCTGGACCCGCAGGTGATCAAGCCGGAGAACGCCGATCA
>JBEPVA010000351.1:0-1603 GCA_041691295.1 Gemmatimonadota bacterium
CCGAAGGCCTCACCCGCCGGTCATGCCGACCCAATTCTGGATCAACCAGCCCGAACTCGAACCCCAAATAAACTAACCCAAAATGTCTCATTTGACTTGACAGATTCCGGTAGGGCGTGACAGGAGACAGTTTCGTGACTAGCAGCAGTCCTGCCCTTCCCACCGAAGATGATCATTCGGCGGAATTTGTTGCCGATCCGGCGGCGCGTCCGTTCCGGCGTTCGTTCACCGCGGAGTACCGGGCGCGGGTCATCGCCGAGTATGAAGCGGCTCCGCACGGCCAGAAGGCCGGCGTGCTTCGCCGGGAAGGCCTGTACCAGTCCCAGATCCGGAAATGGGCCGTGGCCCGCGACAGGCTGGCCGGCGAGGCGTTAGCGCCACGGCGGCGGCACCGGGCAGCGGCGGGGAAGGGCGATCCTGACTGGTTGCGGACGGAGAACCAGCGACTGGCCCGCGAGTTGGCCAAGTCGCAGGCGGTGGTGGAG
This sequence comes from Gemmatimonadota bacterium, assembly GCA_041691295.1. Classification (GTDB taxonomy): domain Bacteria; phylum Gemmatimonadota; class Gemmatimonadetes; order Gemmatimonadales; family GWC2-71-9; genus DATEHG01. The sequence goes on from JBEPVA010000351.1 coordinate 486, forward strand.
ATCATGGGAAAACTGCAAGGGCTCTTGGAGGGCATCTCCGAGAGCACGGGCACGAGCACGTCGTCGGCGCCGCGATGAGCGGCACCTTCGACGAGCTGCGCGGCGCCGGTGTCAGCGTGCTGCGGGCCTGCCGGCTGATCGGGCGAGCGCGGGCCAGCCACTATCGCCACGCCCGCGGTCCGCTGCATGGGCCCCGGCCGGCGCGGCTGATCCCGGACAAGGGCCAAGCGCTCTCCCTCGATGAGCGGCAAGCGGTGCTCACGTTGATCAACACGCCGGCGTATGCGGATCTGTCCATCGGCCAGATCTGGGCCCGCGAGCTCGACGAGGGCCGCTACCTGTGCTCGCCCTCGAGCATGTATCGCATCGCCGGGCAGGCCAGGCAGAGCCGGGAACGCCGACGGTTGGCCACCCACCCGGCGAAGGTGAAACCCGAGCTGCTCGCCGATGGCCCATCGCAGGTGTGGACGTGGGACATCGAGCCTCACACGAAGCTGCGCGGCCCGGCGAAGGGGATCTGGTTCCAGCTCTACGTGTTGATCGACATCTTCTCCCGGTTCAACCCGTCCTGGATCATCTCCCCGGTCGAGGAATCGCTGCTGGCCAAGGACTTCATCGCCGAGGCGATCCAACGCAACGGCGCCACCCCGCACACCGTGCACGCCGACCGCGGCACCTCGATGACCTCCAAACCCGTCTCCGCGCTGCTCGCCGATCTCGGCGTGACCCGCTCCCACTCCCGACCCAGGGTCAGCAACGACAACCCATTCTCCGAGGCGCAGTTCAAGACCTTGAAGTACCTGCCCGACTTCCCGGCAGCATTCGCCTCACTGGCCCACGCCCGCGAGTTCTGCGCCGGGTTCTTCCACGAGTACAACTACATCCACCGGCATTCCGGCATCGCCTGGCACACACCGGCCTCGGTGCACTTCGGCACCGCTGACGCGATCGATGAGGACCGGCAAAACACCCTCACCGCCGCCTACCACGCCCACCCCGAACGCTTCAGTCGACGACCGCACCCGCCGGTGATGCCGACCCAGTCCTGGATCAACCAGCCCGACCTCGAACCCCAAATGAACTGACCGCAACTGTCTCAGTTGACTTGACAGATTCCG
>JBEPVA010000352.1:0-1576 GCA_041691295.1 Gemmatimonadota bacterium
AGTCACCGGCTCGATCCTGGCACCGCAGGTGCTGATCGTCTTCCTGGTGTTCGCGCTCAAGATGATGTCGCCGCTCAAGTCAATCAGTCAGTTTCCCAGCCAGATCTCGACGGCACTCGCCAGCGCTGAACGGATCTTCCAGGTGCTCGACCGCCCCGCCGCCGAGATCGATCCGCCGGGAGTGCGGCAGGCCACCTTTGAGCGTGACGTGGTGTTCGATCACGTCACCTTTGCCTATGAGGGCAATCCGCCGGTGCTGCACGATGTCAGCTTCCGGGTGCCGCGCGGCGACATCGTTGCCCTGGTCGGCCCATCGGGCGCGGGCAAGAGTACCCTGGTCGACATGCTGCCCCGGTTCCACGACCCGACCCTTGGACAGGTGCTGCTGGACGGCACTCCACTCAATGCCTTTTCCCGCCAGTCGCTCCGCGCCCTGCTGGGAGTGGTCAGTCAGGACACCGTCCTGATGAACGACACGGTGCACGCCAACATCGGCTACGGCCGCACCGGCGCCACCCGGGCGCAGGTCGAGGCCGCCGCCGAAGCGGCCAACGCGGCGGAGTTCATCCGCGGTCTGCCCAGCGGCTATGACACGGTCCTCGGTGAGCGCGGCACCCGGCTCTCGGGGGGACAGCGCCAGCGGATCGCGATCGCCCGGGCGCTGCTGCGCGATCCGCCAATCCTGGTGCTCGACGAGGCGACCAGCGCCCTCGACACCCAGAGCGAACGACTGGTCCAGGAGGCGATCGACCGGCTGATGCAGGATCGAACGGTGCTCGTCATTGCCCATCGACTGGCCACGGTGCGCCATGCGGACACGATCATCGTGCTCGACCAGGGGCGGGTGGCGGAGCAGGGCAGTCATGAAGAGCTGTTCCAGGCCGGACGACTCTACCGGCGATTGTACGACCTGCAGTTCCGCGACGAGAAAGTGGTCGCGGCCGCCGTCGGCGAGGAATAACTGATGGCCGGCGGATTCCAGGGCGCCCGCGTGGTGCTGGTCGACCGGTCCGACGACACCTTCCATGCTGACGGTGCGCTGCGCCGGCGGGCGCTGGAGCGTCATGGTTGTCAGGTGACGGCGGTCGAGGTCACCGGCGGCAGCGTACTGGAGCGGCTGCGGCGGCTCGATCTGGCCGAGCGGGTGGCGCGGGCCATCCGCTCCACCTCACCTGACCTGGTGCTGGTGGCCCGTCGCGAATCACTCGATGCCGCCGATCTCGGCACCTTGCGGGCATTGAGTCAGGCCCGCTGGGGCCTCTGGACGTCCGATGACATGCCCGACCTGCCGGCGCTCAAGTTCGTGGCCAAGGGTTATGACCGGATCTTCTCGTCCGGCACCGATGTGGTGCAGGCCCTCGAGGCTGACTTCCCCGGCAAGGCCAGCTATCTCGCGCTGGCCTGCGATCCCTCGTTCCACCGGCCGATGCGCGCACGAGGTCCGTTCCGCGCCAACGTGGTGTTTGCCGGCCGGGCCACCGAATCCCGGGAAATGCTGCTGGGTGGCCTGGTCGAGTACGGACTGGCGCTCTGGGGGCCGGGCTGGCGGAAGACGCTGTTGCGTGACTACTGCCGT
>JBEPVA010000353.1:0-1574 GCA_041691295.1 Gemmatimonadota bacterium
GCCCCCAATCTCCCGCGCCCCAACCGCTACGTGGTTATTATCACCCGGGGCATTAAACCCCCAACCGCCGGAGCGCATCCCCGATCCGGCGCCTGGTTAGAGACTCCAGCCTATATTGCCTCTCGTCTCTAGTCTCTCGTCTCACCTACTGCTTCGACGCCTCCGTCTCGCCCGCCATCGTATCGCTGTTCTGGGTCGCGACGGTGCTGACCGAATCGGTCGGGCCATTCTTCCAGCCCTGCTCCAGGTCCTGGAACCCGACCGACAGCGAAGCCAGGTCTGACCCCACGCCTTCCACATCGGTCCTGCCAGTAACTCTGGTGCGTGCCACCGAAGCCTTGGTATATCCGCTGTCAGCCGCCAGCGCCGCTTCGTACGCCGCGGTGGCCGCGGTGAACCGACCGGTCCGCTCCAGCGCCACGCCCAAGTTGTTCTGGATCACGGCCGAGGTGCCCTGGAGCTCGACGGCCCGGGCCAGCGCCGGCACCGCCTCTTCGAACCGGCCCTGCTGAATCAGGATCAGGCCGAGGTTGTTCATCGCCCAGACGTCATTGACGTCGATGGCCAGCGCCTGGTGATAGGCGTCGATCGCTTCGTCGACCTTGCCGAGGGCATACTGGGTGCGGCCAAGCAGCCGGTATCCTTCACCGGAGCCCGGGTTCTGGCTCAGGATTTCCTCGACCCGCGGCAGCGCTTCGCTGGCCTTGCCGTCCTCGATCAGTACCCGGGACGAGTTGAACAGGCTCCGCTCGTGGGCTGGCTCCAGCGTCAGCGCCGTATTGAACGCCAGCTCGGCGCCGGCCAGATCGCCGGACTTCCAGGCCGAAAGCCCCAGCATGTAGTAGCCCCAGGCGTTTTCGGTGTGACTGTTGGTATAGCCCTTGAAGAGCAGGACCGCGTTGGCGTAGTCGCCATTGGTGTAGGCCGCGTGCGCCTCCTTAAAGGAAACATTAACCGGAATCACCGGCTCGTCGGAGGCCGTCGATACCGGTGTATCGACGCTGGGCGCCGGCGCAGTGACCGGAGTCGCATCCTTGACCGAGACTTCCTTCTTGCTCGACTGGGTGCCGCAGCCAAAGGCAAACGGCAGTGCGCACGCCAGCAGCGTGGCACCTGAAACGGTGAAACGGCGAGACTGACTGAACATGGTGTCCTCCCCCTGGTGGTGCGCCGAGGCGCGATTGGTTGACTGCTGGGGGAGGGAAAGGCAACTGTGGCACCAGTTCGGGCAATGCCTGGATAGCGGCTCGTAAGCCCTTGTGCGGGAATGTCTTGAGAGGTCACGAGTCGATGGTCGATGGTCGAGGGTTAAACGATTTCGTGTCCTGGCGAACACAAATTCCATGGTGGGTGAGTTCGGCTGGACACTCTTGCCACCACCTCATCCCGAGGCGTCGCCCCTCGCGAAGCGAGCGGGCGCGAAGCAACAGAGGGACCTGCTCAGCAGAACCATTGGCCAACTGGGTTCGATTGACGACCGGCAGGTGCCGGGCCGCCCGCGGGGCGGGCGGGGGGGGGATGGGGGGGGTGGGGCGCCGAGTGTAGCGGGGGCCGCCGCCCACCCCAGGCCGGCC
>JBEPVA010000354.1:0-1518 GCA_041691295.1 Gemmatimonadota bacterium
TCGACCCTCGACCCTCGACCCTCGACCCTCGACCCTCGACCCTCGACCCTCGACCCTCGAGTGTCGAACCGTGAACCGTGAACCCGGAATCGTGAACCCGCAACCGGTCTTGACGGTTCACCGATCGGTCCGTATTCTCAACGAAACTCTACATAGGTAGTGTTCGTCCTGCCCTACCACCCATGAGCCCTGCCCCCCGCCTGACCCGCCCCACCACCATGGTGCTGTACGCCGTCTTCCGCGGCGTCCGCCACGGTTTCGATATCATCGATGCCACCGGACTCCCCAGCGGCACGGTCTACCCGATTCTCCGCCGCCTCGAGGAGGCCGGGCTGCTCCGATCGGCCTGGGAGTCGATCCACCTCGCCCGGTCCGAGACCCGGCCACCCCGCCGCTACTACGAAGTCACCGGCCCCGGCACCGCCACAGTCCGAGAAGCCCTCGAAAAGCACCCGAAGGTCACCCGCCAGTTTGCCGGCAGCGGGGCGCTGCGCCCGGGGCGGGCATGAGTCGAATCGCCGGCAGTCGGATCATCGATGCCATCGCGCCGCTGGTACCGGCCGATTGCCGCGAGGAGTGGCGTGCCGAGTGGCAGGGAGAAGTGGCGGCAGCGGCCGCAGATCCGGATTCGGCAGGGCCGTTCCGTATCCGGCTCCGCTGCCTCGGCGCAATACCGGACGCGCTCTGGCATCGCCATCACCATCAGGAGCCGTTTGCCATGAGCCAGAATCTCAAGTACGCGCTGCGGTTGATGGTGCGCCGCCCCGCCTTCAGCCTCGTCGTCGTCCTGACGCTTGCCCTGGGCATTGGCGGGAGCACGGCCATCTACAGCGTGGTCAACGCGGTGTTGCTCCGCTCGCTTCCTTTTGCCAGACCCGATCAGCTCTACGAGATCTTCGGGCAGCCCACCGACGGGGACGAGATGAAGATCGGGCAATGGACCTCCTACCCCGACTACCAGGACTATCGGCGTGAGCTGCACTCGTTCAGTGAACTGGCGGCCTACCGTACCCCGACGGCCACTCTGACCGTGTCGGGCGGGGAAGCTCACCATGTTGTCAACGGTCTTGCCACGGCCAATCTGTTCGAGGTGCTCGAGGTGGAGCCGCCGCTCGGGCGCCGCTTCCGTGACGACGAGGAAAAGCCCGGATCGCCGGCGGTCGCCGTACTGAGTCATCAGATCTGGCTGAGCCGGTTTGCCGGCGATGCCGCCGTTCTCGGCCGAGTCATCCAACTCGACGGAATCCCCCACACCGTGATTGGGGTCATGCCGCCGGGATTGCGGTTCGGCGGCGCCGATATCTGGTCTCCGTTGGTGCCTGGGCGGCTGGAGGCCGGCCGGGGCATTCATGCCCTGCAGGTCGTCGGGCGGATCAAGCCCGGGGTTCTTCCGGCCAGCGCCAGTCAGGAAGCCAAGGCGCTGGCGGCACGCCTCGAGACGCTGTACCCGGGGGCCAATGCCAAGCGCTCGGTGCGGATCGAGGGATTGAGCGGCGCGCGGCTGCGCTCGCTGCGGTC